>NZ_BDIZ01000001.1:0-62500 GCF_036245905.1 Sinorhizobium sp. KGO-5
GGAAACCATCTTGGCCAGTGGCCCTGTGCGGCCACACCGAAAGGCCGAACATATGGAAGCAAGCGATCCGATCAAAAAATCTGCAAAAAACACTTGCAAGGGGGAGCCGTCCACATAAGGGATGAGGCGATCAAACAAGCGGCGAACGGAAAACCGTCACACACATTTCCTGGAAACGCTCCAGTCATCGTGACCTACGGAATCGACTGGAGCAGCGTCTCCCGCGCCGATTTCAGGTGTCGCCGGCAGGCCTGTTCGGCGAGCGTGGGATCGCGCGATTGCAGCGCGGCGATATAGTCGAGATGCTCCTCCAGCGCCCGGGCGTTGCGCTCCCGCGCATTCGCCTTGTTCCACTGGTAGTGATAGTGAAAGACGATGGCGATGACATCGTAGAAGTCGATGATGAAGCGGTTGCTGGACGATTTGTGCACCAGCAGGTGGAGGCGCTCGTCGAGTTCGGAAAATTCGCTGTAGCGCTTGTCGATGTCGGCGAGAATTTCCCGATGCACCGCCTCGATCTTCTTCAGCTCCTCCCAGGCCGGGTCCTGGTCTGGAAGGGAGACGAAGCGAGCGGCGGAGCGCAGCTCGAACATCTCCCTCACTTCCGTCAGTTCGAGTGCGAATTCGCGCGTGAACCCCTTGAGGACCCAATGGCTGTTCGGCCGTTTTTCGATCAGCCCGAAACGGCTGAAGCGGATCAGGAACTCCCGCACGCTGGTCGTTCCGGCACCGATCTCGCGGGCAAGCTCGAGCTCGTTGATCTGCATGCCGGGCTCGGCGCCGCCAGCCAGAATCCGGCGCATGAAGCTCCGCTCGATCCTTTCGGCCAGCGAATCGGTCTCGGCGGTCGGGAAGTAGTCCGAGGGCTCAGGTCTTCTCAGCACCGTCTTGCTGCGCTTGTCCCAGGCGATGAGGCTCAGTTCCTCGCAGCGCGTCAGGATGGCGCGCACGGTCGTGCGGCTGACGCCGAGCGCCTGCCCGAGCTCCGGTTCGGAGGGAAGCGTCGAAGTCTCCGCGAACAGCTCCAGGCAGCGGTTGAAGGCATCCTTGAAAACGGTGTTCTGCTTCGCCATGGCGAGGATCCGGCCCGGTTCGGGTTTCTCGTGTCGGCACGTCGAGGCTCCCGTTCCGCGACGGCCGCAATGGGCCCATAATAGCCATTGACGAACATCTGTCTATTGTAGATAAAAGACAGAACCAGTGTTTTCACATGTGGGGAACCGTTCGGGAGGAGCTTGATTTGCCCGCACCGTCTTCGATCCTTCTTTCGCCGGACGATAACGTCGTCGTCGCCACCGCTGCGATTGCGCCGGGCGACCGGCTGGCCGGCGGCGTGTCGGCGGTCGCGCGCATCGAGCCGGGCCACAAGGCCGCGATCCGCAGGATCGACGTCGGTGAGCCGGTGGTCAAATACGGCCAGGCGATCGGCCGCGCCACGTCCCCTATCGCGCCCGGCGAGCACGTTCATTCGCATAACCTTGCCTTCGATCAGGGTCGGCTCGCCATTGGTGCCGCCGTTCCGCCGGAGGCTGCCAGCGAGGCGGACAAAGCGCGCACGTTCCTCGGCTATCGACGGGCGGACGGCCGGGCCGCAACGCGCAACTATATCGGCATCGTCGCCAGCGTGAACTGTTCCACCACGGTCTGTCGCGCGATCGCCGACGAGGCGAACAGGCGCATTCTGCCGAAATATGAAGGCATCGACGGTTTCGTGCCGATCGTCCACGACCAGGGATGCGGCATGTCGTCCACGGGCGACGGCATGAAGAACCTGCACCGGACGCTCGCCGGCTATGCGCGTCACGCGAATTTCGGCGGCGTGCTGATGGTCGGGCTCGGCTGCGAGGTCAATCAGCTGACGCTCTACGGCCAGAGCGGCGCCGGCGCCGAGAAGCGGCATTTCAACATCCAGGAGGCCGGCGGCTCGCGCCGTTCCGTCGAGCGCGCGCTCGGCATTCTCGACGAGATCGCCAAGGAAGTCGCGGCCGCCAGGCGCGTGCCGATCCCGGTCAGCGAGATCATCGTGGGGCTGCAATGCGGCGGTTCGGACGGGCTTTCCGGCATCACCGCCAATCCGGCGCTCGGCGCGGCGGTCGACATACTCGCCGCCGCCGGCGGCACGGCGATCCTTTCCGAGACCTCCGAGATCTATGGAGCCGAGCATCTCCTGCGCAGCCGTGCGGTAAACGAGACGGTCGCGGTCAAGCTCGACGGCCTGATCGCCTGGTGGGAGGACTATGTGGCGATGCATGGAGCGTCGCTCGACAATAATCCTTCGCCGGGTAACAAGCGGGGCGGCCTGACAACGATTCTCGAGAAATCGCTGGGCGCCGTCGCCAAGGGCGGCCGCTCGCCGTTGACGGCCGTCTACAATTACGCCGAGCGCGTGACGGAGCCCGGACTGGTCTTCATGGACACGCCCGGCTACGATCCGGTTTCGGCCACCGGCCAGGTCGCCGGCGGCGCCAATGTGATCGCGTTCACCACCGGCCGCGGCAGCTGTTTCGGCTGTCGGCCGGCGCCGTCGATCAAGCTCACCAGCAACACGGCGCTCTATCGGGCCATGGAAGAGGACATGGACATCGACTGCGGCGTCATCGCCTGGGGTGAAGCGACGATCGCCGATCTCGGCCGGGGGATTTTCGAGCTCATCATAGAGACCGCCTCGGGCCGAAAGACCAAGAGCGAGCTTTTCGGCTACGGCGACAACGAATTCGTGCCCTGGCATCTGGGGGCGACGCTTTAAGGCTGAGGGGCGAAGCGAGACGCATGTAAGGGGGCAATCCTTGGGGGAGGAAAACAAGGAATGCAGACGAGAAGGATAGGCCGGACCGCGCTTGCGGTGACGGAATACAGTTTCGGCACAGCGGGACTGGGCGGTCTCTATCGGGAATGCACCCGCGAAGCGGCGATGGCGACGCTCGACGCCGCTTGGGAAGCGGGTATCCGCTATTTCGATACGGCGCCGTTCTATGGCCTTGGCCTTGCCGAGCGGCGGGTCGGCGACTTCCTGCGCGACAAGCCGCGCGACAGCTTCGTGCTGTCGACGAAGGTCGGTCGCCTGCTTCACCCGGTGCCCGAGAACCAGGTCCCTGACTTTTCCTACGTCAAGCCGCTGAACTTCGACGTCACCTATGACTACGGCTACGACGCGATCATGCGGTCGGTCGAGATGAGTTATGCCCGTCTCGGTCTCAACCGCATCGATATTCTTTATGTCCACGACATTGGCGGCTACACGCATGGCGCGGCGAAAAACGCCGTCCACCTGCGGCAGCTTCTGGATTCCGGCCTGAAAGCACTCGAGGAGCTGAAATCGAGCGGCGTCATTTCCGCCTACGGTCTCGGCGTCAACGAGGTGCCGGTCTGCCTCGACGTCATGCGCCAGGCCGACATCGACTGCATCCTGCTTGCCGGCCGCTATACGCTCCTGGACCGCTCCGCGGTCGCCGAGCTCCTGCCGCTCTGCGCGAAGAAACACACCTCGCTGGTCGTCGGCGGCGTGTTCAATTCCGGCATTCTCGCGACCGGTCCGGTCGAGGGAGCGCATTTCGATTACATGCCGGCGACCGACGAGGTGCGCGCCAAGGTCGCGGCGATGGAAGCCATCGCCGGGCAGCGCGCCATGCCGCTGGCCGCCCCGGCCCTGCAGTTCCCGCTGGCCAATCCCAACGTCGCCTCGGTGCTGCTCGGAACCGCCAAACCGTCGAGCCTGAAACGGAACATGGAACTGACCCGTTACGGGATCGCGCCGGAAGATTACGCGGCCTTCGAACCCCATACGCTTGTCGCGCCCGAGCTGGGGCCGGAGGCGGTAAGGGCCTGATGCTTCGCCGCCCTCGAGGGCGGCCGCCACTCTCCATAAGCAACCGGGCCGCATGCACCTGGCGACCCGGTCGATAACGGAACAAGGTGTAACTGAGGAGAACCCGATGAGCATAGCCAAGCGCATTCTTTCACGCCGTGCCTTCAATGCCCTGGCCGGCGCCGCTTTCGTCGCCGCAATGGTCCCCGCGACCTCTTTCGCGCAGGACGTCACCATCCCCATCATCGTCAAGGACACCACCTCCTTCTACTGGCAGATCGTGCTTGCGGGAGCGCGCGCCGCCGGCAAGGATCTCGGTGTCAACGTGCCGGAGCTCGGCGCCCAGTCGGAATCCGACATCAACGGCCAGATCACCATCCTGGAAAACGCCGTTGCGGGCGCGCCGGCCGCGGTCGTGATCGCGCCGACGGAGTTCAAGGCGCTCGGCAAGCCCGTCGACGAGGCCGCCAAATCGGTTCCGGTGATCGGCATCGATTCCGGGGCGGATTCGAAGGCCTTCACCTCGTTCCTGACCACGGACAACGTCCAGGGCGGACGCATAGCCGCCGACGGTCTTGCCGCCGCCATCAAGGAGGCGACCGGCAAGGAAGAGGGCGAGATCGCGATCATCACCAGCCTGCCGGGTGTCGGCTCGCTCGACCAGCGCCGCGAAGGCTTTCTCGATCAGGTCAAGACGAAATATCCGGGCCTGAAAGTGGTTGCCGACAAATATGCCGACGGTCAGGCGACGACCGGTCTCAACATCATGACCGATCTGATCACCGCCAATCCCAACCTCGTCGGCGTTTTCGCCTCGAACCTGATCATGGCGCAGGGCGTCGGCCAGGCGATCGCCGAGAACAAGCTCGGCGACAAGATCAAGGTGATCGGCTTCGACAGCGACGACAAGACCGTGGGCTTCCTCAAGGAAGGCGTGCTGGCGGGCCTCGTCGTCCAGGACCCCTACCGCATGGGCTATGACGGCGTGAAGACGGCTCTTGCGGTCTCCAAGGGCGAGAAGGTCGAAGCCAATGTCGATACCGGCGCGAATCTGGTCACCAAGGCCAATATGAGCGAGCCGAAGATCGACGCGCTTTTGAATCCGAAGGTCAACTGAAGAGCGCGATTGCGCGGCGCCGTAGGACCGGCGCTGCGCATCGCCTTCAGGAGAACAGTGCAACGGCCGAAGGGAATCGGCCGCTGCGATCCCGGAAGTGGAGGACAATGCCATGATAGGGCTTCAAGAGGTCAGCCATCGCCATGACGAACAGGTGAGGGCGGCGGGCGCCCATCCGGTTCCAAAGGGCGAGCCCATCCTGGAACTCCGCGGCCTGCAGAAAAACTACGGCGCGGTCGAGGCTTTGAAGCCCGCGACCATGACCTTTCTATCCGGCGAAATCCACGCGATCGTCGGCGAGAACGGTGCCGGCAAATCGACGCTGATCAAGCTCCTGACCGGGGTCATTGCCCGCAGTGCCGGAGAAATCCGCTGGTGCGGCGAGACAGTCGACCTGGCCACGCCCAACGAAGCGATCGCCCGCGGCATCAACGCGGTTCACCAGGAGGTGGTGCTTTGCCCGCATCTGAGCGTCGCGGCGAACATGTTCCTGGGCGACGAGATGAACCGGCGCGGGCTGATGCGCAAGCGCGCGATGACCGGCGCGGCCCAGGGCGTGCTTGACGATCTCGGATTCAACCTGCCCGCCAATGCCGAACTCGGCAGTCTGACGATTGGCCAGCAGCAGCTGGTCGCCACTGCTCGTGCGGCCATGCGTGGCACGCAGTTCCTCATCTTCGACGAGCCCACGGCCTATCTCACGCGACAGGAATCGGCGCAGCTTTTCCGCCTGATCCGCCGGCTGCAGGGCGAGGGCGTCACGATCGTCTATATCAGCCACAGGCTGGAAGAAGTGTTCGAGCTCGCGGACCGCGTCTCGGTGCTTCGCGACGGCACGCATGTCGGCACGCGCGCGATTTCCGAGACGAACGAGGCCGAGCTCATCACTCTGATGATCAACCGCACGATCGAACAGATCTACCACAAGGAACGTTTCCAGCCGGGCGAGATGATCGTCGAGACGCGCGGGCTCTCCGGTCCCGGTTTCCGCGACATATCGCTCTCGGTCAGGGCGGGTGAGATCGTCGGGCTCTACGGACTGATCGGTGCCGGCCGCAGCGAATTCGCGCTCGGACTTTACGGGCGCAACACGGTGAGCGAAGGAGAGATCTTCTGGCAGGGCCGAAAGGTCGCGATAGCCAATGAGCGCAAGGCCATGGACCTGGGGATCGCTCTCGCGCCGGAGAGTCGCCGCGATCAGGGCCTGTGCCTCAACCTGCCGATCGGCGTCAACATCAACTTGCCTGTTTTCAAAAGGCTGACGCGCGGCTTGACGATCAACCGCGCGCAGGAGGCCTCCAATGCCGAGCGTCAGATCCGGGATCTGAAAATCAAGACGCCGTCGCGGCGCGTGCTTGCCTCCGCCATGTCCGGCGGCAACCAGCAGAAGATCGTGATCGGTAGATGGCTGAGCCACGGCGCGAAGCTCTTCATCTTCGACGAGCCGACCGTGGGCGTCGATGTCGGCACCAAGGCGGAAATCTACCGGCTGTTTGCGCGGCTTCTGGAGAAGGGGGCAGGGATCATCCTGATCTCCTCCTACCTGCCGGAGGTCTATGAGCTGGCCGATCGCCTGCATGTGTTCCGGCAGGGGCGGCTTGTGGCAAGCCACGACTACCGAGCCGCAAGCCATGAGGAAGTGCTGGCGCAGGCGATCAATGCCTGAGAGCCGGATGAGGAAGGACGCAGGGAGGAAGCGATGAGTGTGGAAACGGTTGAAAGCGCGGGACCGACGCCGAAGAAAGGCGTCAGCATCCTGTTCGGTCTTACGCTCGTGGGATTGCTGGTCGTCCTCTGGCTGCTCCTGGGCCTGGCGACCAATGCCTTCTGGACGCCCAACAACATCAGCAACCTCCTGCGCCAGGGGGCGATGACCGCGATTCTCGCCGTAGGCCAGACCTTCGTCATCATCACGGCCGGCATCGACCTTTCGGTCGGAGCCGTCGTCGGTTTCACCAGCGTCATCGTCGCCTGGCTGCTCGCGGCGGGGGTTCCGCTCTGGCTCGCGATCATCGCGACGCTGGCGATCGGCGTGCTGATCGGCGCCTTCCATGCCTTCGGCATCGTCCGCATGGGGCTGCCGCCCTTCATCATCACGCTTGCGACGCTGACCTCGCTTCGCGGCATCGGTCTCCTGATAACAAACGGTTCGACCATCTCGATCACCAACGACGCCTTCACCACTTTCTCACGCGCCGACTTCCTCGGAGTTCCCAGTCTTTTCTGGATGGTGATCGTCGTTGCAATTCCGGCTTACGTCTTCCTGCATCTGAGCCGCTTCGGCCGCTATCTCTTCGCCGTCGGCTCCAACCGCGAGGCGGCGCGTCTTTCCGGCGTCAACGTCAACCGAACGATCTATCTGGCCTATATCCTGTCATCGACCTGCGCCGCCTTTGTCGGGCTTCTGCTCGCCTCGCGCATCGGCATCGGCAACGCCACGCAGGCCGAAGGCTGGGAGCTGCAGGCGATCGCTTCGTCGGTCATCGGCGGCACGAGCCTTTTCGGCGCGGTCGGCTCGGTTCACGGTCCGCTGCTCGGCGCCTTCATCCTTGCCACGATCAACAACGGTGCCAATCTCCTGAACGTCAATTCCTTCTGGCAGCGCATCATCACCGGGTTGCTGATCATCGTGATCGTCTATTTCGACCAGTTGCGGCGGCGGGGGGCGCGGTGATGGCCGCCTGCCCGCAACCGGTCCCCAGCAAGCTTCGGAGCGCCGCATGAAAGCCGTCGTCTGTTCAGAGCCCGGCCGCCTCGCGCTCATCGCCCGCAGCGGGCCCGAGGCACCGCCAACCGGCTCGGTGCGCCTTGCCGTCAGCCGCGTCGGGATCTGCGGCACCGATTATCATATCTTCGAGGGCAAGCATCCTTTTCTCGAATATCCGCGCGTGATGGGCCACGAGATCTCTGCGAGGGTGATCGAAGGGGGCCCCGGCACCCGGCTCGCGCCGGGGACGCTCGTCGTCGTTAACCCCTATATCTCCTGCGGGGAGTGCATCGCCTGCCGCAAAGGCAAGCCGAACTGCTGCACGGCGATCCGCGTCCTCGGCGTTCACACCGACGGCGCCTTCTGCGAAGAAATCGTCATGCCCGAACAGAACCTCTATTCGGCCGAAGGCCTTTCGCCGGAAGCCGCCGCGGCGGTCGAGTTCCTTGCGATCGGCGCCCATGCCGTCCGTCGCTCGGCGGCTGGCCGAGGCGACCGTTCGCTGGTGATAGGTGCCGGACCGATCGGCCTGGGGACGGCCGTCTTCTCCCGCATTGCCGGCCACGACGTACGGCTGCTCGACACGAGCGAGGAGCGCCTGGCCTTCGCCACGGACAAGCTCGGCTTTTCGCCCGGCATCCTGGCGGGCGACGATGCGGCGCTCGCGCAGGCGACGGGCGGGGAGGGTTTCGACGTCGTCTTCGACGCCACCGGCAACGCCCGGTCGATGGAAGGGGCGTTTGGCCATGTCGCCCATGGCGGCACGCTCGTCTTCGTCAGCGTGGTCAAGGAGGAGATCCGTTTCTCGGATCCCGAATTCCACAAGCGGGAAATGTCCCTCGTTGCCAGCCGCAACGCTACCCGCGGGGATTTCGATCACGTGATTCGGTCGCTTGCGGCGGGGCTGGTTCCGATCGAGGCGCTCGTCACCCACCGCACGACGCTCGAGGACCTCGTCCGCGATCTTCCCCGCTGGGCTCACGACAAGTCAGGGCTCGTCAAGGCAGTTGTCGCTGTGAGCGACGGGTGAGGCCTCGTTCCGTGCGGACGTCCTTCCCCAAAAAGTGAGGGGCGCGTTTGTTGCGCTGCACAAGAAAAATGCTAGTGTAGCAGCGATTGCGGACACCAGAGACCAACAACCGCAAGCTAGATCGTTCGCCGTCCCGGTGAAACGATCTTACTCTTCGTGACTACGCTTCCGACGGAAACCGATGCAACCGTTTCCTGAGGAGGCGCTCCGGCGTCGGACTGGGAGCGGCGTTTTCGTTGATTTGAGACAAGGGATACGCGCCCATGTTCTACCAGCTTTATGAGATGAACCATGCGATGATGGCTCCGTGGCGCACGGCGGCAGACGCCATGCGGCTGGCCTTCAGCAATCCGATGAATCCGGTTTCACATACCTATTTCGGACGCGCCGCGGCCGCAGGACTGGAAGTTTTCGAGCGTGCCACCCGCCGCTACGGCAAGCCGGAATTCGGCCTTGCGGAAACCGAGATCGATGGGCAGCCCGTGCCGGTCCGCGAAAGGATCGTCTGGCGGGAGCCGTTCTGCAATCTCATCCATTTCGAACGCAGCCTGCCGAGGGACCGCACTCCGGATCCGAAAGTCCTGATCGTTGCGCCGATGTCCGGCCACTACGCCACGCTGTTGCGCGGAACGGTGGAAGCACTGCTGCCCCATTCCGACGTCTACATCACCGACTGGATCGACGCCCGCATGGTTCCCTTGAGCGAGGGAACCTTCGATCTCGACGACTATATCGACTACGTCATCCAGATGCTGCATTTCCTCGGGCCGGATGCGCATGTGATCGGGGTCTGTCAACCGGCCGTTCCGGTTCTGGCGGCCGTCGCGCTGATGGAGGCGGCGGAGGATCCCCTCGCACCGTCGACGATGACGCTGATGGGCGGGCCGATCGACACGCGCATCAACCCGACCGCGGTCAACGAGCTTGCGAAGGAACGGCCGATCGAGTGGTTCCGCGACAATGTCGTCATGCCGGTTCCGTGGCCGCAGCCCGGCTTCATGCGCATGGTCTATCCGGGCTTCCTCCAGCTCTCCGGCTTCATGTCGATGAACCTCGACCGGCACCTGATCGCCCACAAGGAATTCTTCGCCCATCTGGTCAAGAACGATGGCGACGCGGCCGAAAAGCACCGTGACTTCTACGACGAATATCTCGCGGTGATGGATCTGACCGCGGAGTTCTACCTGCAGACCGTGCAGGTGGTGTTCATGCAACATGCGCTGCCCAAGGGCGAGATGATGCACCGCGGCAAGCGTGTCGACCCGACGGCGATCCGGCGCGTGGCGCTGCTGACCGTCGAGGGCGAGAACGACGATATTTCCGGCCTCGGCCAAACCAAGGCGGCGCAGACGATCTGCACCGGCATTCCCGATTCGATGCGGCAGCACTATATGCAGCCCGATGTGGGCCATTACGGCGTCTTCAACGGTTCGCGCTTCCGCCGCGAGATCGCACCGCGCATCGTCGCCTTCCAGCGCCGGCATTCACGCCATGTGGAGCCGGTCAAACAGCTCATCAAGGGTGGCAAATCGGCCTGAGCGAGTCGTCGTAGCGCTCGATTTGCCGGAGGAAAGTCAGGGGGTTGTCCGATTCCTTGATGCAATGTCTTGCGCCGGGGGCGTGGCTTTCCCACATCGTTTTCATCGGGCCGCGAAGGGCGGCCCGCCGACTGCGAGGAATCCTGAAGATGAACCAATCTGCACTGATCCGTCCGGACTGGACGCCCGCGACCATTGCATTGATGGTGCTGGGTTTCATTGTGTTCTGGCCGCTCGGCCTGGCAATGCTCGCCTACATCCTCTTCGGCGACAAGCTGAGGGCGTTCAAGAAGGACGCCAATGAAGGAGTGGATCGCATGTGTGCCGGCTTCAAACGGAACCACCGGGGACATTGGGCACATCATCGTACCGGCAATGTCGCCTTCGACGACTGGCGGACAGCGGAACTTGCCCGTCTCGACGAGGAGCGCCGCAAGCTTGACGAGATGCGCGAGGAATTCGACGGCTATGTACGCGAACTCCGTCGTGCCAAGGACCAGGAGGAATTCGACCGCTTCATGCGCGAACGCAAGAACGGCCGCACCGGTCCGGAAGCCGGCTTCGAATCGAGCTGATCCCGCAAGGCATCCGGTGTTTCATGTGAAACGCCGGATGTCGCGCGTCCATCTGCCAAGTCCCCTGCGAATCGGCTAGAACGGCCTCATGTTTTCATCTCTCAAGCGGCGCCGTGGCAGTGGACCGCCCCTTGATGTCGTCCGTGACATCGAGGTCGCCGGCAAGGTCCTTCCCCTGACCATTCGGCAAAATGCGCGCGCGACGCGGATGACGCTTCGCATCGAGCCCGGAGGGCGAGCGTTGAAGCTCACCGTACCGGAAGGCCTGCCGGAGCGCGAGGTCAGCGCCTTTCTCACCCGGCACCAGGGCTGGCTGATGACCAAGCTTGCCCGCTTTTCCGGCGAAAGCGAGCTCGAGGACGGCGGCACCATCCTTGTTCGCGGCGTCGCGCACCGCATAGAGAGAACGGGCCGCCTGCGCGGCTTGACCGAAGCGCTCGTGATCGGCGAGGAGGCGGTTCTCAGAGTGGGCGGTGCCGAGGAGCATCTGCGCCGGCGCATCGCCGACTACCTCAAGAAGGAAGCCCGCAGCGAACTCGAACGCCTGGTCGCCGTCTATGCCGGCAGGACGGGAAGCAGGGCACGCTCCCTCAGCCTGAAGGACACCCGCAGCCGCTGGGGCTCTTGCTCCGCCGAGGGCGATTTGAGCTTTTCCTGGCGGATTGCCATGGCGCCGCCGAAGGTGATCGCCTATCTCGCGGCACACGAGGTCGCCCATCTGCAAGAAATGAACCATGGGCCGCGTTTCTGGGCGCTATGCGAGAGCCTGTGCCCGGAAACGAAGGACGCCAGGCACTGGCTCAAGCGCAACGGTACGATGTTGCACGCGATCGATTTCGGGTAGATCGAGCGTGGCCGAAGGGCCCCTCACCCCGCAGGCGAGGAGAGGGAAATTGGAAGGCATGCGGCTTATCCCGTCGCTCCGCTTGCGGCGAAAAGGTGCAGGAAGGGCGGAGGAGGGTGCCGGCTTGGTTCGCCCGAAAAACACCGGATGCCCGCCACCCCCTCTTCCTAAGATTGGCCGGTGGCGCGCAACGGTTTTGCTCGACTCGGGCGGCATTTCATGCAAGGTCGCTTTCCATGAAAACGGAAGTGAAGATCTGTGGTTTGAAGACGGCCGAGGCCGTGGAACGTGCCGTCGCGCTCGGCGCTTCCCACGTGGGCTTCATCTTCTTTCCCAAGAGCCCCCGCAACATCGAACCGGACGATGCCGGCCGCCTTTCCGCGCGCGCCCGCGGGCGCGCGAAGATCGTTGCGGTCACGGTCGATGCGGACAATGACGGTCTCGACGAGATCGTCTCGGCGCTCGCCCCCGACGTCCTCCAGCTTCACGGCTCGGAGACCCCGGAGCGGGTCCTTGCCATCAAGGCGCTTTACGGTCTTCCGGTGATGAAGGCGCTTGCCGTCCGTGAGGCCTCCGATCTGGAGCGGATTGATCCCTATATGGGCATCGTCGACCGTTTTCTCCTGGATGCGAAGCCTCCGGCTGGTTCCGATCTGCCGGGCGGCAATGGGATTTCTTTCGACTGGCGGCTTCTCGACGCGCTTGACGGAAGCGTCGGTTACATGCTTTCCGGTGGATTGAACGCGAGCAACATCGAAGACGCACTTGCGCTGACCGGCGCCCGCGCCATCGATACATCATCCGGAGTCGAAAGCGCGCCGGGGATAAAGGATCTGACGCTCATGGAAGCGTTTTTCGAAGCGGTCCGCCGGGCGGAAGCTTGAGCGGCCGCGATCAGGGAGCAAGACGTGAATCAACCGCCTAAACCGAACTCCTTCAGGTCCGGACCCGATGAAGAGGGCCGTTTCGGCATATTCGGCGGGCGCTTCGTCGCCGAGACGCTGATGCCGCTGATCCTCGATCTCCAGGATGAGTGGGCGAGGGCGAAGAACGATCCGGCCTTCAAGGCAGAGCTCGAAAATCTCGGCACCCACTATATCGGCCGGCCGAGCCCGCTCTATTTCGCCGAGCGCCTGACGGCCGAACTCGGCGGCGCCAAGATCTATTTCAAGCGCGAGGAGCTCAATCACACGGGCTCCCACAAGATCAACAATTGCATCGGTCAGATCCTGCTCGCCAAGCGCATGGGCAAGACCCGCATCATCGCGGAAACCGGCGCCGGCCAGCACGGCGTGGCATCGGCGACGGTCGCGGCGCGCTTCGGCCTGCCCTGCGTGGTCTATATGGGTGCGACCGACGTGGAGCGGCAGGCGCCGAACGTCTTCCGCATGAAGCTTCTCGGCGCCGAGGTGAAGCCGGTGACCGCCGGCAACGGCACCCTCAAGGACGCCATGAACGAGGCGTTGCGCGACTGGGTGACCAATGTCGACAGCACTTATTACCTGATCGGCACGGCCGCCGGCCCGCATCCCTATCCGGAGATGGTGCGCGACTTCCAGGCAGTCATCGGTGAGGAAGCCAAGCAGCAGATCCTCGAAGCCGAAGGCCGGCTTCCCGATCTCGTGGTCGCTGCCGTGGGCGGCGGTTCCAATGCGATCGGCATCTTCCATTCGTTCCTCGACGACGAGGGCGTTAGGATCGTCGGCGTGGAAGCGGGTGGCAAGGGGCTCGACGGCGACGAGCACTGCGCTTCGCTCACCGCCGGTTCGCCCGGCGTGCTCCACGGCAACCGCACCTATCTTCTTCAGGACGGTGACGGCCAGATCAAGGAAGGCCATTCGATCTCGGCCGGGCTCGATTATCCGGGCATCGGACCGGAACATGCCTGGCTGAACGACATCGGCCGCGTCGAATATGTGCCGATCATGGATCATGAGGCGCTCGAGGCCTTTCAGACGCTGACGCGGCTCGAAGGCATCATCCCGGCGCTCGAACCGTCCCATGCGCTTGCCGAAGTGATCAAGCGCGCGCCGAAGATGGGCAGGGACGAGATCATCCTGATGAATCTCTCCGGTCGCGGCGACAAGGACATTTTCACCGTCGGCAAAATTCTCGGTATGGGGCAGTAAAGATCATGACCGCACGCATGGAGCAACGGTTCGCCGACGTGGCGGCCGAGGGGCGCCCGGTTCTCGTGACCTATTTCATGGGCGGCGACCCGGATTTCGAAACGTCGCTGGCGATCATGAAGGCGCTGCGGCAGGCGGGTGCCGACATCATCGAACTCGGCGTGCCTTTTTCCGACCCGATGGCCGATGGACCGGCGATCCAGCTCGCCGGCCAGCGCGCGCTGAAGGCCGGGCAGTCGCTCGCCAAGACGCTGGAGCTCGCCCGGCTCTTCCGGGCGGAGGACCAGCGCACCCCCATCGTGCTGATGGGCTATTACAACCCGATCTATATCTATGGCGTCGAGCGGTTCCTGGAGGACGCGCTCGAGGCCGGCGTCGACGGCCTGATCGTCGTGGACCTGCCGCCGGAAATGGACGACGAACTGTGCATTCCTGCACTTGAGAAGGGCATCAGCTTCATCCGCCTGGCAACGCCCACGACGGACGATCGCCGCCTGCCCAAGGTTCTCGAAAACACGTCGGGTTTCGTGTATTACGTGTCCATGACCGGGATCACCGGCTCGGCGCTGCCCGATCCGTCGCTGATCGCCGGAGCGGTCGCGCGCATCAAGGCGCATACGCCCTTGCCTGTCTGCGTCGGCTTCGGGGTGAAGACCGCCGACCATGCGCGCGCCATCGGCGCATCCGCAGACGGCGTCGTCGTCGGCACGGCGATCGTCAATCAGATCGCGTCGAGCTTGACCGAAGAAGGCCAGGCAACGGAAGCGACGGTCCCGGGTGTCGAAGCGCTCGTCAGGGGGCTTGCGGCCGGCGTACGGGCGGCACGGCTTGCTGCAGCCGAATAATTGCCCATATTGACGCGCACAAGCCGAAGGAAATTCTTCAGGAGACTGCTTAATTGAACTGGATCACAAACTACGTTCGGCCGAAGATCAACTCGATGCTCGGCCGCAGGGAAGTTCCGGAGAACCTCTGGATCAAGTGCCCTGAAACGGGCGAGATGGTGTTCCATCGCGATCTGGAAGAGAACAAATGGGTCATCCCGCAATCCGGCTTCCACATGAAGATGCCGGCGAAGGCCCGTTTGAAGGATCTCTTCGACGGCGGAATCTACGAGGCCTTCCCGCAGCCCAAGGTGGCGCAGGACCCGCTCAAGTTCCGCGACTCGAAGAAATACTCCGATCGCCTGCGCGACAGCCGCGCCAAGACCGAACTCGATGACACGATCGTTGCCGGCCTCGGCCAGGTCCAGGGCATCAAGCTCGTCGCCGTCGCGCATGAGTTCAACTTCATCGGCGGGTCGCTGGGCATTGCCGCGGGCGAAGCGATCGTGAAGGCCTTCGAGCGCGCGATAGCGGAGAAGTGCCCGCTGGTGATGTTCCCGGCCTCGGGCGGCGCTCGCATGCAGGAAGGCATCCTGTCGCTGATGCAGCTGCCGCGCACGACCGTAGCCCTGAACATGCTCAAGGAAGCGGGGCTTCCCTATATCGTCGTCCTGACGAACCCGACGACCGGCGGCGTCACCGCATCCTATGCGATGCTGGGCGATATCCACATGGCCGAGCCAGGCGCGGAAATCGGCTTTGCCGGCAAGCGGGTGATCGAGCAGACGCTGCGGGAAAAGCTTCCGGATGGCTTCCAGACTTCGGAATATCTGCTGGAGCATGGCATGGTCGACATGGTCGTCAAGCGCCACGACATCCCGGAGACGCTCGCGCGCGTTCTCAACATTCTGATGAAGAAGCCGGCCAAGGCGGTCAAGCGCGATACCGCGACGGAGTTGGCCCCGCTGCCGGTGGCTGCGAGCGCCTAGATTAGGGCTACCATAATGACGGCGACAGAGGTCAGCGAGGCGGCGCAGGAGATCGAGAAGCTTCTCGCCCTGCATCCCAAAGGGTTCGACCTTTCGCTCGACAGGATCACGCGGCTTCTTGCCGCCCTCGGCAATCCTCACGAGCGCCTGCCGCCGGTCATCCACGTGGCCGGCACCAACGGCAAGGGCTCGGTCACGGCCTTTTGCCGGGCGATCCTGGAGGCCGCGGGCCTCAGCGTCCATGTCCACACGTCGCCGCATCTGGTGAACTGGCACGAGCGCTATCGCCTGGGTGTAAAGGGCGGCAAGGGCGCCCTGGTCAGCGACCTCGTGCTTGCCGATGCCGTACGGCGCGTTGCCGAAGCGAATGGCGGTGAGAAGATCACCGTCTTCGAAATCCTGACCGCGGTCACTTTCCTGCTCTTTGCGGAGCATCCGGCCGATGTCGCGATCATAGAAGTCGGCCTCGGCGGACGGTATGACGCGACCAATGTCATTGCCCGGCCGGCCGTCTCCGTGATCATGCCGATCTCGCTCGATCATCAGGCCTATCTCGGCGACCGGGTCGAACTGATCGCCGCGGAGAAGGCGGGGATAATGAAGCGGGGCTGCCCGGTGGTGATCGGCCACCAGGAGGAAGAGGGCGCACGCAATGTGCTGATCGCGACCGCCGAACGTCTCGGCTGCCCCATATCCGTCTACGGACAGGATTTCATGGCGCATGAGGAGTTCGGCAGGCTGATCTTCCAGGATGAGAACGGCCTTGCGGATCTGCCGCTGCCGCGCCTGCCGGGCCGGCATCAATATGCCAATGCCGCGGCGGCGATCCGTGCCGTTCGGGCAGCCGGTTTCGATGTTCCCGAGGCGGCCATCGAGAAAGGGCTGGCCGGCGTCGAGTGGCCCGGGCGCCTGCAGCGCCTCCCCGGCGGCAGGCTCTCGCATTTCTGCCCGCCGGGCGCCGAGATATGGATCGACGGCGGACACAATCCGGGCGCCGGCCACGTCATTGCCGAGGCGATGGCCACCTTCGAGGAGCGCGACCCGCGACCGCTCTTCCTGATCATCGGCATGATCAATACCAAGGAACCGATCGGCTATTTCAAGGCTTTCCTCGATCTGACGGAACAGGTCTTCACCGTGCCGGTGCACGGGTCCGACGCGGGACTGGACCCGCTGGCGCTGGCCGCCGATGCGGCCGCAGCCGGGCTCGAGGCCAATGCAACCTCCTCGGTCGCCGAAGCGCTCGGGCAGATCGCGGAACTCACCGACGAGGACCCCGTGCCGCCGCGCGTGCTGATCGGCGGCTCCCTCTATCTGGTCGGCGACGTGCTCGCGGAAAACGGCACGCCGCCGCGCTAGATCACGACGATTTCAGGCGAAAAAAAGCCCGGCCAGGCCGGGCTTCGCATTGTCGGATTGAAGTCCTGGCGGATCAAGCCACCGCGTTCGAAATCCAGGAGCTGAGCGCCGTCTTCGGTGCGGCGCCGACCTTGATGTCGGCGACTTCGCCGCCCTTGAACATGGCGAGCGTGGGGATCGAACGGACGCCGTATTGCGCCGCGAGTTCGGGGTTTTCGTCGATGTTGAGCTTGACGACCTTGACCTTGCCGGCAAGCTCGGTTGCGATTTCTTCGAGGCTCGGCGCAATCATCTTGCACGGGCCGCACCATTCCGCCCAGAAGTCGACGACGACCGGTTCGGCCGAGTTCAGAACTTCTTTCTGAAAATTGGAAGTATCGACTTTCACAGTAGCCATCGGGTGCTCCTTCGGAATGGCAGTGTCCAGATGTTGTGTCTCATGTGAGGCATCGCCACCGGATTTTCAATATCGTGTATCTCACTTTGTCGCGAGCTCTTCAAGACTCCTGTCTAGCATCGGCTCGGGAAGCACCCGGATCGCCGGGCCTTCGGTGAAGATCAGCACGCATCGGAAACGCTTGCCGGGGTAAAGAGGTTTCAGGATTTCGCGATAGATCGCGAGCTGGTTTCTGTAGACCGGCGCGATCTCTTCGGGCGATTCCGGGATTTCGCGGTTGGTCTTGTAATCGGCGATCGTCACCATGTCGCCGGTGACGGCCAGACGGTCGATACGGCCCGATACGGCGAATTCGCGTGTCCCGAGCTTCAGCGTCCCCATGACGGAGACTTCCGCCCGGCTGTGCTCGCCGAAAAGCGGTTGCAGATCCGCATGGTCGAGCACGTCCATGACGTTCCCGGCAAGTGCGCGCCGTTCGGCTTCGGGCCAGCGCGGCACGGAACGGGCGAGATAGCGCTCCGCCGCGGCCAGGCGCTCGCGGCCGTCGACCGACGGAAGAACCTGCAGCAACCGGTGCAGGATCGCGCCGCGGAGCATCGAGAATTTCGGCGCGCTCTTCCCGGCGAAAAGGGCCGAGCCGACGATCGCTTCGCCGTCGGGGTCGTCGATTGCGATGGTCGTGCCGGACGGGGCAAGAGGCCGGGGCAGCCGCCGCGGCGCGGCCGGAGGCGTGAAAAGCGCCGTCGGCAAGCCGGCTGTCGGCCGTTGCGATTCTTCGGATCCGCCTTCGGACGTCGGGAGGTCGCGCGGCACATGCGCTTCGCGCCAGGCAATGCCCTGCCACTCCTCGCTTCCGGCGCGGAAAAGCCTCGGCGTTCCGCGGCCCTTCAGGTCCTGTGCCAGCGTTCCCTGCACCATCGAATGCCAGGTGTCGGTGTTCTGCCGCTGTCCGCGATAGCCGCAGACGATCAGGCGGTCGGCTGCGCGCGTCATGCCGACATAGAGGAGCCGGCGGTATTCCTCCTCGGCGAGCTTCTTCAGCCGCTCGTTGTCGGCGGCGATGAGCGAGTTCGGCGCAGAACCCGGCGCGCGCCAGACCGGGACCGTGAGCCCGGAATGATCGGCCTGCGTTTTCTCCACGAAGCGAAGGTCCGAGACCTGCTGGCGGACGAAGGCCTCGCCGCCGCCGTCGACCAGGAAGACGACCGGTGCCTCGAGGCCCTTGGCGGCATGTACGGTCATAACGCGAACCTCGTCGCGTTCCTTGTCCTGTTCGCGCTTGACCGTGGGCGCTTCGATCTCCAGCGTCGAGATGAAAGCCTGCAGGCCCGGCAGACCGCTCCTTTCATGATCGAGAGCGAAGGTGAGGAATTCGTCGAGAATATCGCTGACTTCGCTGCCGAGCCGCGCCAGGAAGGCACGCCGTCCGCCATCGGCGCCGAGGACGCGGGCATAGAAATCGTGCGGCAGCAGTTTCCGAGCCAGGCCGGCATAACGCGAAAGCGTGCGGACCGCTCCGTGATAACGGCTCGTCTCCTCCGCGCCCGCCTGCCGCAGCCGTCGCCAGAGGCTTTCGCCCTCGGTCCGCCGCGCGGCGAGTTCGAAGACATCCTCCTCGGCAAAATCGAGGAGCGGGCTCTTCAGCAGTGCCGCGAGCGACAGATCGTCCTCGGGCAGAAGCACGAACCGGCCGAGCGCGATCAGGTCCTGCACGGCGATATGGCTGGTCAGAACCAGTCGGTCCGCGCCGGCGACGGGGATATTGCCCCGCCGCTTGAGGGCGCGCGTCAGGGCATTGACGAAGGCGTCGCGTTTGCGCACCAGCACGATGACGTCGCCGGGCCGCATGGCTCGGCGCACGCCTTTTTCGATCACCGCCTCCTGGCCGATCCAATCCTCGAGGACCGCTGCAATGCGCCGGGCGAGGATGTTGACCGGCGCGCGCTCGGGCGTCGCGTCGAAAGGAGCGGTCCAATCCTCTTCCGAAGCCGCCGGCTCGGGCGCGATCACATCCCAGAGGTCGACGGCGCCCGGCTGGCCGATCCGATTCGACGCATGCACGATCGCCTCGCTCCGAGCGCTCAGACCTCTCGCATTCCCGGAATTTGCAAAGACCGTATCGACGGCGGAGAGCACGTCCACCGTCGAGCGGAAAGAAAGCTGCAGGCGGATGGGGCTGAAGTGTCTGTTGCCCGCGCGCACCCGCCGCTCCGTCAAGGTGCTTTCGCGCGAGAAGCGCTCCGGCCGGGCTCCCTGGAAGGAGTAGATCGACTGCTTCTCGTCGCCGACGGCGAAAATCGTTCGGTCATCCGCGCGCGCCGTTTCGCCGGCAAAGAAATCCGCCGCGAGCGACTGGATGATCGCCCATTGCGCAGGACTCGTATCCTGCGCCTCGTCGACGAGGATATGGTCGATCCCCTGATCCAGCTTGTAGTGCACCCAGGCGCCGACGTCGCTTCGGGCAAGCAGTGCCGCCGTGCGGTTGATGAGATCCTCGAAATCGAGCTGGCTGCGTGCCTTCTTGAGCGCCTCGTAGTCGCGGTTGAGCCTCTCGGCGAGAATGAGGGCGGCGCGGGTCGCCCCGTACATCTGGACGATGCTCAGGCGGTCCACGCAGGCGAGCATGTGGCTGCGCGCCTCTTCCACCCTGAGTTCGAGCTGCGGCGCTGCACGGCGCATGGCGGCGTTCAGAAAGGCCGATTCCGCCTTCGGCTTGCCGCCGCCGTTGAAGAAGAGTTCCACGAGTTTGGCATAGCGGGCGGTGGCATCCTCGATCGCGCGGACGGCCCGCAAGCCTTCTGCGATGGCAGAGGGCTTGGCGCCGCCGAGGCGCAATCCAAGGTCGATATAGTCATCGAGTGCCGGGCCATTGAGTCCCGCCAGCGGCCAGACCGCGGCCATGACCGTCTCGGCGGTCTCTTCGGGCTCGAGGCCGAGCGCCGTCCGCAGATGGGCGTCCATCCCGCCGCGTCCGGAGACGTGATCGAGAAAGGCCTGGATCGGCGCCCGGTTGGCGACGATCGCCGCAAGCAGCTTTTCAAGCCCGGTATCGTCGGCAAGATCGAGGACCGTGGCGAAGGCCTCCGCCAGTTCCCGGTCGGTTGCCGCTGCCGTGGCGGTCAAGAGAGCCCTGCGGGCGTCGGCGAGCAGCACCGCCGCTGCCCGGTCGTCGAGAACGGAGAAATGCCCTGCGACATTGGCCTCGAGCGGGAACTGGTGCAGAAGCGCCTCGCAGAAGGCATGAATCGTCTGGATTTTCAGTCCGCCCGGGGTTTCCAGGGCGCGCGCGAACAGCCGGCGGGCCTCCTGGATCTTGGCGGTTGGCGGCCGCTTGCCTTCGATCGCCTCTATGCGCTTTTCGAGGGTGCTATCGTCGAGCGTCGCCCATTCGGCGAGTTTCTCGAACACGCGGTTCGACATCTCGGAAGCGGCCGCCTTCGTGTAGGTCAGGCACAGGATGGCGGACGGCCGGCAGCCCGCAAGCAGAAGCCGGATGACGCGTTGCGTGAGCACATGCGTCTTGCCGGAGCCGGCATTGGCGGAAACCCAGGCGGAACGCGCGGGATCGGAGGCGAGCGCCTGCCGCTGCGTTGTCCAGTCGAGCCACCCCTCTGGGGTTCTCTCCTCCGGGCCTGTCGCATCACTCCTCATCGTCGTCCTCGCCATCCGCGGTCGCCCATTCGGCGACGCGCGCCAGATGATCGTATTCGCCGCCGTAGTCGCGCTGTTTCTGAACGATCAGGCGCGAGGCGAAGCCGAACCTGCCGCTCATAAGCGCGGAAAGCAGCTTCCGGAGCTCGACGAGCGACTCGTCCGCCAGTTGTTCGGTGGATTTCGTCTCCTTCGAACGGGCGCCCTCGTTATTGACCGTGTCGACGGCAAACCGACTGCCCGGCTTCAGCCGGACGTAGCGCAGCGAGTGCGGCCGAGCCGGCCCGATCATACGGAATGCCCCGGCCCTGAGCGCTGCCGCCTCGAGGGCCAGCTGCGGGTCGAGAAGTGCTCGTGCCTCTTTGGGCGAGGGGCTCGATCCGGTCTTGTAGTCGATGATGTCGATCGTTCCGTCCGCCAGGCGATCCAGCCGGTCGGCGATGCCGGTCAGCCGGATATCTCCGATGCCGAGATCCATCGCCGCCGGAACCTCGGTGAACGAGTTCACAATGCCGTGCCGGCGCTCCCGTTCCCACTCGAGGAACGCCCTTCCGACCGCCTGGAAGCGTGGCCGCCAGATGGTGTCGATATGCGCAGGCAGTTTCTCCTCGTCGAAAGCCTCGTCGGTGAGCCGGATCATCGCTTCCTCGCCCTCACGCGTCGCCGGGTCGAAGCCGCCCTTGACGAAGCGATCGACGATCCGGTGATAAAGCAGGCCGCGTTCCGCCGCACCCGGATCCCGGTTGAACGGTTGGATCGGTTCCAGCCGGAGAATGCGCCTCGCGTAGACGGCATAGGGATCGCGGCGCAGGCGCGTCACCTCGCTGAAGGAATATTTTCGCGGCTGCAGCTCCGCGGGAGGCTTCGGCTCCGGCCGGTCCGACAATGGCTGACGCTCGCCTTGGTCGAGAATGCGCATCCAGTGGAGATAGTCGGCGCCATTGGCCTTGAGCAGTTCCGTCAGCCTCTTGCCGCCGAGCGCCTGAAGGCGCTGCAGCCATCGGGAAGCCACTGTCGGCGCCGATCCCTGACGCATGGAGCGCGAAAGGATCAGCCGGCGGGTGCCGCAGGCCATCTGGAAATCATGCGCGAGCTGGCCGATTCGCCGCTCCGGCGGCTCCAGTCCGATACCCGCCTTCATCGTTCGCGAAAGGAACGGATCGTTCGACGTCTGCCCCGGCCAGGTGCCCTCGTTCATGCCGCCGAGAACCACCAGGTCCACGCTTTGCAGGCGCGATTCGAGCGCTCCGAAAATGAAGACGCGGGGATGGCGCATCGATCGGGGCTTGACGGCTTCGCTTGCGGCAAGCGCCTCGAGAATGTCGCACCATTGCGGTCCGTCGGCCTCCATCTGGCCATCGGTTTCGATGATGCCCCTGAGGAGCGTCGCCAATATTTCGCCGGCTTCCGCAGCCCAGAGCGCGCCAAGGTTGCCTTGCTCGTCGATGGCGGTCGCCTCCAGAGCGCGCCCTGTACGCTCCGCCCAATCCGAAAGGGGCAGCACGGCCGAGCGGTGACGGCCGGTTTGCGGATCGGCAGAGAGAGTGCTGGCCAGGGGGGCGACCGCCGAGGCTATCCGGCGTGCGAGTGCGCGCGCGATGGCGATGTCGTCGGGGCCGATACCCGCCCTCCAGGGCGGCGGGTGCCGGTCGGTCTTCTGCCTGTCGAGCGCCTTGTCGATGACCCCCTCCAAGGCCGATATGTCGGCCGCATCGGTGCCGCCGCGCAGGGCCGCGAGCTCCAGCACGTCCGCGGCTCGGCGCGCACCCTCTTCCGTCTGGCCGAAGCGCGCCAGCGGATGCTTGAGAAGTGCGACCAGGGCAACCGGATCGTCCGGCCTGAGCGTCGCTTCCAAGAGCAGCCGGGCAAGTGCACCCGCCGGCGTCGCCGAGAGCGGAATGCCTGCGGAATCGTCCGCCTCTATACCGAAGCGGGCAAGCTCGGTGCCGACGCGACGCGCAAGCCCTCGATCGGGGGTGATGAGCGCCGCCTGGCTCTCCTCGTCGGCTTCGAGCGCGAGCCGAAGCGCGATCGCGATGGCGGTTGCCTCTTCGCGTTCGTTTGCCGCTTCGATCAGCGCCACATCCGCAAAGGCGGACAGGAGTCTTTCCGCATCGAAGCTCTGGCGGGCCTCCATCCAGACATTTGTCGCGTCGGCGGGCAACAGCGCCCGCGACAGGACCGCGCTGCGATAATCGAGATCATCGGCAGCGCTCGCGAGGGCGGGCACGTCGTCGCGTTCGATGCCCATGCGCTTGAGCAGACGGTGAAATCCATATTGCGGGTGGGTGCGGCTTGCCGGGCTCCCTGAAGAAGCGCCGGCGGCGGGGGTCTCTCCGGCGATCAGCCGCCACTCCGCATCGCTCATCGATCCGTCTAGGCCCGGGAGCACGATCGTACCGTTCGGCAGCGCCTTGACCGCGGCGATCAGGGCGGCCGTCGCCGGGATCGAACCGGTCGAACCGGCGATGATGATCGGTCCGCTCACTTTTCCGGCGGCGATACGCTGGGTCTCGGCCTTCAGCACCGCATTGCGGTGGCGTGCGGGCGAGGAGTGCTTGAGTTCCGCCAGCCGCTCCGGCCAATAGGTGCGGGCGATCTTGAGGAAGGCGAGCGTCAGTTGCCACCAGAGCGCATGTTCGCCGCCGTCGAGCCCGTCGAGGGCCTCCCAGTCGAGTTCCTCGGTCTCGATCGCGTCGATGAGTTCGGCGAGGTTGCGCGCGAGCCAGATGGCGTCGGCAGGGCTTGCCGGCGCGATCAGCGGGCTTTCCGCGTGGATGTCGAGGACCACCTGGGGCAGGCGGTTTCGCCAGGCGAGAATGAGGCGGCCGAGTTCGATGAGCCTTGCCGTTCCGGAAAGCGGCGGCGCGAGGTCGAGGATCGCCGGCACCTCGGCGTCGAAGAAGCCGCTGTCGTCGTCGGTCTCGCCGAGCGCCCGGATCATCGGCAGGATGGCCGATCGGCCGCCGAGCAGATCGACGAACTCCGAGCGCAGCACGCGGGCGGAGCGCCGGGTCGGCACGAAGATCGTCACACCGGCCAGTGCCAGCGGCTGCGCCGGATCGTAGCGGAAGCCCGGGGTCAGCTCGCCACTGCAGAGCCTTTCCGCGACCGTCCTCAGAAAAGGCAGGCCGGCGGGAATCGTGAAGACGTTCGGATGTGCGGGCACCTCATCCCTCCGGCCGGAAGCGGCGGATCGCAGCCTCGGCCTCCGCTATGGCTTCCGGCGAGCCGACGGTAATCCAGTGCCCTTCGAGCATCAGACCGAAAAGGCGTCCCCTGGCGATCGCCCGGTCGAAATAGATGTTGAGGTTGAACGCCTCGTCCGGCGCGTCTGCAAGCAGCGCTGCGTCCATGGCGATCGCGCCGGCATAGACGACGGGATTCTCCATGCCTTCTTGATAGCGCGTGAGTCGGCCGTCTTCCGATAGCGAGAAATCGCGTTTGCCGTTGTGCCCGGTCGTGTTCTCGAGACGCACGCAGAGCAGCGCCATGTCCATGCGCTCCGGATCGAAGAACCCGGCAAGCTTTTTCAGGTTGCACGGTTGCCGCGGCTTCTCGCCGATCCAGAAAAGGTCGGCATTCATGACGAGCACCGGCCCGCCATCGAGCAGTTTCAGGCCCTTCGCCAGCCCGCCGCCGGAATTCATCAGCGCATCCCGCTCGTCGGAAATCAGGATATGCGGCGCCTCTCGCCGGCCGAGGTGCTCCTCCATCTGGCCGGCGAAATGATGGACGTTCACAACGGCCCTGGTCACGCCCGCGGCGGCGAGCAGATCCAGCACATAGTCGATCATCGGCTTGCCGGCTATCCTGACAAGCGGCTTCGGCAGCGTGTCGGTGACCGGCCGCAGGCGGGTGCCCAGTCCGGCCGCAAGCACCATGGCATTGGTGATGGGCATCGTGTCCTAACGGTTCGCTGATTCGGGAGCGAGGATTCCAGCCTTAATGCACCATTCGCGCAAGGGTGTCAGCACCTGATGGGAGAGCGCATGCTCGAGATAGGCGAAGGTGCGCGGCATGTGCTTCATGTAGCCGGGTTTGCCGTCGCGCTCCTTGAGCCGCACCCAAATTCCGGCGAGCTTGCAGTTGCGCTGAGCGGCCATCAGATGCCAGTCGCGCCGGAAGGCGGCCTCGTCGAAGGGACCCAGACCACGGCGCTCGGAGATGTAGGCAGTCATCATCCGCTGGGCGAGATCGGGTTCGATCGTCACTCGCGCATCCTGCACCAGCGAGGCCACGTCATAGGCCGTCGGCCCGATCATCGCGTCCTGGAAGTCGATGATGCCGATTCGGTCGAATCCGGTGCGGTCCTGACGCCAGAGAATGTTGGGCGAGTGGAAATCGCGCAGTAGAAGGTTCTTCTCCGCGGAATCGAGAACGCCGATCAGTCCGTCCCATACGGCGAAGTATTCCCGCCGCTCATCGTCCGAGGCAGGCCGCCCCCGTTTCCACGGGAGATACCAGTCGACGAGCAGACTGGTTTCGATCTTGATCGCCGTCCGGTCGAAAGCGGGGATGTGGTGAACGACCCCTTCAGCCACTGCGATGTCGCGCTCCGCGGGCTGAGCATGCAGCCGGGCCAGAAGGCGTGCGCCTTCGATGTAGCGCTCCGCCACGGGGCGGCCATCGGCGTCGAGTATGCCTTCGGATCCAAGGTTTTCGATGAGAAGCAGACCCTGGTCGAGGTCGCGCGCGTAAATCGCCGGTGCCGCGAAACCGCGTTTGCGGAGGAGTTGCGAGATCGCGACGAAGGGGACGACGTCCTCGGCGATATGGGCGAGCTGCTGGTAGTACTTGCCGTCCTGAAGGATAGGTCCCGGCTTGTGTCGCGGCGCATCCATCAGGATCTTCGCCGGCGCACCATCCCCGGTGTCGATGCGTTCATAGGCCCGGATCGAAGCGTCGCCGCTCAGGTGGCGCCGACGGGCGCCAGGATAGGCTGCATCGAGCAGGAACTTGCGAATGGCAAGCGAGCGGTTGATCCGTTCGAAGGCCGCGTCCGGTGCGGTCAGGTGAATGCGCCGGCCCTCGTCTTCATGCGAGAAGGTCAGGGTGATTCGGCCGGCCGGAAGCGCCTCCTCGGCCTTCTCCGGCCATTCCACGAGACAGATGCCGTGGGCGAGCGCCTCGTCGAAACCGAGCTCGTCAAGCTCGGATGCGTCCGCGAGCCGGTAGAGATCGAAATGAGCGACCGGGATCCTGAGGTCGTAGCTTTGAACCAGGGTGAAGGTGGGACTGGGCACCTCGAGCGTCTCGTCGTCGGCTATCGCCCGGATGAAGGCCCTTGCCAGGGTCGATTTTCCCGCGCCGAGGTCGCCCGAGAGAGCGACGCATTCGCCGCCCTTCAGCGCCAATGCGAGATCTTCGCCGAATTCGATGGTGGCGGCCTCGTCCTTCAGCAGACGTTCGAGAGATTTCATTTAGTTCATCTATTCCGCCGCGATGACCTTCGGCGCTTCGGCGGAGGGAATGCGGCAAGTTACTGCGGTGCCTTCGCCCTCCTTGCTGCGGATCGAAACATTGCCGTGGTGAAGACTGACGAAGCTCTCCACGATGGACAGGCCCAGGCCCGCGCCGCCGCGCTGGCCATAGCTTTCGAAGCGGTTGAACACGGTGTTGAGAACGTCCTGCGGGATCCCTGGCCCCGTGTCGGTGACTGAGAAGGCAAAGTCGCTCCCCTCGCGCCAGCATTTGAGCTCGATCGTACTTCCGTCCGGGGCGAAATTCGCCGCATTGGTGAGAAGCTTTATGAAGATCTGCTTCAGCCGTTGCTGGTCCGCGGTAATGCGGCCGAGATTGTCGGGCGCTTCGGTTCGAAGCGACACGCCGCTCTCGATCAGCCGGTCGCCCATCTGCTGCGTCACGTCGTCGATCAGATCGATGAGATTCACTTCCGCGAGTTCGAGCTCGACGATGCCGGCATCGACGGTCGCAAGATCGAGGATGTCGTTGACGATCGTCAGAAGCAGCGACGAGGAGGTGGCAATGTGGTCGACATATTCGGCCTGGCGATCGTTGAGCTCGCCGAACACCGGCGTTTTGAGAAGGTCGGCAAAACCGATGATGTTCGTCAGCGGCGAGCGCAGCTCGTAGGAGACGTGGTGCACGAAATCGTTCTTCAGCGCATCCGCCTTGCGCAGCGCTTCGTTCTTTTCGGTGAGCGCGCGCTCGACGCGGACGCTGTCGGTGATGTTGACGAAGGTCAGCATCGTCTGGGCGTTGGGCAGCGGAATGACCGCGTAGTCGAGGATGAGGCCGGTGCGCAGCTCCAGAATGCCGCGGCTCGACGGCCGCTCGTCGTCGAAGCTTGTGATGATATGGGCGAAGCGCTTCCAGCCGTCCGGCTGGTCGTAGGAGGCGAGACAGGCCTGCTCGATCGCGCGGATATGGGTGCCCGGTTGCGCCTCGGTCTCATTGATGCCCCAGATCGCCCGGAAGGCCGGGTTCGAGAGCCGGATGCGGCCGTCGGGCCCGAAAACGGCCACGCCCTCGGCGAGATGGTCGATCGTTTCGCCCTGGACCTGGACCAGCGTGTTGTAGCGCGTTTCCAGATCGACCCTTTCGGTCAGGTTTTCGAACACCCAGGTGGCGCCGCCCTGCGGCCGCGCGGTGGCGAAAACGCGGAGCGTCTGGCCGTTCGGCAGGTGCCAGAGATCGGACTGCGTATCGATCGCCTGATAGACGGAGAGCGCACTCGTCTTCCATTGCTTCCAGTTGAGCTGCTCCGGCAGCTTGCCGCCGGCACGCAGCCGATCGAGCACCTCGCCGTTGTCGGGCTTGCGCTCGAGGAACCCCATGTCGAGATCCCAAAGCCGCTGGAAAGCCTGATTGTAGAACTGCAGCCGCTGATTGCCGTCGAAGATCGCCACCGGCGTCGCCAGGTGTTCGAGCGTCTCGGCATGGCTCTTGAGCGTCCGCGCCAGCTCCTCGCGCACCGCCTCAATGCCGGAAACGTCGATCGCGATTCCGGCAGAGCCGGCGGGCGTGCGGGCGTCCACGACGTCGAAAAACGTCCGGTTGCCCCTGACCACCGTCGAAACCTTGTCGCGGAACGGCGTCTGGAGCGTCGAGACCGCCCGGATCCGCTCGCGGGCCGTGGTCGCAAGCAGCTCGCGCTCTTCGGCGACGGCCGTGCTCGCGCTCTGGGTTTCGACCGCATTGGCATAGGCCGCATTGACCCATTCGAGCCTGCCGTCTCCTGCGCGCTGCCACGCGGGAAGATCGACCGCGTCGAGTAGCGTCCGCAACGTCGAAAGCGAAGCATGCAGCTGGTCGCGTTCGAGCTTCAACTCGGCGAGTTCGGCCCTGAGATTGTTGAGCGCGATGAAGCGCACGAAGGCCCGCCCGCCGGATACGCGGCCCTGGGCCTCGAGGACCTCGTTACGCTGGGTTTCGAGCACGAGATCGAAGCTCTGCGCCTGGGCACGCAAGGATTCGATCGCCTTTTCGAGCAGACCTGCCGATTGCGGCTTGATCCAGCGGCCGAAGGCGAGAAAGTCCCGGTCGTCCTGCGGCGCGCCGGTTTCGACCGGAAGCTGACCGAGGAATTCCGGGCGCTCCGCGAGCCCGTCCCAGATCACGATGCGCCTGTTCTTGTCCGCAATGAGAGCCTGGAAGCGGGAAATGCGCTGGTTCGCGTCGGATAGATTGGAACGAAGCTCGCGGTTCTCGGCCTCAATATTGCCGCGCTGGCGGATGAGCCAGATCGCCGAAATCATGGCGGCGGAAATGACGCCGATCAAAACGGAGAAGGTCACCACCTCCGTCGTGCCGAATATGCTTCTGCCGGGATCGGTGGCCTGAGCTGCGGCATCGCTTGCCGCAAGCAATACCGTTCCCGCAAGGAGCCGCTTGAGCAGTCTCGGCGCCCCCTGCCGTCCTGCAGAAGACATGGATTCATGTGTTTTCACGGCGCCGTCCCCGTTCGTCCGGAAAGTGCCGGCGACCTTGCGCCCCCGCGCGCCGGAGCCCGTTCAAAGGCTCCTGTCAGTTCCGATTGCATCTCCGGTCTGTCTCCGTCTGTTTGCCGCCTGTCCGACAAGACATCCCATTTCGACCGCGCCGCCGGCCCGAAAAATCCAGACCGGCATAACGAATCGATAAGCTAAACATACTTCTTTGACGATTCGGCTGAAAGTGCGAGCCCCAAAAAAGCGGCCGCGATCTCTTGTCAAGATCGCGGCCACAAGATGTTGTGGATTGCTCGGGTAAGGATCAGTACCGGTAGTGTTCGGCCTTGAACGGACCCTGCTGCTTGACGCCGATATAGGAGGCCTGTTCCTCCGAGAGCTCGGTCAGCTTGGCGCCGAGCTTGGTGAGATGCAGGCGCGCCACCTTCTCGTCGAGCTGCTTCGGCAGCACGTAGACCTCGTTCTTGTACTGATCGCCCTTGGTGAAGAGCTCGATCTGCGCCAGAACCTGGTTGGAGAAGGATGCCGACATGACGAAGGACGGATGTCCGGTGGCGTTGCCGAGATTGAGCAGGCGGCCTTCCGAAAGCAGGATGATGCGGTTGCCCTTCGGGAACTCGATCAGATCGACCTGCGGCTTGACGTTCGTCCACTTCAGGTTCCGAAGCGCCGAGACCTGAATCTCGTTGTCGAAATGGCCGATATTGCCGACGATCGCCATGTCCTTCATCGCGCGCATGTGCTCGATGCGGATGACGTCCTTGTTGCCGGTGGTGGTGATGAAGATGTCGGCGGACGATACGACGTCTTCGAGTTGGACGACTTCAAAGCCGTCCATGGCCGCCTGGAGGGCGCAGATCGGGTCGACTTCCGTGACCTTCACGCGTGCGCCGGCGCCGCTGAGCGAAGCCGCCGAGCCCTTGCCGACGTCGCCGTAGCCGCAGACCACCGCGACCTTGCCGGCCATCATCACGTCGGTGCCGCGGCGGATGCCGTCGACGAGCGATTCCTTGCAACCGTACTTGTTGTCGAACTTCGACTTCGTGACGCTGTCGTTGACGTTGATCGCCGGGAAGGGCAGCAGGCCCTTGGCCTGGAGCTGGTACAGGCGGTTGACGCCCGTGGTCGTTTCTTCCGTCACGCCCTTGATCGCGTCACGCTGCTTGGTGAACCAGCCCGGTGTCGCGGCGAGGCGCTTCTTGATCTGCGCGAAAAGGATCTCTTCTTCTTCGGAGCCCGGATTCGTCAGAATGTTCTCGCCGGCCTCGGCGCGGGCGCCGAGCAGGATGTACATGGTCGCGTCGCCGCCGTCGTCGAGAATCATGTTCGAGACGCCGCCGTCGGCCCATTGGAAGATCTTGTCGGTGTAGGTCCAGTATTCCTCCAGCGTCTCGCCCTTGACGGCGAAGACGGGTACGCCGCTTGCAGCGATGGCGGCGGCAGCGTGGTCCTGGGTCGAGAAGATGTTGCACGAGGCCCAGCGCACTTCGGCACCGAGCGCAACCAGCGTCTCGATCAGCACGGCGGTCTGGATGGTCATGTGGAGCGAGCCAGTGATGCGGGCGCCCTTCAGCGGCTTCGATGCGCCGAACTCCTCGCGGCAGGCCATCAGGCCCGGCATTTCCGTTTCGGCGATGGCGATTTCCTTGCGGCCGAAGTCGGCAAGCCCGATGTCGGCGACGATATAGTCCTGAGTTGCGCTCATGAAGTTCTCCAGGCTGATCCTAGGGCCGCGCGGCCACATGGCCGTTTGGCGGCATGACAGTGCCTCCCGCGATCGCGGGCAGCGTGCCTTCCGTCTATCAGGAAACCCCGTGGAGGGCAACCGACATATAAAGAGGTCTTTATATGTTTATATCGGTCACATCTCTTCGCCGAACTTGTCGCGAACCAGCGTATCCAGCGCGTTGAGCGCTTCTTCGGCCTGAGCGCCGCTGGCGGTGACGAAGACCGAGCAGCCGGTGCTGGCCGCCAGCATCATCAGCCCCATGATCGAGGTCCCGCCGACGGTCATGCCGTCCTTGGAGACGGTGATCTCCGCGTCGAAGGTCTCGACGGTCTGCACGAATTTCGCGGAGGCACGCGCATGCAGGCCGCGTTTGTTGACGATGAGCAGTTCGCGCGTCAGAGCCGTGTCGGGGCGGTGATCCATCATTTTCCACTCAGAACCCGACTGGCGACGTTGATGTATTTGCGCCCCGCCTCGGAGGCTTCCACCAGCGCCTTGTCCATGTCGCTTTCACCGCGCACGCCTGCGAGCTTGATCAGCATCGGCAGGTTGACGCCGGCGATGACCTCGACGCTGCCGCCGCGCATCACCGAAATGGCGAGATTCGAAGGGGTGCCGCCGAACATATCCGTCAGGATGATGACGCCGTCGCCTTGATTGGCCTTCTCGACGGCGTCGAGGATATCCTGACGCCGCTGATCCATGTCGTCCTCGGGGCCTATGCAGACGGTCTCGATAGCTTTTTGCGGACCGACGACATGCTCCAAAGCATGCCGAAACTCATCCGCCAGCTTGCCATGAGTGACAAGCACAAGTCCGATCATGGGTATCTTTGCTCCAACTGCATATGCAACTCGTTGATGGCCAGATATCGCAATGCAGCAATTTCGTCCACCTGTTGGGGGCGCCATCTTGGCAAGGAAAAGGCGAAGTGCAAGCCAAAAATGCCGAAAAAGCAGCCGCACTGCCTTTCGATAAGGCTAAAGTCCTACATTTTCGGGCAGAAGGGCGGCGAGCGCGTCGAGCGGCGACAGCGGCCCCTCGATGGGGAGGCGCAACAGCGGCAGATTTCGCCCGATCCCGAGCTGCAGCTCCTCCTCCTCCGGCGGCAGACGCGGCTCGAAGGGTGCCCTGACCGGCGCGATCGCCCAATCGAGAACACAGGCGGAGACGGTACCGACTTCCGCAATTCCGGATCCGCGGATTTCGAGGAGCCCGCGAATGGCGGCAGGGCAGCGCGCGACGATGCGCCCGTTCTCGAGCGTCAGATCCACGCGGTCGTCCGCGACGAGCGCGGCGAAGCGGCCCCGGCGTCTCACTTGCGAGAGGCAGGAAAGCGCGAGCGCCGACTTGCCCGAGCCGGACGGCCCTGTGATCAGCAGCCCGGTCGTGCCGAGAACGATCGCGGTTCCGTGGACATTGACGAAGGGCGCAGTCACGGGTGCGGCTCGGCGGGCAGCGAGAGAACGAAGCGGGCGCCGCCGATGTGGCCGTCCTTGCCGGCGATGTTCTCGGCTCTGAGCGTTCCGCCATGCGCCTCGGCGATCTGGCGCGAGATCGAAAGGCCGAGCCCCGAGTTCTGGCCGAAGTCCTCGCCCTCCGGCCGGTCGGTGTAGAAGCGCTCGAAGATACGGTCGATGTCCTCCGCCTGGATGCCCGGACCGTTGTCTTCGACATAGACGATGCAGCGCGATCGCGACCGGGTCAGCCGGACGACGATGCGGCCGTTCTGCTCGGAGACGAAGGAGCGGGCGTTTTCGATCAGGTTCGTGATGATCTGACCGATGCGCAGTTCGTAGCCGCTGACGATGAAGCTTGCGCGCGGGTTGTCCTTACGGTCGACGACGAAGTCGAGCAGCACCGGTTTCTTGCTGCCCCGGATCTGGCGTGAAATTTCGACGAGGTCGCCGAGCAGCTTTTCGAGGTCGACCTTCTTCGCGTCGGCGCGTGCAAGCTCCGCATCCAGACGCGAGGCGTCGGAGATATCACTGATCAGCCGGTCGAGCCGTCGCACGTCGTGCTGGATGACGTCCATCAGCCGCTTCTTCGATTCCTCGTTGCGCGCGAGCGGCAAGGTTTCGACCGCGCTGCGCAGCGACGTCAGCGGATTCTTGAGTTCGTGGCTCACATCGGCGGCGAAGTTCTCGATCGCCGCGATGCGGTCGTAGAGCGCGGTCGTCATTTCCCGGAGCGCCACGGAAAGATTGCCGATCTCGTCCTGGCGGGATGAGAAGTCCGGGATCTCCTCCCGTTCCTTGGCGCCGCCGCGGCGCACGCGGATGGCCGCGGCCGAAAGCCGCCGCAGCGGGTTGGCGATCGTCGACGAGAGAAGCAGCGAGAGTATGACGTTGACCAGCGCCGCCACGCCGAAAACGCGGATGATCGCCAGCCGTTCTGCATGGACGATCTTGTCGATGTCGCCGGCCTGGGTGGAGAGGAGGAGCACACCGAGGACCGCGCGGAAGCGCTGTACCGGAACGGCAACCGAAACGATCAGCTCGCCCTTCTCGGTCACGCGCACCACGGCGCCGCGCACGCCGGTCAGGGCGTTCATCACCTCCGGATAGATCGAGCCGTTGCCGCCGGGCGGCTCCTTGTAGAGCGGCAGGTCGCCCGGCTGCAGCAGCCGGTTGAACCAGGTGCCGAACTCATCGGCGAGGCTCGGACTTTCCGGATCGACCGGCGGCAGGTCGAAACGAAGCACCTGTCCGCCGCTATAGAGGTGGCGCGAATCGAGCAGCAGGTCGGCATCGGCATCGAAGAGGCGAGCGCGCGTGCGCGTCGGCGAGATCAGTCTTCTCAAGACCGGCGCCACGCGTTCCTGAATGATCGGGAATTCGAGATCTTCGTCGCTCGGCAGCGGCGTGATGCTTTCGCCGGCCTGCAATTCGAGCAGCTTTTCCGGATCGATGGTGATCGAATTGGTGTCCACCGAGGCGGAGGCCGAGATGGCGCCGGCGATGATCTCGCCCTGCGTCAGAAGGCTCTCCACCCGGGCGTCGATCAGACCTTCCCGGAACTGGTTGAGATACATGATCCCGCCGACGAGGACCACGAGCGCCACCAGGTTGAAGAAGACGATGCGCCGCGTGAGGCTTGAGAAGACCGCATTGCCGAACAGGCGCCGGATCAGCGTAAAGGGATGCGCCCATCGCCGCTGCCCGCGCAGCGTCGATGCCCGTCCTTCCGCTTCTTCGATATCGCCCTGCAAGACTTCTACCAAGTCTCCCGCTCCCGCGACGCGACCTTCGCTTCTGCCCGCGTCGCCTGTCGCATTCGCCCGTTCCCGCGATGCCCTACGCCAGCCGGCGCTGCTGCGCAAGCGCTAGCAAGGGAGGTACGGGCGGCAGCGCTCCGGCGACGAGTGATCCGCAATCCGCCGGCTCGCTCCCTCAGGCCGTTTCGCGGAAACGATAGCCGACGCCGTAGAGCGTCTCGATCATGTCGAAGTCGTTGTCGACCATCTTGAACTTCTTGCGAAGCCGCTTGATGTGGCTGTCGATCGTGCGGTCGTCGACATAGACCTGTTCGTCATAGGCGGCATCCATCAGCGCGTCGCGGCTCTTCACCACGCCGGGTCGCTGCGCCAGTGCGTGCAGGATGAGGAACTCCGTGACGGTCAGCGTGACAGATTCGTTCTTCCAGGTGCAGGTATGCCGCTCCTGGTCCATGACGAGCTGGCCCCGTTCGAGCGAACGGGAAGGCGTGTCGGCATTCTTCACCGGTCCGGCGCCTCCGGCCGCAGCCTCCCGGTTGGCCGCGCGACGCAGGATGGCCTTGACGCGCTCCACCAGGAGGCGCTGAGAGAAGGGCTTGGTGATGAAGTCGTCGGCGCCCATCTTCAGACCGAAGAGCTCGTCGATCTCCTCGTCCTTCGATGTGAGGAAGATGACGGGCAGGTCGGACTTCTGTCTCAGCCGCCGCAACAGCTCCATGCCGTCCATGCGGGGCATCTTGATGTCGAAGATAGCGAGCTGCGGCGGACGCGCCAGCAGACCCTCCAGCGCCGATGCGCCGTCCGTATAGGTTTCGACCTTGTAGCCCTCGGCTTCCAGCGCGATGGACACGGACGTCAGGATGTTGCGGTCGTCATCGACAAGCGCGATGGTCTGCATCTTATTCTACTCCGTTTCGAGGCCCGATTGCCGAGACGCTTCGAGATGCGTTGCAAGAATCGCGGCAACCGCGAGTCACGGCCGCGTTAATTGAGTATAAAGGTGGAACAAATTGTGGCGAAGTGCAAAAGCACCTGATCCGGTTCCCCCGCAGCCGGCCCCGCCGGTGGGTTTCCGGAAGCTGCGATTCAACCGATTAAAAAATGCATATTTTTCTTTAAATCGATTAATATACTGAATTCATTATTGTTTTAGAATTGACTATCTTGTCTTGCATCGGCCTTGCCGGTATGTTCCGACGAAATTCAACGCCAATGGCCAACCACGAAGGAAGCTTGACCATGGATGAGCTCGGGAGCCGCAATCCCTCTATCGGACTGGAATCGATCGGATTTTCCGACCTCTCGGTCGTCCGCTACAACTTCGAGGCGCCGCAGCTTTACGAAGAAGCCCTGGCCCGCGGTGAAGCCGAACTGACGGTCCATGGAGCGCTTTGCGCCCGCACCGGCCAGCACACGGGCCGCTCGCCCAAGGACAAGTATGTCGTGCGCGACGCCAACACCGCCGACCAGATCTGGTGGGACAACAACAGCGCGATTTCGCCGGAGCATTTCGAGCGTCTTCGTCAGGACATGCTCGCCCATGCCAAAGGCATGTCGCTCTACGTCCAGGACCTCGTCGGCGGTGCCGACCCGGAGAACGCGCTACCGACGCGCGTCGTCACCGAGTTCGCCTGGCACTCGCTGTTCATCCGCAATCTGCTGATCCGCCCGGAGCGCGAGGAGCTTCCGTCTTTTCAGCCGAAGCTGACGATTATCGACCTGCCGAGCTTCAAGGCCGATCCCGCACGCCACGGCTGCCGCAGCGAGACGGTCATCGCCTGCGACCTGACAAACGGCCTCGTGCTGATCGGCGGCACGTCCTATGCGGGCGAGATGAAGAAGTCGGTTTTCACCGTCCTCAATTACCTGCTGCCCAAGAAGTCGGTGATGCCGATGCACTGCTCGGCCAATGTCGGACCTGCCGGTGACACGGCGATCTTCTTCGGCCTCTCGGGCACCGGCAAGACGACGCTCTCCGCCGATCCGAACCGCACTCTGATCGGTGACGACGAGCACGGCTGGAGCGAAAAGGGCGTCTTCAATTTCGAGGGCGGCTGCTATGCCAAGGCGATCCGCCTGTCGGAAGCGGCAGAGCCCGAGATCTTTGCGACGACGCGCCGCTTCGGTACGGTGATGGAGAACGTCGTCCTCGACGAGCGGCGCCTTCCTGACTTCGACGACGGTTCGCTGACGGAGAACACCCGCTGCGCCTATCCGCTGCACTTCATTCCGAACGCCAGCAAGACCGGCACGGCGCCGCAGCCGCGCACGATCATCATGCTGACGGCGGACGCCTTCGGGGTTTTGCCGCCGATCGCCAAGCTGACGCCGGAACAGGCCATGTATCACTTCCTCTCCGGCTACACCGCCAAGGTCGCCGGTACCGAAAAGGGCGTGACGGAGCCGGAGGCGACTTTCTCGACCTGCTTCGGCGCTCCGTTCATGCCGCGCCATCCGTCCGAATACGGCAATCTTCTCAAGGACCTCATCGCCAGGAACGGCGTCACCTGCTGGCTCGTCAACACCGGCTGGACCGGCGGCGCCTTCGGCACGGGAAGCCGCATGCCGATCAAGGTGACGCGCGCGCTTCTTTCGGCGGCTCTCGACGGCTCGCTGAACAGCGCCTCGTTCCGCACGGATGCGAATTTCGGCTTCGCGGTGCCGGTGTCGGTACCGGGGGTCGAGGCCGGCATTCTCGACCCGCGCTCGACCTGGGCGGATGGTGTGGCTTATGACGCCCAGGCACGGCGACTCGTCGACATGTTCATCGCCAACTTCGCCAAGTTCGAGCGCCACGTCGACGGCAGCGTGCGCGACGCAGCCCCGGGCGCGAGGGTGGCCGCCGAATAATCCGGTCTTTTGCCATGATTCACGTGAAACCCGGCTGCCTACGGCCGGGTTTTGCATTTGCGGCCGGTTTTCAAGCATGCGATAGAAACGGCCGAGGAAGATCCATGGCAAGCGAACCGCTTTACATCAACGAAAACATCGTGATCGCCGGATGGGAGCTCACGGAGCAATTCGTGCTGGCCGGCGGACCGGGTGGACAGAACGTCAACAAGGTCTCGACGGCCGTCCAGCTCTTCTTCGACGTGCAGGCTTCGCCGTCCCTGCCGGAGCGCGTCAAGGCCAACGCCTTGAAGCTCGCCGGACGGCGCGCCTCGAAGGAGGGCGTCCTTATGATCGAAGCCAATCGCTTCCGCAGTCAGGAACGCAACCGCGAGGACGCCCGCGAGCGGCTGAAGGAGCTGATCCTGAAGGCGGCGGAACCACCGCCCCCGCCGCGCAGGAAGACGAAGCCGACGCGCGGATCGATCGAACGCCGGCTGAAGGAGAAATCCGGCCGTTCCGAAATCAAGAAGCTGCGCGGCCGCCCCGGCGGCGACTGACCGCGCCCGAAAGTTGCGCCCGCGCCCTTGTCTTTTGCCCGCAACCGCACTCTCTTATCCGCTGACGCATGTCGCCAAGCCGTACGGCGGTCGTGGGGAAGACGACATGTGCAGGCTCCAGCCGCGCGAGAGAGGAGACAAGCATGGGTTTGTTCGATTTTATCAAGAATGCGGGAAAGAAGCTCGGAATCGGCGGCGACGACACGCCGCCCGATGCGGCAAGCGTCGAAAAGGAGCTCGCGTCCCATGATCTCGGCACCAAGGACGTCAAGGTCGACGTCGTGGACGACAAGGTCGTGCTGAAGGGTGTCGTCAAGGACCAGTCCACCTTCGAGAAGGCGGTCGTGGCGGTCGGCAATACGCTCGGCATATCCAAGGTCGAGGCATCCGAGCTCAAGGTCGCCGACGGCGTCGCCGCGCCGGCCGAGGCGAAGGCCCCGGTCTTCTACACCGTGAAGAAGGGCGACAATCTCTGGAAGATCGCCGAGGCCCATTACGGCAAAGGCAAGGGCGCCAAGCACACGGCGATCTTCGAAGCGAACAAGCCCATGCTCACCCATCCCGACAAGATCTATCCGGGCCAGGTGCTGCGCATCCCCGATCTGGATGCCGGCTGAACGAAGGCTGTTTCGGGTCGATCCCGACCCCGGTGAGCGCTATGTACCTGTCATCTCCCGCCGGATCTGCTGACGGGAGGATTCGATCGATGCCGTATGACAGGATGCCGCCAATGCTTGTGCTGCCGAAAGGGGTGAGACACATTCCCGGTTTTCTCGACCGTTCGCGCCAGCAGGAACTGGTCGAGGCCGTCCGCGCCGTCGTCGCGGAGGCTCCGCTCTTCGCGCCCGCGATGCCGAAGACCGGCAAACCCCTGTCCGTGCGCATGACCAATTGCGGCGCGCTCGGCTGGGTCACCGACCGCGAGCGCGGCTACCGCTACCAGGCGACGCATCCGGTCACCGGCAAGCCATGGCCGCCGATTCCACACATGCTGCAGGACATCTGGAATGCCGTGGCCGGAAGCGACAAGTCCCCCGAGGCCTGTCTGGTGAATTTCTACTCGGCAGAGGCGCGCATGGGGCTCCACCAGGACCGGGACGAGCGCGATCTCGAGACTGCCGTCGTTTCGATCTCGCTCGGCGACGACTGCCTTTTCCGCGTCGGCGGCCGCACACGCGGCGGACAGACCGTGTCGTTCAGGCTCGAAAGCGGCGACGTCGTCGTGCTCGGCGGCGAAGGACGGCTCGCCTTCCACGGCGTCGACCGCATCTATCCGAACACGTCGACGCTCCTGAGGAGCGGCGGCCGGCTCAATCTGACGCTGCGAAGGGTCAATCCTTGAAGCTTCGCCCCGTCCGAAGCGGTTCCTTTCCCGCAGGCGGCGCGGTTCCCCTCAAAGCTTCCTGAGCGCCACCGTCTGCGTCAGGTGGTTGGGGCCCTTCTGCAGGATGAGATCGGCGCGCGGCCGCGTCGGCAGAATGTTCTGATGCAGGTTCTTCAGATTGATATTGTGCCAGAGGCCCTCGGCGATCGCGCGCGCCGCATCCTCGCTGATCGTCGCATAGCGATGGAAGAAGGATTGCGGGTTCTGGAATGCGGTTTCGCGCAGTCGCATGAAGCGGTTCACGTACCAGCTGTGGATCAGGCTCTCCTCGGCATCGATATAGATCGAAAAGTCGAAGAAATCCGAGACCATCGGCACGATCTTGCCGTCGGCCGGCAGATCGCGCGACTGCAGCACGTTTATCCCCTCGAAAATGAGGATGTCCGGCCGGTCGATCACCTGGAACTGGTCGGGGATCACGTCATAGGTCAGGTGCGAATAGGTAGGAGCCTTGACGTTCGGCCGGCCCGCCTTGATCGCCGAGAGGAATCTGAGCAGCGCGCCGATATCGTAGCTCTCGGGAAATCCCTTGCGATCCATCAGGTTTTCCCGCTGGAGAACCGCATTCGGATAAAGGAAGCCGTCGGTGGTGACGAGGTCGACCTTCGGGCTCGAGGGCCAGCGCGCGAGAAGCTCCGCAAGGATGCGCGCCGTCGTCGACTTGCCGACGGCGACCGAGCCGGCGACACCGATGACGAAGGGCGTCTTCGTCTCGTTCGACATGCTCAGGAAGCGGGTGCGCTGCCTGAAGAGGATCTGCGACGCTTCCACATGGGCGGAGAGGAGCCGTGAGAGCGAGAGATAGATCCGTCGCACCTCGTCGAGATCGACCGGATCGTTGAGCGAGCGCAGGCGCTGCACCTCGTCGGCCGTCAGCGTCAGCGGCGTGTCGGCGCGAAAGCGCGACCATTCCTCCGCGGAGAAGACGTGATAGGGCGAATATTCGCCCCCCTGGAGATTGCCCGGAATGTCGGCCGGTTCGATGTCTTCCGCGGCGATGCTCATGGATTCTGCCGGTTCGCCTTTTCCTGCAGGCCGGATTGGCTCGTCCGCCTGGCCAGTTCGCTCATCACATCCTGCAACGGGACGGCGGCGATATTCAATACGACCATAAGATGATAGAGGAGATCGGCACTCTCATCGACCAGATTCTTCCGGTCCTCGCCGATCGCGGCGATGACCGTTTCCACCGCCTCTTCGCCGAGCTTCTTGGCAGCCTTCGTCTGCCCGGCCGCCACCAGCTTGGCGGTCCAGGACTCCTCCGGCGCCGCCCGAGCGCGGGACGCCACGATCTTCTCCAGGTCGGAAAGGGTGAAGTCGGTCATTATCGGATCCCTTCTCGTTGACAGCGCCGCCTCAATCAAGCCGCATGGCGATGCCGTGCTCGGCCATGTGGCGCTTCGCCTCGCCGATGCTGTAGGTGCCGAAGTGGAAAATCGAGGCGGCGAGCACGGCAGTCGCATGGCCGTCGCGGATGCCCTCGACCATGTGGTCGAGCGTGCCCACGCCGCCGGAGGCGATGACGGGAGCGCGTACCGCATCGGCGATCGCCCGTGTCAGGCTGATGTCGTAGCCGCTCTTCGTACCGTCTCGGTCCATGGAGGTGAGAAGGATTTCGCCGGCGCCGAGTTCGACGACCTTTTGCGCAAATTCGATCGCGTCGATGCCTGTCGGTTGCCGCCCGCCATGGGTAAAGATCTCCCAGCGGTGCGTCTCGCCTTGCGCCGAGACTTTCTTGGCGTCGATGGCGACGACGATGCACTGGTCGCCGAACTTGTCGGCGGCTTCCGCGACGAATTCCGGATTCTTCACCGCCGCCGTGTTGATCGACACCTTGTCGGCGCCGGCAAGCAGGAGCTTGCGGATGTCCGCCACCTGGCGCACGCCGCCGCCGACGGTGAGCGGCATGAAGCATTGCTCCGCGGTGCGGGCGACGACGTCGAAGATCGTTTCGCGATTGTCGGAAGAGGCGGTGATGTCGAGGAAGCAGAGCTCGTCGGCCCCGGCCGCGTCATAGGCGCGTGCCGCCTCCACCGGGTCCCCGGCGTCGATCAGATCCACGAAGTTCACGCCCTTGACGACGCGGCCATCCTTCACGTCGAGGCAGGGGATTACACGGGCTTTAAGGGTCATCGCATCTTCCCCTTTCTTGCTTCGCGGATCAGATCCAGAGCTTCCTTCGGATCGATCCGGCCGTCATAAAGCGCCCGACCGGAGATCGCGCCTTCGAGCTTTTGCGCATCCGGTTCGGTCATGCGGCGGATGTCGTCCATCGAGGCGAGGCCGCCCGAGGCGATGACCGGGATTGAAACCGCGTCCGCGAGTTCGAGCGTCGAGGCCCAGTTGATGCCGGTCAGGATGCCGTCACGGTCGATGTCGGTATAGATGATCGCCGCGACGCCCGCGCCCTCGAACTTCCTGGCAAGTTCGATCACCCCGAGCTCGGACGCTTCCGCCCATCCCTCGACGGCGACCTTGCCGCCCTTCGCATCGATGCCGACCGCGACCCGTCCCGGGAACTTGCTGCAGGCTTCGATCACCAGGGCGGGATCGCGCACCGCGACGGTACCGAGGATGACGCGCTTCAGCCCGCGCGAAAGCCAGTTCTCGATATGCTCCAGCGTGCGGATGCCGCCGCCGAGCTGCACCGGGTTCTTCGTCGCCTTGAGGATGGCGTCGACCGCCGCACCGTTGACGGTCTCCCCGGCAAAGGCGCCGTTCAGGTCGACCACGTGCAGCCATTCGAAACCCTGCTCCTCGAAGGCGCGCGCCTGGGCGGCCGGGTCGGGATTATAGACTGTCGCCTGCTCCATGTCGCCGAGCTTCAGGCGCACGCATTGCCCGTCCTTGAGGTCGATCGCGGGAAAGAGGATCATTTGTTCGTCCGATCAGAAATGACGCGGCAGCCTCAGGGCTTCCAGCGCAGGAAATTCGAGATGAGGGCGAGGCCGAGCGCCTGGCTCTTTTCCGGATGGAACTGCGAGCCCGCCTTGTTGTCGCGCGCGACGAAGGCCGTCACCGGGCCGCCATAGTCCGCCTCCGCCACCACGTCTTCGGCACGCTCCGCCGCGAGGTGATAGGAATGGACGAAATAGGCGTGCAGACCGTTCTCGCCGGTCGGAATGCCGTCGAAAAGGGCGTGCGCGCGCTTGAGATCAAGCGTGTTCCAGCCGATCTGGGGGATCTTGAGCGAGCGGTCCTCGGGCGTCATCTCGACGACATCGCCGGGGATCCAGCCGAAACCCTTCGTCACCGTCTTTTCGAGTCCGCGCGACGACATGAGCTGCATGCCGACGCAGATGCCGAAGAAGGGGCGGCCAGCTTTCTCGACCGCCTCCGTCAGCGCTTCCTCCATGCCCTCCACGGCGGCGAGGCCGCGGCGGCAGTCGGCATAGGCGCCGACGCCCGGCAGCACGATCCGATCGGCCGTGGCCACCCGTTCCGGCCTGTCGGTGAGATCGATTTCGGCCGCGATGCCGGCCTCGCGGGCGGCGCGCTCGAAGGCCTTGGTGGCCGAGCGCAGGTTGCCGGATCCGTAGTCAATGATGGCGACCCGCATCAGCGCTCTCCATAGGATTCAAAAAAGCCGAGCCCGGCGGCGGCGCCCGGCCGTCCCGTAGCGGACCTGTCGGTCGACGGCATGGGAGCTGCATCTCCTGCATGGGCGGACGGCCCGGCGTTCGAATAATAGATTTCTTCGGCCGTCTCGAGATCGCGTGCCGGAACGACCGAACGAAACGTCCAGTCGCGTGCCGAGAGCTTGCGGGCGATGAGAAGCGGGCCTTCGAGCGACACGATGAGACCGAGCGCCAGATGGACGAGCAGCGCTGCGCTGAAGCCGCCGGGCACCGATGCCGCAAGAAGCAACAGGAACTGCAGAACGGAAACGAAGATTCCGATGAGCCACGCGCGTTTGACGATGAGCCACGGACCGGGGAAGAAGAAGGCGGTCCAGGAAAATCCGTCGGCGATGAACCGCGCCCTTTCGTCGTCGGCCGGTGCGCCGGGCGGGGTCATGATCAGGTAGGAGGCCATGGTCTTTAAACCAGATATTGGCCGGCTCAGGCGAGCGTCCCCTTGGTCGAGGGGACGCGTCCCGCCTGGCGCGGATCGATTTCGGTTGCCGTGCGGAGCACGCGGGCGACGGACTTGAAGCAGGTCTCGGCGACATGATGGTTGTTGGCGCCGTAGATGTTCTGCACATGCAGCGTGATCCCGGCATGCTGGGCGAGCGCCTGGAAGAATTCGCGCACGAGTTCGGTGTCGAAGCTGCCGATCTTCGGCGACGTGAAGGTCACGTTCCAGACGAGGAAGGGCCGGCCGGAGACGTCGACGGCGGCGCGCGTCATCGTCTCGTCCATGGCGAGGTCTATGGAGCCATAGCGGGTGATGCCGCGGCGATCGCCGAGCGCCTTGGCCAGCGCCTGTCCGATGGCGATGCCGGTGTCCTCGACGGTGTGGTGATCATCGACATGGAGGTCGCCCTCCGCCTTGATCTCCATGTCGATCAGCGAATGGCGCGAGAGCTGGTCCAGCATATGGTCGAAGAAACCGACGCCGGTCGCGATCTTCGATACGCCCGTTCCGTCGACATTGACCGAGACGGATATGGCGGTTTCATTCGTCTTTCGCGAAACTTGGCCGGTGCGGCTCGGCGTCACGTCTGCCATCAGGCTCTCCTGTCTGCACTCTCCGATGACTTTGGGCCAGCCGGCCTATCGGAGCAACATCGTTTTCGGGCGTCGCGGAGAGGGGCGACAAAGCCCACCTTCGATCTTCGCATTCCGTCACAGAGCCGCTCCTTATCAGGGGAGGCATGAAATATCCAGAACTGCGACGGAGATTCGGTGCGCCGCGGCGACGTGAAAACGAAAGCCGCCTGGGCGCGCGTTCGCGCATTTGCAATCGCGCGGCTGCGACTTACATAGGCCTCAGGCAACCAGGCTCATCGCGAGCCGCATCCCCCCGGCTCGCCGGGCCCAAAGGTACTTTCATGAGCGAACACAATCCTTACGGAACGATGCATGCGACCACCATCATCACGGTGCGCAAGGGCGGCAAGGTGGTAATGGCGGGTGATGGCCAGGTGAGCCTCGGCCAGACGGTTATGAAGGGCAATGCCCGCAAGGTCCGCCGCCTGTCGAAGGGCGACGTGATTGCAGGCTTCGCCGGCGCGACGGCGGACGCCTTCACGCTTCTGGAACGGCTGGAGGCGAAGCTCGAGCAATATCCCGACCAGCTGATGCGCGCGGCCGTAGAGCTCGCCAAGGACTGGCGTACCAACAAGTACCTGCGCAATCTCGAGGCGATGATGCTGGTTGCCGACCGGACGGTGACGCTGGCGATCACCGGCAACGGCGACGTTCTCGAGCCCGAGCACGGGACGATCGCCATCGGTTCGGGCGGCAACTATGCCTTTGCCGCGGCGAGGGCGCTCATGGACAGCGACAAGTCGGCCGAGGAGATCGCCCGCCGCGCGCTGGAGATCGCCGGCGACATCTGCGTCTACACCAACCACAACGTCGTCGTGGAGACGCTGGATGCGGAATGAGCCGGCAGAGGTCAGCTTCGAGCCGGTGGCCGAGGGCCACCTGCCGATGCTCCTCGCCTGGCTTTCCGAGCCGCATGTCCGGCAGTGGTGGGGCGATCCCGATGTCGAACTCGGGCTGATACGGGACGGTTGCGCGAAGGGTGAGGTCGACGGTTTCGTCTTTCGTGTGAAGGGGGAGCCGGCCGGCTATATCCAGTCCTGGATCCCGTCGGAATATGACGAGGAGCCCTGGGCCAAGGACCTGTCGGGCGACACGCCCGGCGTCGACATCTTCATCGGCCCGCCCGAAATGACAGGCAAAGGCGTCGCCGCCATGGCGCTCAGAGCCTTTGCCGCAAGACTGTTCGAAAGCGGCGCCGCGCGCATCGTCATCGACCCCGACGCCGGCAACCGCCGCGCCGTCCGAGCCTATGCGAAGGCCGGTTTCGTACCTTTTGGCGAATGGATAGACGAGTCCGGTCGAACCCTCCTGATGGAGCTCGAGCGGACGGAATTTGAGAGGAATCGATGAGCAACTTTTCACCCAGGGAAATCGTGTCGGAGCTCGACCGCTACATCATCGGCCAGAAGGACGCGAAGCGCGCGGTTGCCATTGCGCTGCGCAACCGCTGGCGCCGCCAGCAGCTCGACGACGAGCTGCGCGACGAGGTCATGCCCAAGAATATCCTGATGATCGGTCCGACCGGCGTCGGCAAGACGGAGATTTCCCGTCGCCTCGCCAAGCTCGCCGGCGCGCCCTTCGTCAAGGTGGAGGCAACGAAGTTCACGGAAGTCGGCTATGTCGGCCGCGACGTGGAGCAGATCGTTCGCGATCTCGTCGAGGTCGGCATCAGCCTCGTGCGGGAGAAAAGGCGCGCCGAAGTGAAGGCGAAGGCTCATCAGAACGCCGAGGAGCGCGTTCTCGACGCGCTGGTCGGCACTACCGCCTCGCCGGCAACCCGCGATTCCTTCCGCAAGAAGCTGCGCGCCAACGAGCTCGACGACAAGGAGATCGAGGTCGATGTCGCCGAAACCGGCTCGCCCGGCGGCGCCTTCGAGATCCCGGGAATGCCGGGCGCCAATATCGGCGTCCTCAACCTTTCGGAAATGTTCGGCAAGGCACTCGGCGGCCGGACCAAGAAAATCAAGACGACGGTCAAGGACTCCTATGCGCTCCTGGTAAACGACGAGTCCGACAAGCTGCTCGACAACGAGCAGATCCAGCGTGAGGCGGTGGCGGCGGCGGAAAATGACGGCATCGTCTTCCTCGACGAGATCGACAAGATCGCCACCCGCGAAGGCGGCATCGGTGCCGGCGTGTCGCGCGAAGGCGTGCAGCGCGACCTGCTGCCGCTGGTCGAAGGCACGACGGTGGCGACGAAATACGGGCCGGTGAAGACCGATCACATCCTCTTCATCGCCTCCGGCGCGTTCCACGTCGCAAAACCGTCGGACCTTTTGCCGGAGCTGCAGGGGCGCCTGCCGATCCGCGTCGAGCTTAGGGCCCTCACCAAGGAGGATTTCCGCCGCATTCTGACCGAGACGGAGGCGAGCCTCATCCGCCAGTACAAGGCGCTGCTCGAGACGGAGGGCGTTGCCCTCGACTTCACCGAGGACGCGATCGACGCGCTGGCGGAGGTCGCGGTCCAGCTCAACGCCAATGTCGAGAACATCGGCGCGCGCCGCCTGCAAACCGTGATGGAGCGTGTGCTCGACGATGTCTCCTTCAACGCGCCCGATCGCGGAGGCCAGGGCGTCACGATCGATGCCGATTACGTTCGCCGGCATGTCGGGGATCTGGCGGCCAATACCGACCTGTCGCGCTACATCCTCTGACGCCCGACCTCCGTCGAGGCCAGCCGATCACCGAATTGTGGGGCGCCTGTCACTCGACAGGCGCCTCCGTTTTCTCTAGATCGATCAGCAGCCGTTAAGAATTAAGGCATCATTCCGACATGATTCTGCCTTAGGGGCGCGCCGGAACCGGCGGGGTCCGCCGGCTTCTTGGAAGAGTCTACAGGAAAACTGATAGTGCGCCTCACCGCCTGCATGCTCGTGATCTTCACATTTTGCCTCGCCGCCGGTCCTTCGGCTGCGAGCGGGATACTCATCGTCCCGCAGGGCAATCGCCACGTCGAGCAGCCGGGCGTTCCGGGCGCCTCGGTACGCCGCACCAAAGCCGGCCGCACATCCTTCGACGCGAAATACGAGAAGGTGCGCGAGCTTCTTGCCACCGACCGCAAGCTCGTCGGCAAGATCAAGTCGGTCGCCGGCGCCTACGGCATCGCGCCCATTCACATGGTCGGGGCGATCGTCGGCGAACACACCTACAATGTCGACGCCTATGACCGGCTGCAATCCTATTACGTCAAGGCGGCCGCCTATGCGGGCGACAGCTTCCAGTTCGGCTATCAGGGCGAGTCCATCGCCGAATTCGTCGAGCGGCCCCAATTTGCCGAATGCGCCGGCAAGAAAGGCTCCTACGCGCTCTGGACCTGCCGCGAGCGGGTCTGGGACAGCCAGTTCCGCGGGCATACCGTGGCCGGCAAATCCTTCCCGAACAACCGCTTCAGCGCCGTCTTCTTCCAGCCGTTCTTCGCCGGGCAGACCTTCGGTCTCGGCCAGATCAATCCGCTGACCGCATTGATGCTGACGGATATGGTGTCGCGCGTTTCCGGTTATGAGCGCCTCGACGAAAACAATGCCGCAGGCGTCTATGAGGCGATCATGGACCCGGACGTGTCGCTTGCCTATATGGCCGCCTCCATCCGGCATTCGATCGATGCCTATCGCACGATTGCGGGCATGGATATCTCCGGCAATCCGGGCCTGACGGCAACGCTCTACAATGTCGGCAATCCGGATGCGCGTGCGGCCGCGCTTGCGGCAAAGAACCAGGGGGGCGAGGTCTACTGGCCGGAGGAGAACTATTACGGCTGGCTCGTCAACGACAAACTGGCAGAGCTCGAAAGCCTTTTGTGATCCTTTATCGCCCGGCGGCGGAATCATCGCGATTCACGTGAAGCATTTTCTTGATTGCGCCGTAAAAAACTGGAACGGTACGCGACCAGAGCATTCCGCAATTCCGGACTGAGAACCGCTGCGCACTTTTCCTGGAATTGCTCTGGGAAAGGCATACACATGGATACGCGACCGGAGCCATTCGAGCCGCCCGCGCCCGTCCCGCGCACCGGCATCCCCTCGCGGCTCGAGATCATCCGCACGGTTCTGCGAAACCCGCTCGAGCTCTGGGGCGAGCCTTCCTACACGCTTCCCTGGATCGAGACGAAGTTCATCAATCAGCGGACGCTTATCGTCAACGATCCCGGCCTCATCCGCTATATCCTCGTCGAGAACGCCGCCAACTACGAAATGTCGAATGTCCGGCGGCTGATCCTGCGCCCGATCCTGCGCGACGGCCTCCTGACGGCGGAAGGAGAGGTCTGGAAACGGTCGCGTAAGGCGATGGCGCCGGTCTTCACGCCAAGGCACGCAAAAGGCTTTGCCGGCCAGATGCTTCGCGTTTGCGAGGCCTTCGTCGGCCGCTACGCGGGTGCTTCATCGGAACCCTTCGTCACCAATGTCGCCGTGGACATGACGGAACTCACCTTCGAGATCCTGGCCGAGACCCTCTTTTCCGGCGAGATCGCCGTCGAAAAGCAGGGCTTCGCCGCCAATGTCGAGGAATTGCTGCATCGAATGGGGCGCGTCGATCCGATGGACCTCCTGGTTGCGCCGAGCTGGGTTCCGCGACTGACCCGCATCGGTGGCCGGAAAGTGCTCGACCGTTTCCGCGGCGTCGTTTCCGAGACGATGTCTCTGCGCCGGCGACGGATGGCGGAAGCGCCCGGCGAGGTCCCGAACGACTTTCTGACCCTGCTTCTGCAGTTGGAAGGTCCGGATGGGCTTACGACCTCCGAGATCGAGGACAATATTCTCACCTTCATAGGTGCCGGCCACGAGACCACGGCACGGGCGCTCGCCTGGTGTTTCTATTGCGTCGCCAATACGCCCGCCTATCGCGAGACGATGGAACAGGAGATCGATTCGGTTCTTGCAAGCGGCGCCGATCCGGTCGACTGGCTCGGGCGCATGCCGCATGTGCTTGCCGCCTTCGAGGAGGCGTTGAGGCTTTATCCGCCAGCGCCATCCATCAACCGCGCCGCGATCGAGGAGGATGCGTGGACTTCCCCGGAAGGCGAGCGCGTGCCGATCCGCAAGGGAATATCGGTGCTGGTCATGCCCTGGACGCTCCACCGGCATGCGCTCTACTGGCAGAAACCCCGCGCCTTCATGCCGGAGCGCTTCCTTCCGGAAAACCGGGACAAGATCAACCGCTTCCAGTACCTGCCCTTCGGCGCTGGCCCGCGCATCTGCATCGGCGCGACCTTCGCGCTGCAGGAGGCGGTTATCGCGCTTGCCGTGCTCATGCACCGCTTCCGCTTCGACCTGACGGACGAGACGCATCCCTGGCCTGTTCAAAGGCTGACGACGCAGCCGAGGGGTGGCTTGCCGATGAAGGTGTCTGCCCGGGTGAAGTAGGGCCCCCGTTGGTGGGATACGCCCGCCGTCAGACACGGAAACGTCGTTGTCGCGCGATGGTTTTTTCCAAGAATATGTCCTATCACCGGACAGACCCTTCCGGACCCTCATCATTGGACTGAGCAGAAATTGACCCCGCATCTTCTCCTCGGCATCGACACCGGCGGCACCTACACCGACGCCGTCCTTTTCAGCGAAGCTACCGGCGTCGTCGCCAAGGCCAAGGCGCTGACGACCCGCCACGACCTGGCCGAGGGCGTTTCCGGCGCGGTGGAGGCGGTGCTCGCGAAGGCGAGAGTGCCGGTTTCGGCCATCAGCCTCGTGTCGCTCTCGACGACGCTTGCCACCAATGCGCTGGTCGAAGGCCAGGGCGGCCGTGCCGGTCTGATCATGATCGGTTTTGCTCCCGAAGACCTGAAGCGCGACGGCCTTCAGGAAGCGCTCGGATCCGATCCCGTTCTGTTCCTTCCCGGCGGCCACAACGTCCATGGAGGCGAGACGCCGCTCGACATGAGTGCGCTCGACGCGGCGCTGCCGGCACTCGGCTCTCAGGTGTGGTCCTTCGCCATCGCCGGTTATTTCGCCGTGCGCAACCCGGACCACGAGAAGCGCGTGCGCGATCGCATCCGCGAGGTCTCGCACCTGCCGGTCACCTGCAGCCATGAGCTTTCCTCCAAGCTCGGCGGCCCGCGCCGGGCGCTGACGACGCTTCTGAATGCGCGCCTCGTCTCGATGATCGACCGGCTGATCGGTTCGTGCGAAGACTTCCTCAAGGCCCGCGGCATCGACGTGCCGATGATGGTGGTGCGCGGCGACGGTGCGCTGATCTCGGCCGCCGAAGCGCGGCTGCGCCCGATCGAGACGATCCTTTCCGGGCCGGCCGCGAGCCTCGTCGGTGCTCGCTATCTGACCGGCTTGGACAACGCCGTCGTCTCCGATATCGGCGGCACGACGACCGACGTAGCCGTACTCGAAAAGGGCCGCCCGCGACTCGATGCGGAGGGCGCGGTCGTCGGAGGCTTTCGCACCATGGTCGAGGCGGTCGCCATGCGCACCTACGGCCTCGGCGGCGACTCCGAGGTGAAGATCAACGACCGCGGCCTCAAGGCCAAGCTCGATCTCGGGCCCCGCCGGTTCCTGCCCTTGAGCCTGGCCGCGGCCCTGCACGGCGACGCGGTCCTGTCGGTGCTCGAAAGGCAGTTGCGGGCGCCTCATGCCGGCCGGCATGATGGACGCCTGGCGGTCCGCACCGGCTTGCCCGACCACCTGGCGAGCGGGCTTCAGCCGCAGGAGCAGGCACTCTACGGCCGCATCGGCATGGTGCCGGTGGCGCTTGCGGACCTGCTCGTCAGCACGCCGCAGAAGGCAACGCTCGACCGGCTCGTGGCGCGCGGACTGGTGCATATCTGCGGGCTCACCCCCTCGGACGCAATGCATGTTCTCGGACGGCAGGCGCAGTGGAACGGCGAGGCCGCACGCCTGGGCCTCGAGATCGCCGCCCGCACCAAGGACGGATCGGGACAGCCTGTCGCCGCCTCCGTCGAAGCTCTCGCGCAGTTGATCGTCGACCGGCTGACGCGACAATCCTCTGAAGCCATCCTGCAAGCCTGTCTCAGCGAGGACGGCGCCGCCATCGACCCCGCCGCCTCACTTGCCGTCGACCGGGCGCTGAAACGGGAACCGGGCATCGTGCGCTTTTCGATCAGCCTCGACCGGCCGCTTGTCGGTCTCGGCGCCTCTGCGCCGGTCTATTACCCCGCCATCGCCGAAATGCTTTCCACCGAGGCCGCGATCCCGGCGGAGGCAGATGTGGCAAACGCCGTCGGCGCGGTTGTCGGTCAGGTGCGGGCAACGATCACCGTCTTCGTGACGACGCCGGAAGAAGGCATTTTCATCGTCAACGGTGCGGGCGCGAGCGAACGCTTCGTCGATCAGCAGGAAGCTTTCGGCGTCGCCCGACGGCGCGCCGAAATGATGGCCCTGGAGAGCGCCCGCGCCAACGGTGCAGAAGAACCCGCCGCGGTGCTTCGGGAAGAGATCGACGCGCCGGAGGTCGAAGGCAGCCGCAAGCTGATCGAGGCACGCTTCATCGCCTCGGCAAGCGGCCGGCCCCGTATCGCGCATCACGCGTCTTGACCTTTTCCATTCCGGAAACAATTCTTCGCATCCTTGCGGAATTGACAGGGAATGCGTTGATGAGAGAGTGTCCGCGCATGTGAGCGGGCCCAAAGCGCTTTTCCTTCCGGGCGCCGCTTCTATCTATGGCAATGGGAATACTGAATCAGGAGCTGTGGCATGGACCGCGTTGAGAAATATGGATTACAGATCGATGCGGGGCTCCACCGCTTTCTGGTCGAAGAGGCGATGCCGGGCACCGGGGTCGAGGCGGAGCGGTTCTTTTCCGCCTTCTCGGATCTCGTTCACGATCTCGGACCGAAAAACCGGACCCTTCTCGTCAAGCGCGACGAGATGCAGGCCAGGCTCGACGGCTGGTATCGCGAGCATGGTGCCCCGGTCGACATGGAAGCCTATGAAGCCTTCCTGCGGGAAATCGGCTACCTCCTGCCGGAAGGTCCCGATTTTTACGTCTCGACCGCAAATGTCGATTCCGAGATCGCGACGATCGCCGGGCCGCAGCTTGTCGTGCCGGTGATGAATGCGCGCTATGCGCTCAATGCCGCCAATGCCCGCTGGGGATCGCTCTACGACGCCCTTTACGGCACCGATGCGATAGCGGAGACCGACGGGGCCGAGCGCGGCAAGGGATACAATCCGAAGCGCGGTGCCGAGGTCATCGCCTGGGCGCGAGAATTTCTCGACGCGAGCGCTCCGCTGGCGGCCGGCCGCTGGAGCGATGCCGAATCGTTCTCGATTGAGGGAGCGACGCTGACCGTAACGCTTGCCGACGGCACGAAGAGCGCTCCGCGCAATTCCGTTCAGTTCGCCGGCTATGCTGGTGACCCCGCGGCGCCGTCCGAGATCGTTCTGCGTCGGAACGGCCTTCACGTCGTCATCGTCCTCGACGCAACGACACCCATCGGCAAGGCCGATGCAGCCGGCATATCCGACGTCGTCTTGGAATCGGCGATCACCACGATCATGGATTGCGAGGATTCGGTTGCGGCCGTCGACGCCGAGGACAAGGTGCTCGTCTACCGCAACTGGCTTGGGCTGATGAAAGGCGATCTCGAGGAGGAGGTGACCAAGGGCGGCAGGGCGTTCACCCGGAGGCTCAACCCCGACAGGGCCTATAAGGCTGCGGACGGCGCGACTCTGACACTGCCGGGCCGGTCGCTGATGCTGGTGCGCAATGTCGGGCACCTGATGACCAACCCCGCGATCCTCGACCGGGACGGCAAAGAGGTGCCGGAAGGCCTGATGGATGCCATGGTGACGGCGCTGATCGCACTCCACGACATCGGCCGGAACGGCCGGCGGGCGAATTCCCGCAGCGGCTCCATGTATGTGGTCAAGCCGAAAATGCACGGGCCGGAGGAAGTCGCCTTCGCCTGCGAGATTTTCGCCCGCGTAGAGGCGGCGCTCGGGCTTCCGGCCAACACGATGAAGATGGGAATCATGGACGAGGAGCGGCGGACGACCGTCAACCTCAAGGAATGCATCCGCGCCGCCCGCGAACGGGTCGTCTTCATCAATACCGGCTTCCTGGACCGCACCGGCGACGAAATCCACACCTCGATGGAAGCCGGCCCGATGATCCGCAAGGGCGACATGAAGCAGGCGCCATGGATATCGGCCTATGAGAACTGGAACGTCGATGTCGGTCTAGCGTGCGGGCTGTCGGGCCACGCCCAGATCGGTAAGGGCATGTGGGCGATGCCGGACCTGATGGCGGCGATGCTGGAGCAGAAGATCGCTCATCCGAAGGCGGGCGCGAACACGGCCTGGGTACCGTCGCCGACGGCCGCGACTCTGCACGCCACCCACTATCACCGCGTCAACGTCGCCGAAGTCCAGGCGGGCCTGAAGAGCCGCGCCCGCGCGAAGCTCGCCGATATCCTCTCCGTGCCGGTCGCCCCACGGCCGAACTGGACCGAGGAAGAAATCCAGCGCGAACTCGACAACAATGCGCAGGGCATTCTTGGCTATGTCGTGCGCTGGGTCGACCAGGGCGTCGGCTGCTCCAAGGTGCCGGACATCAACAATGTCGGCCTGATGGAGGACCGCGCGACGCTGCGCATCTCGGCGCAGCATATGGCGAACTGGCTGCATCACGGCATCGTCAGCGAAGCGCAGATCGTGGAGACAATGAAGCGCATGGCGGCGATCGTCGACGGGCAGAACGCCGGCGATCCGAATTACCAGCCCATGGCCGGGCGCTTCGACGAATCGATCGCCTTTCAGGCGGCGCTCGATCTCGTGCTCAAGGGCCGCGAGCAGCCGAACGGCTATACCGAGCCGGTCCTGCATCGCCGCCGGCTGGAGCTGAAGGCGAAGCAGCGGGCCTAGGGCCCGTTGCGATTTTAATGGCGTCGAAGCTCTGGTCGGTTTTGTCGGCACGCACGGTGATGCGCTTGAATTCCTCGCGTATCGACCGTGCGCCACTGCATGTTTCCTTTGATCGTGGCCGATCAATGGACAAAAACATCGAGCAGCTCAAAGGGTTACAGCGACCTTGGCGCGTCTCACAAGACGCGCGGCGCTGTAGAATACTCTTCGGAGGGCTGCAATCTCTCCTCCCCTCATCCCTGTGCTCGTCACAAGGATGAGAGCAGCGCCGCGTCTGCGGCGCGGAAGAGTTCTTTCAGCCCAAGGACTTGGTCTGGCTGGATTCCTGTGACAAGCACAGGAATGAGGGACCGGGGATGTGCGGCTACTACGACTTTAATTTGCGAATGTGCGAGATGGTCAAGCTGTGACGCAATGCCCTCGCCGCGTCCGCGGCGCGGGAAGCGTTCGGTCGGCCCAAGAACTTGGTCTGGCTGGATTCCTGTGACGAGCACAGGAATGAGGGGATCAACAAGGCGCGCCGTGCGTCCAAAGGGACGCACAAAGAACGCGCCAGCTTCTCGAATCGAGCGCAATCACGCTGCGACGGCAAAAAGAAAGGGCCACCCGGCACCACCGGATGGCCCTTTTTCGATGTGTTGCAGCCGTTACTGCTGCACGACGACGCGTGCGTTGCGGCCGGGGCGGACCCGCGAATAGAGATCGATGATGTCCTGGTTCATCAGGCGGATGCAGCCGGACGAGGCGGCGGTGCCGATCGAAGACCATTCCGGCGTGCCGTGCAAGCGGAACAGCGTGTCCCGGCCTTCCTTGTTGAAGAGATAGAGAGCGCGGGCACCGAGTGGATTGCTGATGCCCGGGCCCATGCCGGCCTCTACATATCTGGCGACTTCCGGCTTGCGCTCGGCCATTTCCTTCGGCGGGTGCCAGGTCGGCCATTCCTGCTTCCAGGCGACATAGGCCTCGCCTTCCCACGCGAAGCCCTGCTTGCCGACGCCGATCCCGTAACGTACGGCCTTGCCGCCGGGCAGCACGTAATAGAGGAAGCGGCTCGGCGTGTTGACGACGATCGTTCCCGGGCGTTCCTTCGTCGGATAATCGACGATCTGCCGATGGAAGCGCTGGTCTACGCGGTTGATCGGAACGCCCGGCACCGCATATCCGTGGTCCTCAACAGGGCCATAATTGCTGGAGAAGATCTGGTTCGTCGCCACTTTTTCGCCCTCGGGAGAGGAGCCGGCCGTGGTCGTGGTCTGTGAGCAGCCGGCGAGGGCAACGGTGGCCGCCAGGCTGCACAGAAGGAGAGCGTTGCGGAAGCGCATGATGGTCTCGTAAAAGAGGTCAGGAAAATACGGGGGAGGGTGTCCGGCCGTCAGCGGCAACAGCTTATTTTCTATTGCACCGCAGTGCGCAAGGGACCGGCCCCCCGCAATGTGGCCGAAAGGTGTAAATTCCGTGACGATTGCTTTTTTGCAACAAACCATCCTGCAGCGCCGCGCGTCTCGTCAGAGGCGCAAAGGTCGCCGTAGCACTTTCCGAGGGCGGCAATGACGATCTTGTCTATCCATGGCGATAATCCGCTCGCAGACGGTCGCCAGTCAGAGCGGGCGATGAAGGTGCGGCGCGGCGTTCAGCGGCTGCTGATGGAACTGCGCCACGCGGCTCTGCCCGAACTGACGCTTGCAAGCGGGAGGCGGGCCGATCTCATCTCGCTCTCGCCCAAGGGTGAAATCTGGATCATCGAGATCAAGACCTCGATCGAGGACTTCCGCGTCGATCGCAAGTGGCCGGAATACCGGCTCCACTGCGACCGCCTGTTCTTCGCAACGCATGCGCAGGTTCCCCTCGACATCTTTCCGGAAGAATGCGGGCTGATGCTTTCCGACGGCTACGGCGCGCATATGCTGCGCGACGCTCCGGAACACCGCCTGCCGCCGAGCACGCGAAAATCGGTGACGCAGGCCTTCGCGCGCACGGCGGCGCAGCGCCTGACGCTCGCAGAATGGGCGGCCGAGCGAAACGGCGAGCTCGGCCAGTCGATCAGCGACATCGTCAGCGGCGAGCGGGATTAAAAAAGGCGGCGCGAGTTACTTCGGCGCCCGTTTCGCCAGAATGCGCTGCAGGGTCCGTCGGTGCATGTTGAGCCGGCGCGCCGTTTCGGAAACATTGCGCTCGCACATTTCATAGACGCGCTGAATATGCTCCCATCGCACGCGATCGGCCGACATCGGGTTTTCCGGAGGCTCCACCCGCTCGCCCGGGCGCTGAATCAGCGCCGCGAGAATGTCGTCGGCGTCTGCGGGCTTGGCCAGATAGTCGAGCGCTCCGAGCTTCACGGCGTTGACCGCCGTCGCGATGTTTCCATAGCCCGTCAGAACGATCATGCGCGTGTCGTCGCGGCGCCCGCGGATCGCCTCGATCACGTCGAGACCGCTGCCGTCGCTCAGGCGGAGATCGATGACTGCATGTTTCGGCGGGCGGGTCTTCGCCTTGGCTATGCCTTCGGCGACCGATTCGGCGATCTCGACCGCGAAGCCGCGCGCTTCCATTGCGCGGGCGAGGCGCCGCAGAAAGGCCGTGTCGTCATCGACGATCAGAAGGCTCTTGTCAGGCCCGATCAGGTCCGCATCGGCGGCGTGAGTGTTTGGCGCAGGCATCGACTTTTCGATCATTTCTCAAATCCCTACAGCGCCATGCGTCTCACCGGGCGCGCAAGGGCCGCTGTAACCCTTCAAGTGCTGCATGTTCTATTCTTTCACCGGACAGGGTCAAAGGAAACATGCGGTAGGTGGTTTTGCCGGCAATCATGTGGGTTTCCCCGCACCTGTCTTCAATAAACCGCCAAAAGTCATTTCGCCAGTTTCGTGTCCATCAGCACGCGCGGCCATTCGACGCTGACCCGGGCGCCCGGGTGTTTCGAGCCGCCGTTCTCGAAGCGCAGCCGGGCACCTGAACGCTCGAGCAGCGTCTTGGCGATGAAGAGACCGAGGCCGAGCCCGCCGGCACTGTCGTCCTTCTGCCGCCGCGTCACGTAGGGTTCGCCGATCCGCGCCAGGATGTCCGGCGAAAAACCGTCGCCGTCGTCTTCGATCGTCACCCGCACGCGCTCGGCCGTGTGTTCCGTCGTGACGGTCACCTTCTTGCGCGCATAGTCGACCGCGTTCTCCAGCAGATTGCCCAGGCCGTAGAGAATGCCGGCATTGCGGATGCCGACCGGCTCCGAGGCGCGATCGCCCTGCTCCTTCAGCTCGATTTCTATGCCGAATTCGCGATGCGGCGCCATCACCTCCTCGATCAGCGATGAGAGCGGCAGAAGCCGCATATGTTCTTCGCTTTCGGACGAAAGGGTGGTCAGCCGCCTCAGAATGTCGCGGCAGCGTTCGCTCTGGCTGCGCAGAAGATGGACGTCCTCGCCGAAACGCGGATCGTCGCCAAGCTCTCGTTCCATCTCCTTGGCGACGACGCTGATCGTCGCGAGCGGCGTTCCGAGTTCGTGGGCGGCGGCGGCCGCGAGACCGTCGAGCTGCGACAGGTGCTTCTCCCGCTGGAGGACGAGCTCGGTCGCCGTCAGCGCTTCGGAAAGCTCGCTCGCCTCGAGCGAGACGCGATAGGTGTAGAAAGCGGCGAAGGCCGTCATCGAGACGATCGCGAACCAGATGCCCGCCGTCAGCACGCGCGGCATCAACAGAACGGTGCCTGGATACCAGGGCAGCGGGAAGGGCGAGAAGGCAAGGGCGGTGACGCCTAGGACGGCGAGCCCGGCCAGCACGATGCTCTGCGGCTTCGGCTGCGAGGCCGACGAGATGATCACCGGCACGCAGAGAAGCGGCGCGAAGGGATTGGCAAGACCGCCGGTGATGAAGAGCAACGCAGTCAGTTGCGCAAGGTCGAGACCGAGCAGGGAGAAGGCGGCCGGCGGCGTCAACCGCTGCGTCGGCGGAAAGCGGAGCGTGAGAAAGACGTTGAGAAGCGCCAGGCAGGCGATCAATACGGAGCAGGGAACGATCGGCAGCGGGAACTGCAGCCACAGCGCCGTGACGACGACGGCGAGCGATTGTCCACCCACCGCCAGCCAGCGCAGCCGGATGAGCGTCTGCAGCCTCAGACTGCGATTGCTGTTCTGATCGTTATAGAGTGTCGCAGCTGCCATGCGTTTCCGTTTCGCGATGCGGGTCGCATGCGCGACCGGGCGTCAATTCATCTTGCCGGACTTTATTCCGAACCCGGCAAATATGAAACGGCGGCGGACCTCGGTGCGCCGTAGAGCCGCATCCGGCCACTTTGGAGTACACTTTCCGCCCGTTCTAAGTCCCGCGCGGTTTCGCGCGCGTCGTCGGCATCGCATTGGCGGGATCCTCCGGCCAGGGATGTTTCGGATAGCGGCCGCGCATCTCGGCTCTGACGTCCTTCCACGAACCGGCCCAGAAGCCGGGCAGGTCCCGGGTCGTCTGGATCGGGCGGTGGCCGGGGGAAATCAGCTCGAGAAGCAGCGGCAGCCGACCGTCGCCGATCGCGGGATGCGCTTTCAGGCCGAAGAGCTCCTGAACGCGGATCGACAGGAGCGGTTCGTCGCCGTCGTAATGGATCGGATGACGCTGGCCTGTCGGCGCTTCGAAATGCGTAGGGGCCAGCCGGGCGAGGTCGCGCTGAAGGCCGTATGGAACGAGCGAGATGAGGCCTTCGGCGAGATCGCGGCCCTGGATCCCGTCAATGCCGCCGGCGTCTCCCTGGAACGGAACGAACCACGCGTCGAGACGGGAGATCAGCGCCGCGTCCGACATGTCCGGCCAGGGCTCACCGATGGAGCGGTGCAGGAAGCCGATACGGTCGCGCAGTTGCTCCACGTCCTTCGGGAAGGGGACAGCGGCGAGCCCCAGCTGCCGGATACCGTCCGCGAGTGCCCGCGCCGCCGCCTGGCCGCTGGGGCGAGGCAGGGGTTTCTCCTCGAAGATGATCGCCCCGAGCCGTGTCACCCGGCGCGCACGCACCTGCCGGCTGGCCCGATCGAAGAAGCTTTGCTCCTCGGTGACGATGGCGTCCGGCATGTGCCCTTCGACATCGCCTCTCGTTATTTCCGCTGCAGCGAGCACCCGCTGCGCCCCGGCTCTGCCGGTAAGATCGGCAATGACGAGCATTCCGGCTGCAGCAAGCCGTTCGGTCTCGGGGATCTCGGCGCCGCGTCCGTTCGCCATGACGAAGCGGCCGCGCCCGCCGCGCTGCAGCGCGATGCGGTCGGGAAAGGCGTGCATCAGCAGGGCTCCAGGCAGAACGGGCTCCAGACCCGCCTTGTTCGATGCGCCGAGTTCGCCGGCCATTCGCCGCGCCAGACCGCGGGCGGCCTCGGCCCGGTCGCTGCGCTCGCTCCGAAACCGGCGCAGCCGCTCCTCGATATCGATGCTGTTGCCGCCGAGGCCCTGCTCGGTGAGCATCATCGCGAGAAGGCAGGCCTCCTGCGCCCGCCCTTCCCCGGCGGCTGCGACCGACATTGCCGCAAGCCGCACCGGCAGCGCCAGATCGCGGATCCTGCGGCCCCTCGGCGTCAGCGCGCCGCGGCTGTCGATCGCGCCGAGCTCGACGAGCAGGCCCCGCGCCTCGCGCAGGGCCGTCTCCGGCGGCGGATCGAGGAATTTCAGCGTCGACGGGTCGGCCACACCCCAATGGGCAAGATCGAGGAGCAGGCTGGAGAGATCGCTGGCAAGGATCTGCGGCGGCGTGAAGGCGGCGAGCGCCGCCGTCTGGCCGGAATGCCACAGGCGGATCGCGATACCCGGCTCGGTCCTTCCGGCGCGCCCGGCGCGCTGATCGGCCGAGGCTCTTGAAACGCGCACGGTTTCGAGCCGCGTGATGCCGGTCGAGGCCTCGAAGACCGGCAGCCGCTGCAGGCCGCTGTCGACGACGATCCTGACGCCGTCGATGGTGATCGAGGTTTCGGCGATCGAGGTCGCCAGCACGATCTTGCGCGTGCCCTTCGGTGCCGGGCGGATCGCCGCATCCTGTTCCTTCTGGCTCAGATTGCCGAAGAGCGGCACGATTGCGGTCGCCTCCCCGAAGCGATCGGCGAGCCGCGCGGCCGTGCGGGCGATTTCCGCCTGCCCGGGCAGGAAGGCAAGGATGGAACCTTCCTCGGACCGATGCGCCTCTGCAATCGTGCGGACCATCGCGTCCTCGACGCTTTCACCGGCCGCTCTGTTTTCGTAGCGTATGTCGATAGGGAAGCTCCGGCCTTCGCTTTTCAGGACCGGCGCATCGCCGACGAGCCCGGCGATGCGTTCGACGTCGAGCGTCGCCGACATGACGACGATCCTGAGGTCCTCGCGCAGCGCCGATTGCACGTCGAGCGCCAGCGCCAACCCGAAATCGGCATCCAGCGAACGCTCGTGGAACTCGTCGAAAAGGACAGCCGAAACGCCGGACAATTCGGGATCGTCGAGGATCATCCGGCTAAAGACGCCCTCCGTTACAACTTCGATCCGGGTTTTGCCCGATACGCGGTTGTCGAGCCGCATCCGGTAGCCGACGGTTTCGCCGACCTTCTCCTTCAGAAGTTCGGCCATGCGTCCGGCCGCAGCCCGCGCTGCGAGCCGCCGCGGTTCGAGCAGAATGATCTTGCCGTCGCCGCGCCAGGGCTGGTCGAGCAGAAAAAGCGGCACCAGCGTCGTCTTGCCGGCGCCGGGAGGAGCCGACAGCACCACCGATCCCGACGAAGCGAGCGCGTCGCCAAGGCCGGGCAGGATCTCGCGGACAGGCAGGGCCGGAAGCGCGCGCATCACGCCTGCTCCTCCATTCCGATTTCGATCACGCGGCCGCCGGCGGCCTCCGCGTCGGCACTGTCGTGGGTCACCAGGATGGTGGGCAGCCCGGCCGCCCTCGCCTTGGAAAAGACAAGCTCACGCGTCTGCTGTCTGAGCGCCGCGTCGAGATTGGAGAAAGGTTCGTCGAGAAGCAGGAATCGTGGCGCGGAAACGAGTACCCTTTGCAGCGCCACGCGTGCCTTCTGGCCGCCGGAGAGCGTGTCCGGGTCGCGGTCGAAGAAGCCGTTAAGGCCCACCTCGTCGAGGGCTGCATCGGCCAGCCGGCGGCGTGCGGCTCGTCCTTTGACAGCCGGCGCTATGGCGAAGACGATGTTGCCGCCGACCGATAGATGGGGAAAGAGCAGCGGATCCTGAAACAGGATGCCCGCGTGGCGCCGGTTGGCGGGAACCGCCGTCAGGTCCTTGCCGTCGATCAGGATGCGGCCGCTCACATCGAATGCCGCATCGAGAAAGCCTCCCGCAAAGGCGAGCAGGGTCGACTTGCCGGAGCCGGACGGCCCCATGATCGTCAGCACCTCGCCCGGCGCGACCGACGCCGATACGGCGAGCAGGGCCCGGCCGCCCAGACCGATCGTCACCTCCGAGAGCGTCAGGCATCCTGTCTTGATCGGGGATTTTGACCCGGCGTTTTCCTGCATTCACGTCCTCATTGCCCGCCGGTTGCGGAATAGCAACTGCGGGCCGAGCGACGCAACGAGAAATGCGAGGAAGGGCAGGAGCCCCTGAACGAGGGCGTAGATGCCGATGACCCGCCGGTCGCCGCCCGACGAGAGTGCGACGGCCTCGGTCGTGATCGTCGTCAGCCGCCCGGACCCGATGAGGAGCGTCGGCAGATAGAGGCTGACCGACACGGCGAAACCGACCGCGAGCGCGGTGAGGCAGGCACGAAAGAGCAATGGCAGCCGGACCGTGAACAGGATTTCCAACGCCGGCTTGCCGAAGCCGGCGGCAATTTTTTCGAAGCGCGGGTCGACCGCGCGCCAGGGGGCCGACAGCGACAGAAGCACGTAAGGGAGCACGAAAACGAAATGGACCGCCAGCACGCTCGCAAAGCCGGGAGTGAGCCCCGCCGAGAGCATCAGGACCTGCAGCCCGAAAACGAAGCTGATCTCCGGGACGAGCAAGGGGAGGTAAAGCAGCCGGTAGCCGGCTGCATTCTTCCGTCCGCCGGCGATGCCGTTGCGGTAGAGCAGGAGGATGGTAAATACGAGCGCCAGCGATGACGCCGAAAGAGCGAGCGCGACCGTGGTGCCGAGCGGGGCCCAGAGTTGAGGCAATGTGCGCATCCAGGTATTGGGCGTGAGACTTCCGGGCAACGCGTCGGGAAAGGGCCAGAGGCCTGCAACCGACCAGATCGAAAGCACGCTGAGCCCCGCGAAAATGGTGACCGTACAGGTGCTCATGGCGAGGGCGCCCGCGGCGCGAAGCGCGCCGTCCCGCGCAAAGCGCCGTCCGGAAAGGGTCAGGCGCGCGAGAACGGCTTTCCCGACCCGTTCGAGCACGATCCAACTCGCCATTGCGGCAACGACGATGCCAAGCTGCAGGAAAGCGCCCGCCGATGCGAGAAATCGCGCACCGAGGTCGTCGTCTCCGGCCCATTGGGTTACTCGCACCGGCAATGTCGGCGGCAGCTTCGGCCCGAGGATCATGGCGACGTCGACCACGGATACCGAATAGACGAGCACTGCGAAGACCGGCAGACGGATCTGGCGGTAGAGGGCGGGCCAAAGACAGATGGCGAAGCCGGCGACGCGCCCGTAGCCGAGCGCCGCCGCAAGGCGCGATGCCCTCGTGACGGCAAGCTGCGGCAGGGCGGCAAGCGTCACCAGGAAGAGAAACGGCACCTCCTTGGCGATGAGCCCGGCAATCATCGTAAGCGCGAAAGGGTCGTTGGGAAGAAGCCAGTCCGGGGGCCGCGTGAAGCCCGTCACCTCCGGCGAGATCAGCCGGAGCAGGAAGCCCGACGGGGCGACGAGGAAAGCCAGCGCAAAGGCGGCGGCAGCATGCGGGACGGCAAGCAGGGGAGAGACGAGATGCTGGATGCGGGCGAAAAGCGGCGTGCCGGCAAAGCCCGCGACGAATGTGCCGACGACCGCTGTCGCTGCGACCGTCGTCAGCAATCCCGCAGCGAGGCCGGTCAGGACCGAGCGGAGAATGTGCGGCTGGCCGGCGAGTTCGGCGAAATGAGCAAGCGTGACGCGAAGGCCGCCGAGCGCCGGCAGGTAGCCGAAGGCCGGCAGGATCGTTCCTGCAAGCCCGGCAAGGATGGGAAGCCCCAGAACGAAGGCAAGGAGGGCGTTTCCGCCGAGCCTAGTTGGCTGCGCCATAACGCCGGATCCATTCGGTTTCGATCCGTGTCATCCAGTCCGGGTGCGGTTCGTCGAGCGCGGGACCGAGTTCGTCGGGATGGAGCGTTGCAATGCCGAGGTCCAGGCGCTCGAAACCGGACCGGTCGGCTTCCGGAAGTTTTGCAGGAGAAAGCACAGTCGGATCGCCCCAGATATTCGGGTCCTGCTTGCGAAGCTGCGCCTCGGGCGAGAGGAGGAAATCGG
>NZ_BDIZ01000001.1:67500-470000 GCF_036245905.1 Sinorhizobium sp. KGO-5
AGTGTGACATGCAAGCTTAAGCCGGTAGGTGTAGGCGTAGCGAAAGCGAGTCTGAACAGGGCGTTTAGTATGTCGCATTAGACCCGAAACCGAGTGATCTAGCCATGAGCAGGTTGAAGGTTGGGTAACACCAACTGGAGGACCGAACCCGCATCTGTTGCAATAGATTGGGATGACTTGTGGCTAGGGGTGAAAGGCCAATCAAACTCGGAAATAGCTGGTTCTCCGCGAAAACTATTTAGGTAGTGCGTCGACCGAATACCCTCGGGGGTAGAGCACTGGATGGGCTATGGGGACTCACCGTCTTACTGATCCTAACCAAACTCCGAATACCGAGGAGTACTAGTCGGCAGACACACGGCGGGTGCTAACGTCCGTCGTGAAAAGGGCAACAACCCTGACCTCCAGCTAAGGTCCCCAAGTCATGGCTAAGTGGGAAAGGATGTGAGGATCCCAAAACAACCAGGATGTTGGCTTAGAAGCAGCCATCATTTAAAGAAAGCGTAACAGCTCACTGGTCTAAATAAGGGTCTTTGCGCCGAAAATGTAACGGGGCTGAAGCCATGCACCGAAGCTGAGGCTTATACACTTAGGTGTATAGGGGTAGCGGAGCGTTCCGTAAGCCAGTGAAGGGATACCCGTGAGGGGTCCTGGAGGTATCGGAAGTGCGAATGTTGACATGAGTAACGATAAAGAGGGTGAGAGACCCTCTCGCCGAAAGACCAAGGGTTCCTGCTTAAAGTTAATCTGAGCAGGGTTAGCCGGCCCCTAAGACGAGGCGGACACGCGTAGTCGATGGGAACCACGTTAATATTCGTGGGCCTGGTGGTAGTGACGGATTGCTCAACTTGTCCGGACTTATTGGATTGTCCGGGCGGGGACGCGGTTCCAGGAAATAGCTCCACCGTATAGACCGTACCCGAAACCGACACAGGTGGTCAGGTAGAGTATACCAAGGCGCTTGAGAGAACTATGTTGAAGGAACTCGGCAAATTGCACGCGTAACTTCGGAAGAAGCGTGACCCTTTTCTACGCAAGTAGGATGGGGTGGCACAGACCAGGGGGTAGCGACTGTTTATCAAAAACACAGGGCTCTGCGAAGTCGCAAGACGACGTATAGGGTCTGACGCCTGCCCGGTGCTGGAAGGTTAAGAGGAGGGGTGCAAGCTCTGAATCGAAGCCCCAGTAAACGGCGGCCGTAACTATAACGGTCCTAAGGTAGCGAAATTCCTTGTCGGGTAAGTTCCGACCTGCACGAATGGCGTAACGACTTCCCCGCTGTCTCCAACATAGACTCAGTGAAATTGAATTCCCCGTGAAGATGCGGGGTTCCTGCGGTCAGACGGAAAGACCCCGTGCACCTTTACTATAGCTTTACACTGGCATTCGTGTCGGCATGTGTAGGATAGGTGGTAGGCTTTGAAGCGGGGACGCCAGTTCTCGTGGAGCCATCCTTGAAATACCACCCTTATCGTCATGGATGTCTAACCGCGGTCCGTCATCCGGATCCGGGACAGTGTATGGTGGGTAGTTTGACTGGGGCGGTCGCCTCCGAAAGAGTAACGGAGGCGCGCGATGGTGGGCTCAGAGCGGTCGGAAATCGCTCGTCGAGTGCAATGGCATAAGCCCGCCTGACTGCGAGACTGACAAGTCGAGCAGAGACGAAAGTCGGTCATAGTGATCCGGTGGTCCCGCGTGGAAGGGCCATCGCTCAACGGATAAAAGGTACGCCGGGGATAACAGGCTGATGACCCCCAAGAGTCCATATCGACGGGGTTGTTTGGCACCTCGATGTCGGCTCATCGCATCCTGGGGCTGGAGCAGGTCCCAAGGGTTTGGCTGTTCGCCAATTAAAGCGGTACGTGAGCTGGGTTCAGAACGTCGTGAGACAGTTCGGTCCCTATCTGCCGTGGGTGTAGGAATATTGACAGGATCTGTCCCTAGTACGAGAGGACCGGGATGGACATATCTCTGGTGGACCTGTTGTCCTGCCAAGGGCATAGCAGGGTAGCTATATATGGAAGGGATAACCGCTGAAGGCATCTAAGCGGGAAACCCACCTGAAAACGAGTATTCCCTTGAGAACCGTGGAAGACGACCACGTTGATAGGCCGGGTGTGGAAGTGCGGCAACGCATGAAGCTTACCGGTACTAATCGTTCGATCGGCTTGATCGTTCCCATTGCTTATGCTCATCAAAGATGAGCATCATTCTTCTGTCCTCACGCTGTCGCGATCGCAAGATCGCTGCGCTGCGGACGGCGCGCCGGACAACCGGCGGCTCGGCTCTGCCGGCTGCTGGAATGATCCGGACAAGACATCAAAAAGACGTGTTCAAAAGAAGTCGAGCGTTAAACCGCCCGCTTCACCAGCTTCTCAATTCGGTTTGCGCCCATAAGGCGCAAATCTTGCGCTTTGCCGACCTGGTGGTTCTGGCGGGGTGGCTGCACCCGTTCCCATTCCGAACACGGCCGTGAAACGCCCCAGCGCCGATGGTACTTCGTCTTAAGACGCGGGAGAGTAGGTCGCTGCCAGGTCTGCAAATCGCAAGAGAAACAAGCCGATCATCTTCTCTCACACGGCCGAAACAAAACGGCCAACAAACCGACCTTTTTACTGCGCAAAACTCGGACGAATAACGAGATTTTGCCGCGCAAAACTCGGATAACGCGGGGTGGAGCAGCCCGGTAGCTCGTCAGGCTCATAACCTGAAGGCCGCAGGTTCAAATCCTGCCCCCGCAACCAAACACATATACATACGCATACACACAAAAAGGCCCGCATCAGCGGGCCTTTTCGCGTTTTGGGTTTCCCCAGCGCCAATGCGGCGGCCGTCTTGCAATGCGGATTCCAGTCAATCACCTCTGCAGCATCGCCATGGCGCTGTCGGCGTCGGTGATCATGATCGTCGGCAGCCTCGCCCGTGCCAGGGCCAGGAGAATGTCGTGCTTGTGCGAACCGCCCGAGGCGACGATGCGGCAGGGGATGCGGCGGTATTCGTCGAACTCGGGCGAGAGCACCTGACGGTTGAGCGGGTGATCGACGGGATTTCCTTCGGAGTCGACATACCGGCCGAGGAGATCGCCGACCGCACCGAGGGCTATGAGGTCGCTGACCTTCGTCCCCTCCGGGAGGCCATAGCGCACCTGCAGGGAGTGCTGCGACATGTCGCCGGCGCTGAGATAGGATATGTCGACGTCGCATATCTGGCGGAAGGTCTTGCGGAACACCGACTGGGCAATCACGGCCTCGCGCGATTGCGGCGTTTCGGCATAGATCGGCGCAACGAAATAGTGGCATTGCGCCTTCAGCACCTCCGCGAAGCCGCGGACGATCTCGAAGGTGTTGATCTCCGAACCATGCGTCAGCCCGCCCATCATCGATCGGACATCGATCCGGGGCTCGTTGGCGGGCGTCATATGCTGCATCGTCTCGCGCAAGGTCGCGCCCCAGCCAACGCCAATGGAGTGTGGTTTCCGCGTCTGGATCAGGCGATCGAGATAGGCGGCGGCTCCGCGCCCGATAACGGCATGAACAAAGCGCGGATCGGCAGGGGTGGGCATGACCACGGCATCATCCAAGCCGAAACGGTCACGCAGCCGCGATTCCAGTTCGACACTCTCGACAAGGGGCGAACTGAAGCTGATCCGGACGACGCCCTGCTCCAGCGCCGCGGCAAGAAGCTCGTTCACCCTCCGGCGTGTGAGATTCATGCGCTCGCCGATCTGGGCCTGCGTCAGTCCTTCCACATGGTAGAGCCAAGCGGCCTTGGCCATCAGTTTCTGCTGCCCCATGCACCCCCCTGCAACGTTGCGCGTCTGTTCAGACCGCATGTCATCCTTAATCGGGCAAGGTGACATGGAGAAGAGTTACATACGTCACATCAGTGTTACACATGTGAACTAAACGGCTTCTGACGAATTCAGTTGGACGCCTTACTCCCCATGACTGCAGCTTCATTCCCTGTCGCTTTGCACCGCGCGTCGACCGGCTGCGCGAATGCGCAGGCGATGCCTCCGAAGGAGCTGAGGTGCCTCACAGTTCGCCGTCGAGCCCTTGTCACGAAAGTTTCACCCAAACATCAGGAAGACGACGTCTGGCGGAACTAGACCCGACGCTGAACGGCATCCGCGCGGGTGCTCGATTCCATCCAAAAGGAGAGTCTCATGCTTTCAATCAATCGGCGAGCCGCGCTCGGCCTCATGGGCGCGGCTGCGGGCAGCTTGATCTTGCCGCGCTTCGCGTTCAGCCAAGGCAAGCGCCCGTCCGTCACCATCGCGGTGCAGAAGATCACCATCAACAATACGCTCGACGTCTGGAACGAGCAGTCGAATGTCGGTGAGCGCGTGTTCTTCCCGAACCTTTGGGAGGGCCTGATCCTGCGCGACTGGATGGGCAATCAGGGTCCGGTCCCCGGCCTTGCGACGGAATGGAAGCGTATCGACGACAAGACTCTCGAGCTGAAGCTGCGCCAGGGTGTGAAATTCCACAATGGCGACGAACTCACGGCCGACGACGTCGTGTTCAGCTTCTCCGCGCAGCGCGTGTTCGGGGACACTCAGCCCGCAGGAGGCAAGACCGTTTTCGAGGATGAGCACAAGCCCGCAACCGCCAAGGAGCTGCCGGCAGTCGTGCCGGGCACCGGGCGGCGCCTGTGGCCGGCGCTTGCAGGCGTGGAGGCCGTCGACAAATATACCGTTCGCTTCCACAACGCGACGCCGGACGTCACCATCGAGGGCCGCCTTTATGCCTTCGGCAGCCAGATTGCCAACCGTCGCGCATGGGACGAGGCGGCGACCTATATGGACTGGGCACGCAAGCCGATCACCACCGGCCCCTATATGGTCGGCGAACATAAGCCGGACGTTTCCCTGACGCTCGTCGCCTTCGACGACTACTGGGGCGGCCGCCCCCCGCTGGAGCAGATCCGCTTCGTCGAGGTTCCGGAGGTTTCATCCCGCGTCAACGGCCTGCTCTCCGGCGAATACGACTTCGCCTGCGACCTGCCGCCGGACCAGATCGCCGCGGTTCAGGCCGCACCCGGATATGAGGTCCAGGGCTCGACGATCCACAACCACCGCATTTCCGTCTTCAATGTCCAGAACCCGACCCTTCAGGACCCGCTCGTCCGCCGGGCGATGACCCATTCGATCGACCGCCAGGCGATCGTCGATGCGCTCTGGTCCGGTCAGACGACCGTGCCGGCCGGCCTGCAGTTCCCCTTCTACGGTGATATGTTCGTCGAAGGCTGGACGGTTCCGGAGTATAATCCGCAACTCGCCAAGGACCTCCTGAAGCAGGCCAATTACAAGGGCGATGCGATCCCGTTCCGGCTTCTCAACAACTACTACACGAACCAGACTGCCAACGGCCAGATCATGGTCGAGATGTGGAAGCAGGTCGGCCTCAATGTCGAAATCCAGATGAAGGAAAACTGGGGCCAGATTCACGACCCGTCCGGCACGAAAGGCGTGCGCGACTGGTCGGCCGGCGCCTCCTTCAGCGATCCGGTCTCCTCGATCGTCGCCCAGTTCGGCCCCAACGGCGAGGTTCAGCAGAAGAAGGACTGGGCAAATGCCGAGGCCAACCAGATGGCCCAGATCCTCGAAACGGAAACCGATCATGCGAAACGCAAGAAGGCATTCGCCCGCATGCTCGAGATCTGCGAGCGGGAGGACCCGGTCTATCAGGTGCTTCACCAGAACGCGGTCTTCACCGGCATGAAGTCTTCGTTGAAGTGGAAGGCGGCGCCCGCCTTCGCCATGGACTTCCGCGCCGCCAACTGGGCGAGCTGAATTCGATCCAGCCGTGTTCCGGCAGCCCGGCGGCTTCCGGAATTCCTTGAGGACCGAGCGGCGATGCCGCGGTCGAAACACCGGGAATGACAAATGGGCGCTGCCAAGCCGGATCTCGTAGCGTTGCGGGACCTGAAGGTCGCTTTCGATGGCGTTCAGGTTCTGCATGGCATCGATCTCAATGTTGCCAAAGGAGAGGCTGTCGGCCTCGTCGGCGAGTCGGGATGCGGCAAGTCCGTGACCTGGCTCGCGGCTCTCGGGCTGCTTCCGGGCAAGGCGGCGGTCACGGGTTCTGTCCGGATCGACGGCCGGGAACTGTGCGGGGCACACCGCGCGGCTCTCGAGGAGGTCCGCGGCGGGCGGATAGCAGTGATTTTCCAGGACCCTTCGAGCTCTCTCAATCCCGTATTGCGCATCGGCCGCCAGATCGCCGAGGCGCTTTACATTCACCGCGGTCTTCGCGGGGATGCGCCGCGCCTTGAGGCCCTGCGGCTGATGGACATGGTCGGCATTCCCGATGCGGCGCGGCGCTTCGATCTCTATCCGCACGAATTTTCCGGTGGGCAGTGCCAGCGCCTGATGATCGCGATGGCGCTCGCGGGCCAGCCGGACCTGCTGATTGCCGACGAGCCGACCACGGCGCTCGACGCGACCATCCAGGCGCAGATCCTCGATCTTCTGAACACGCTTCGGGCCGAGACCGGCATGGCGCTGGTCTTCATCAGCCATGATCTGGGCGCGGTCTCGCAGGTTTGCGATCGCGTATGCGTCATGTATGCCGGCCGGATCGTGGAAGAGGGAAGCGTGGCGCAACTCTTCTCGGAGCCGCGGCATCCCTATACGCGGGGACTGTTCGATGCCATTCCGCGCATCGACGGGCCGCGCGACCGGCTGATCCCTATCCGGGGGACTGTACCGAACCCGAAACATCTGCCTGCGGGCTGTTCCTTCTCGCCCCGCTGTCCCCGCGCCGTCGACGCCTGCGGGAGAGATTACCCGCATCTCGAGCCCCAGGGCGACGGGCGCCGCCTTGCCTGCATGCGCCCCGTACCGACGGTCACGCGCGGCGACGCCGAGAGAAGAATTCCCGAAGGGCTGATGTCGTGACTGCGCTCATCGAAGCGGACGAACTCGTGCGCATCTACGAAGTCCGACGCGGGCTCTTCGGCCGCCCAAGCCCCGTGCGTGCCGTCGACGGAATTTCGCTCGCGGTCATGCCCGGCGAGACGCTCGGGATCGTGGGCGAATCGGGGTCCGGCAAATCGACATTGGGGCGGATGCTTCTGGGGCTCGATCCGGCGCAGGCCGGCGAGGTGCGCTTCGCGGGAAGCCCTATGCCGAAATACGGCACCGCCGGGTGGCGGGCGCTGCGTGCCAAGATGCAACTCGTCTACCAGGATCCGCTTGCGGCACTCGACCGGCGCCTGACGATTGCCGCGCAAATCGGCGAGCCGCTCGATATTCACGGGCTCGTCCCGAAAGAACACCAGGCCGCCCGCATCGCCGAGCTGATGGCGGCTGTCGGGCTTCGTCCCGACCAGGCCGGGCGCTTCCCGCACGAGCTTTCCGGCGGCCAGCGGCAGCGGGCCGTCATCGCCCGCGCCCTTGCTTCGCGGCCGAAGCTCCTGGTCTGCGACGAGCCCGTCTCCGCCCTCGACGTTTCGATCCAGGCGCAGGTCGTCAATATGCTGCGCGACCTCCAGGAAAAGAACGGCATCGCCATGATCTTCATCAGCCACGATCTGAAGGTCGTACGCAACGTCGCCGATCGCGTCGCGGTCATGTATCTCGGCCGGATCGTGGAGGAGGCTTCTTCCGACGTGATCTTCCGGTCGCCGCAGCATCCCTATACGAAGGCGCTGGTTTCGAGCGTCCCGGTCCCGGGCAAGCCGCTCGAAGGCCGGGTGATCCTGCAGGGCGAGCCGCCGAACCCGGCCGACCGTCCCTCGGGCTGCGCCTTCCATCCCCGCTGTCCCGTTGCGCGCGACATTTGCCGCACGAGCGTGCCTTCACTTCTCCGGACCGGCAACGGCCGGACGGCCGCCTGTCATGGCGTGGCGGGCGAAACCGCCTCGGTCGAGACCATGAGGAGACGGGCATGATCCGCTTCGTTCTCGTGCGTCTGATGCGCGCCGTGATTACCATCCTGGCCGTGGTGACCTTCGCTTTCGTCGTGCTGCGCATGTCGGGCGATCCGGCCCAGGTGATGCTCGGTCCCGATGTGCCTCAGGACGCCGTCGATGCGTTCCGCAAAGCCTGGGGCCTCGACCAGCCGATCTGGATACAATACCTCGCCTATATCAAGTCGATCTTCACCGGAGATTTCGGCGTGTCCATGCGCGACAAGGCCTCGGCGCTCCACCTGGTTCTGGAGAGGGTGCCCGCGACGCTGCAATTGACGCTTCCGGCGCTGATCCTGAAGCTGATGATCGGTATCCCCGCCGGCGTCTATGCCGCGCTCCACCGCCAGAGCTTCGCCGATCGCGGCGTGATCACGCTGGCGATCATCGGCTTTACCGTTCCGTCCTTCGTCATGGGCCTCGTGCTCGTACTGATCTTTTCGGTTCTTCTCGGCATGCTGCCCTCCGGGGGCCAGGATACCTGGATGCATGGAATTCTGCCCACGATCACGATGAGCATCGGCGGGATCGGCATTCTTGCCCGTTTCTCGCGCAGCGCCATGATCGAGGTGCTTGGGCAGCCCTATATCCGCACGGCCTCGGCGAAGGGGCTGAAATGGCGCGACGTCATCTGGAGCCATGCGCTTCCCAACGCCGCAGTCCCGATCGTCACCATCGTCGGCTTCATGGTCGGCTCGCTGATCGCCGGCGCGGTGGTGGTGGAGTCGATCTTCTCCTGGCCCGGTATCGGGCGGCTGCTGATCGTCTCGGTCAGCAACCGCGACCTCGCCGTCGTTCAGTGCATCCTGCTGATCATCGCTGCAGCAATGGTGATGTCGAACCTCGTCGTCGACCTGCTCTATGGCTGGCTCGACCCGCGGCTGCGTTCGCATGCCGGGCATTAGATCCAAGGAGATGCGCTATGGCTTCCATTGATCTGGCAGAGAGATCGCCTCTTGCAGGATGGCTACGAGGCTCCCTTTCCTTCCTTCGCCGCAAGGTGCCGCTTTCGGTGGCCTTCGGCTTCCTCTGGCTCGCGGCGATGATCGTCATCGCGCTTTTTGCCGGCTATCTGCGGCCCTACGACATTACGGCGATGGATCTGACGAGCCGGCTGTCGGCCCCCGGAACGCTCAAGCACTGGCTCGGCACCGACGAGCTCGGCCGGGACGTGCTGTCGCGGCTGATCCAGTCGATCCGCGTCTCGCTGATCATCGCCTTCGGTGCGACGCTGCTTTCGGCGGTCTTCGGCACGGCGCTCGGTTTCGCGGCAGCGCGGTTTCGGGGCGTGACCGAGCATCTGGTCCTCGCGCTTGCCGATTTCCAGGCGGCCCTGCCATTTCTCATCATGTCGCTGGCGGTGCTGGCCTTCTTCGGCTCCTCCATGGTGCTGCTCGTCTGTCTCATGGGCTTCTACGGCTGGGAACGCTACGCGCGCATCGCCCGCGGCCTTGCGATCTCGGCCGGGGCGCAGGGCTATGCTGCCGCGGTGGTCCAACTCGGCGCCACCCCGGCGCGGGTCTATCTTCGCCATATCCTGCCCAATGTCGCATCGACGCTGATCGTGTCGATGACGCTGACGTTTCCGGAGATCATCCTGATGGAAAGCGGGTTGTCATTCCTCGGTCTCGGCGTGCAGCCGCCGGAAACGAGCCTCGGCAACATGGTCGGCTTCGGGCGCGAATATCTGACCCGCGCTCCCTGGATCATGCTCGCTCCGGCTGCCGTCATCATGCTCACGACCCTTTCCATCTCGCTTGTCGGCGACTGGCTTCGCGACAAGCTCGATCCCACCGTGCGTTAAGGACCAATCCCATGACGAAAATCATCGGCCACCGCGGCGCCCGCAATCTCTGGCCGGAAAACTCGCTGACGGGTTTTCGCAATGCGCTGCGGCTCGGCGTCGATGCAATCGAGTTCGACGTGCACCTGACCGATTCAGAAGAGCTGGTCGTCATCCACGACGCCACGCTGGACAGGACGGTACACGCGACCGGGCCGGTGCGCCGGATGACACCCGCGATGCGGCTCGCGACGCCGTTGCGCGATACGGACGAGAGTATCCCGACCTTGAGCGACGTGCTGGGCATACTTGCAGCCAGGGACGGACTTCACTTGCATGTCGAGATCAAGTCCGACGAAACGGGAACGCCTTACCCTGGCATCGCCGCCCGAGTAGCGCAGGAGCTGCGCCGCTTCGGCGTCGACCACCGCTCCCATCTCACGTCTTTCGACAGATCGGTCCTCGAGGATTGCCGCCTCCATGCGCCGCATGTCGCGCGTCTCGTCTCCGTCAATGCCGACTGGGCGGCGCGGCAAGGCGGTCTCGCTGCCTTTCTCGCGGCTACCGACGGCCTCGTGGATATCGTAGCGATCCACCACGAATTGATGGCGGACGAGTGGGAACTCATCCGTAGCTCGGTGCCTATGGAGCGGCTTTGCGTGTGGACCCTCAACGAGGAAGCGGGCGTCCGCCGCTGGCTCGAAAGGGGAATCGGGCATCTGACCTCGGACAGTCCCGATCTGGCGCTCGCTCTACGTGACGCCGAAGTCGCATCGATGCGCTTAGAGGAAAAGGTGTAGCGGTTTCCGACAGCGTGTATTTTCCAGTCCGGTCGCAGCCGGTCATCTCAATGGGGACAGTCAATGAGCAATATCATCGCAACCGGCTTCAGTTCGGGATCCGTCGACGGCGAACTGGAGAGCCTCGAGGCCGACCTGCGCCGACTGAGGGAACTCGGCGTCGACACGGTCGAACTTGGCCTGACCAGCATCGACCTCATCGCCGGCGGAAGATTGATCAAGGAGCGCGTGGAGCGGCTTGTGGCGCTGACCCGCCGGTTTCCCTTTCGCTACACGGTTCACGGTCTCGTTTCCTCGAACTTCATGGATCCGGCAACGGCGGGCTATCAGCTGGGGGCGGCAAAGGCCCTGGTCGAGATCTGCGATCGCATCGGCGCCGGCATCATCGTTCAGCACGGCGGTCACCTGCGTGCCGAGCAGCTTTTCGAGCGGGCGGAGGCAGACCGGCGCGAGCGTGACGCTTTGTTCGAGCTCGCGGAATTCGCACGGCCCTACGGCGTGCGCATAGCGCTCGAAAATATCTTCTCGACGGCACCGGGACAGTATCGCCAGACACCGGCCGAGATCGCCGAGACGGTGAGAGCCGTCGACCATTCCAACCTGGTGGCGCTGATCGACTTCAGTCATGCCTATATCGAGTCCACCTATCGCGGTTTGAATTTTCGCGATCAGATCCGCGCCATGGCGCCCGTTGCCGGTCATCTCCACGTCCACGATTCCTTCGGCCGCCCGCAGGCCTTTTACCAGGCGTTCTATCCGCAGGAGGCGACGGCACTCGGCATCGGCGACCTGCACATGCCGCTCGGCTGGGGCGACATCGACTGGGAGGATATCTTCCGTGAACTGACTTTCCTCCCGGAGACCGTGTTGATGATGGAGATCGGGCCGCGCTATCGCAACGAACAGGCCGAATGCCTGAAACGTGCGCAAGGGCTGATGCAGTCCAATGACGGCCGTACCGCAACGGCCGCCGAGTGATCCCTATGTGAAGTGCTCGTCACATGTGAGGCGGGGCTCAGGCGGAAGCCGCCCCCCGCCTCTCCGCGTCCACTCCTTGGCGCGCTTTCGGGACAGTGTGTAGAGCCTGCTCCACTCCGTCGCTCTCAACACCGCCTTATCCGTCGCGCTCCGGCGGAGTCCATCACCGATTCGCATCGTCTCATCATTTCGTTTCATGGACCCGTGCGCCATGCGGCCTTGACACCGCGTCAGTAGGATTTACTAATTCAGTTGTCAGACATCTTATAACTGGGAGCACGCTGCATGTTCCGCAGATCATGCAGCAAAGTCGACGTGCTACAGCGACTTTTCCGTGCTTGCGAGGCAAGCGACGCTGTAGGACTGACCGATCGAAGAGGAGGATTGCGTGAAAGGACTAATTGCAAAGGTCGCTATCGGCGTTGCCGCACTGGCGTTCGTAACCGCCGCACAGGCGGGTGAGACGCTCGACCGCGTCATGGGCAAGAAGGCCATGGTGGTCGCCACCAATAGCGGCTGGCCGCCCCAGAGCTATCTCGACGACAGCAACGAGCTGGTCGGTTTCGATATCGACGTCTCGAAGGAGATCGCAAAGCGCCTTGGTGTCGAAGTGAGCTTCGAAACGCCCGACTGGGCGACCTTGACCGGCGGCCGCTGGCAAGGGCGCTACGATTTGGGTGTTGGCTCCGTCACCCCGACAAAGGCGCGTGCTCAGGTCATCGATTTCGTCGGTATCTATTACTTCAGCCCCTATGTTTACGTGCTGCACAAGGACAGCCAGGCGAAATCCGTCGCAGACCTGAACGGCAAGATCATCGGCGTCGAAACGGCGACCACGTCGGAAGATTTCATTCGCCGCCGGCTTGAGATCGATGCGCCGGGCCTGCCGCCGATCGAATACAAGATCGAGCCGGGCGAGGTCCGCACCTTTGCCGATTCCATGCTGCCCTTCGACGATCTGCGTCTTGGCGACGGTGTGCGCCTCGATGCCGTCATCGCGCCGGAGCAGACAGCGCTCAACGCGATGAAAAACGGTTATCCGCTGCGCGTCCTCGAGGGCGAATATGCCTTCAGGGAGCCGTTGGTGGTCATCGCCGAAAAGGTCGATCCGGAGTGGACGAAGAAGGTTGGCGCCATCATCGACGAGATGAAGAAGGACGGCACGCTCGCGACGCTGACCACCAAGTGGTACGGCAAGGACTATAGCGCCGACTGAACCGATACCTGCGGGGGGCGGCTCGCTGCCCCTCCGCCTTGCCACCGCGGTCGACGGGCGAGAGAAAATGTCCTATCCCAATACCTATTACAAACAGACAATAGCCGAAACGAATGTCAGGCCGGCCCTCTCCGGGATGGTCGAATGCGATAGCGTAATCATCGGCGGCGGGCTCGCCGGCCTGACGACGGCGCTGCAGCTGGCGCGCGCCGGACAGTCGGTCATCGTTCTCGAAGCCGAAAGCGTCGGTTTCGGGGCCTCCGGCCGCAATGGCGGTTTCGTCAGCCCGGGTTTTGCCACCGGCAGCGACAACATCGCCCGGATGGCCGGGACCGAAGCGGCGCGACAGATACACCGGCTTTCGATCGAAGGCGTCGAATTCGTTCGCGAAACGATCGAGACGTTGAAGATCGAGGAGGCGAGGCCGCAGCCCGGCATCACGAGCGTATTGCGCTACGACGAGGGCGGCAGCCTGAAGGCGCATGCCGACGAGATGAGACGCATTTACGGCTATGAACTCGACTATCTCTCCACCGACGAGGTCCGTTCGGTGTTGAAGTCGGACCGGTATTTCCACGCATTGCGCGACCGCAAAGCCTTCCACATGCACCCGCTCAACTATCTTCGCGGACTGGCGCGCGAGATCGAACGCCTTGGCGGCCGGATCTATGAGGGGTCGGCCGCGACCGGAAGCGTGCTCGACAGTGCCGAGAAGACGGTGTCCACGTCGGGTGGAAGTGTCAGAGCGCGTCATGTCGTGTTCACCACCGGCGGTTACACGGGTCCTTTGAACGGCCGGCTGAAACGTTCGTTCCTGCCGATCGCGACCTACGTCATGCTGAGCGAGGAAGCGCCGGAACTCATCCGTACCGCCATCGCCACCACGGACGCGATCGGCGACAACCGCCGCGCCGGCGACTATTATCGCGTCGTCGAAGGCGGGAAACGCCTACTTTGGGGCGGGCGCATCACCACCCGCGCGGCTTCGCCGGCAGCCTTGGCCGGCGAACTGCGGCGCGAAATGGTCGGGACCTATCCGCAGCTCAAGGATCTGAAGACCGAGCTCGCCTGGTCGGGACTGATGTCCTATGCGCGCCACCTCATGCCACAGATCGGCGAGATGCAGGCCGGAGTATGGCATTGCACGGCCTTTGGCGGTCACGGGCTGAACACGACCGCCATCGGCGGAAAGCTGGTGGCCGAAGGCATCCTGGGTCAGTCCGACCGCTACAAGCTGTTCAAGCCCTTCGGGCTCGTCTGGGCCGGCGGCTATGCCGGGCTGGCGGTGGCCCAGCTCACCTATTGGAAACTGCAAGCTCAAGACTGGTGGCGCGAGCGCGCGGCCTGAATGCCGGAGAGAACCAAATGATCGGTCGTATGATTCTGACGTATCCGGATGCAGCGCGGCGCACCGGGACGTTTCTCCTGCTCGCGCTGATAACCCTGACGATCTACAGCCTGGGTGTAAGCCCGGCCTGGATCGGGCTCGTGCTGCCGACAAGCTCGGAGTGGCTGGCCGCCAATCCCGCGCTCGGGCGGCTGGTCAGCGCGGTGATGATCGCCGTGATAGCGGCGCTGAACTGGAAGGCCCTGCGGCAGCTGCCTCGCCCCTGGCAGGTGGTCGGCGTCTGGCTGGAGCTCTTCGCGCTGCTGATGCTCTTCTTCTATTCCTTCAATCTTTCCTTTGCCTTCATCGCAAAGAAGATCAGCTTCCTGATTTCGCAGGGCGTCGTCACCACGCTCTACATCTCGGTGATCTCGATCGCCGTCGCGACAGTCATCGCGCTTGTGGGCGCGATTGCGAAACTGTCGAAGAACGGTGTTATCTACGGCCTCGCCACCTTTTACACGTCGCTGTTTCGCGGCCTGCCGCTCCTGATGCAGATCTATATCATCTATCTCGGTTTGCCGCAGGTGGGCTACGTCATCAGCGCCGTGCCGGCCGGCATCCTCGCGCTCTCGCTGTGCTACGGCGCCTATATGACCGAAATCTTCCGGGCCGGGATCGAGAGCATCCCGCGGGGGCAGACGGAAGGCGCGACCGCGCTCGGCTTGAACCCGAGCCAGACGATGGGCCTGGTGATCCTGCCGCAGGCGATGCGTGTGATCATCCCACCGACCGGGAACCAGTTCATCGCGATGCTGAAGGATTCCTCGCTGATCTCCGTCGTCGGCGTCTGGGAGCTGATGTATCTCGCCCGCACCCAGGGACAGACCGAGTTCCGCCACATCGAAATGCTGATCACGGCCTCGATGATCTACTGGATCCTTTCGATCGGCCTCGAATATATGCAATCGCGCATCGAAGCACGGTTCGGACGCTTCAATGTCCGTTGACGCGACGGTCGCGCCGGCCGCGGCCGGCATGCCGCGCAACCTGCGCGCTGCCGCCCTGGGTCTCCTGGCGTTCGCCGTCTTTTCGGGCACGGATGTGCTGGTGAAGCTTCTCGCAGAGCGCTTCGACGTGCCGCAGGTAACCTTCATGGTGACGCTCGCGGCGCTCGCGATGCTTGCCGTCTACGCCGGCGTCACCGGCACCACGGCATCGCTCAGACCGCGTCATCCGGGGCTTGCGCTCTTGAGGGCGTTCCTGCTCGCCGTCGATACGCTTCTGATCCACTACGCATTTTCGGTGCTGCCGTTATCGGAAGCCTATCTGCTCGCCTTCCTCACTCCGGTTCTTGTGGCGGTGCTGGCCTTCGCCCTGCTTGCGGAACGCCTGTCCATCGTTGCCTGGTGTGGCGTGGTCGTCGGCTTCCTCGGCGTTGCGGTTGCGCTCAGGCCGGGGATCGCGCCGCTCAATCCGGGCCACGCCGCGGCGGCGGGGTCGGCTCTCGTCTTTGCGCTCTCGCTCGTGCTGCTGCGGCGCGCCAGGGCGACGGAGAGCGACCTTGCCCTCGTCTCGACGTTGCTCGTCGTGCTCGCGGCGGTCGCGCTGGCGGTTGCGTCGATCGGCGGCGGATTGGCGCCGGTCGGGCCGGGCGATCTGCTGATCGCCTTCTTCGCCGGCCTCTTCATGCTCGGCGGTCATCTGTTGCTGGTGCGCGCCTTCCGCATGGGCGACGCCTCGGTGGTTGCGCCTTTCCAATACAGCCAGATCGTCTGGGGCTGCCTTTACGGGGCGCTGTTCTTTGCCGCCCCCATCGAACTGCACACGGTCGCGGGCGCCCTCGTCATCGTACTTTCCGGCTGGCTCGTCCTGAAATAATCCTGGAGACAACAATGCCCACATCGATCGACATCGCTTCGCCGGAGATCACGCTCAGCGGCGTACATAAGTGGTACGGCCAGTATCATGCCCTTGACGATATCAACCTGTCCATCGCGCCGCGGGAGAAGGTCGTCATCTGCGGACCCTCCGGTTCCGGCAAGTCGACGCTGATCCGCTGCGTCAACCGGCTCGAGGCGCATCAGCAGGGCCGCATCGTCGTCGGTGGCGTCGAAGTCGGCGAAGATGAGCGCAAGGTGGATGCCATCAGGCGCGAAGTGGGAATGGTGTTTCAGCAGTTCAATCTCTTCCCGCACCTGACGATCCTCGAAAACTGTATTCTGGCGCCGATGTGGGTCAAGCGCTTGCCGCGCGCCCAGGCGACGGAGATCGCGATGGACTATCTCAACCGCGTGCGCATTCCGGAGCAGGCGAACAAATATCCGGGCCAGCTTTCGGGCGGACAGCAGCAGCGCGTCGCGATCGCGCGGGCGCTCTGCATGAATCCGAAGGTCATGCTCTTCGACGAGCCGACCTCTGCACTCGACCCTGAAATGGTCAAGGAAGTGCTGGACACCATGGTGGCGCTCGCAAACGAGGGCATGACGATGGTCTGCGTGACCCACGAAATGGGCTTCGCACGCCAAGTCGCCGATCGGGTGATCTTCATGGATCAGGGCCGCATCGTCGAAGAGGGCGAACCGGACGAATTCTTCGCGCATCCGAAGACGGATCGGGCGAGCCTGTTCCTCAGCCAGCTCCTGCACTGATGCATATCGCAGGACTGTGCGCTGCCGTCGCCGCTGGCGGTGCCGGTTGTCGGTGCAGGCACAGAGGGCGATACGGGGTCACGCATCGCCTCCCTCGGACCATGGGTTGAACAAACGCACTCCGGTCGTTTCAAAGTCTTTGGTGTTGCGGGTGACCAGGGTAAGTTGGTGTTGCGCGGCGATGGCGGCGACGCGACCCCATTGATCCGCCGTTCCCGGCGATGGCACCGGCAACGCAGGCAAGCCGACGTCAGATCGATTGCGGTTCCTGCGGGAAGCCGCCGACATGCGTGCAGGTATTCGCGGCCAGGTCCCTGCCGGCTGCGAGGCATGCGGCAAGGGTGCGCCCTTCCAGGCGGGCGGCGATGAAGCCGGCGATAAAGCTGTCGCCGGCGCCGGTCGTGTCCACGACTTCGACCGGACGAATGCCGGCAGATGCGATATTGGTGCCGTCGCTCGCGAGCGAGCCGAGCGCACCACGCGTGACCACCGCAAGGCGGGCTCCCCGCGCGAGAAATTCGCCGGTCAGCCTCTCTGCACTGCTTTCGTCCTCGCCGGCCGAACCGAAGGCGATCGAAAGGCCGTCGACGTCGAGATCTGCAGCTGCCGCATTGACCGAGACGTCCTGGGAGATGCTGACGCCTGCGGCAGATAGCGCACGGCGCAACAGGCCGCCGTCGTCCAGCCAGCCGATATGCACATGGTCCATGGTCTTCAGCAGCTCGATCTCGCCGGCATCGGGGCGGTATCCGGCACAGGCGCCGAAGTCTTCATGAACGAAGATGCGGTCGCCGGCAGGTGTCACGTCGATATCCGTGTAGGCCGTGTTGGTGTCGCGCACGAGCAAGTGGTCGACATTGACGCCGTTCGCGAGCAGCAGGCGGCGAACCTGGGCGCCGTCGGAATCGCGGCCGACGGCGCCGAAATAGAAGGATCCGTGGCCGAGCCTTGCAAGTTGAACGGCGACATTGATAGCGTTGCCGCCGACATAGGATTGGCTAAGCGGCGCGCGATAGCGGTCGATGCAATTGTCGCCGACGGCCGCAAATCGGAATCTGGTCATGGAATTCTCTTGTTTCGCCAGCAGGGCCGCGAATGCCGGAGCAGTCGCGACCGTGCTAGTTCATTGGGCGTCTATGCTCAATAGGCTACGCGCTTGTAGTAACGCCGCGTCGTCAGCGGGTGGTTGCGCATCACTTCGAGATGCGCGCTGATGCGCTCGAGCACGGTTGCGAGAACGATGGGCGAAACGAGGCCGCGCACCTCTTGCGAAATGCCTGGCAGCGCAAAGTCCGCCGTGTCGAGGACGGTCAGCCTGTCCGTGTAGTTGGGCGCGAAATTCTGCACCCGGTCGGCCAGCGGCCGCAGGGCGTCCTCGCCCTTGAAGAGGATGACGCTGACGCCCTTTTCCACGAGCTCGAGCGTTCCATGGAAAAAGTCCGAGGCATGGACCGGGCGTGTCCGGATCCACTGCATCTCTTCGAGGATGCACATGCCGTAGTAGAATGCCTCGGGCCAGGCGTTTCCGGCGCCTGTGATGATGTGGTAGTCGGAGCCTGCCAGAACACGGGCGAAGGCCTCGGCCTTGTCCTCGTAGCCGCGCTTCACTTCGAGGAGAAGCTCAGGAAGTCGTTCCAGTTCAGCGGCGATCTGGTCGTAGTTCTCGATCTCGCCGCGGTGACGCATGATAGACAGCGCGATGAACAGGGACTGCAGGTAGAAGGACTCGCAGGACGTGTCGTCTTCGGCGAAGTTGACGAACGCATGGGTGCCACCCTTGCCGAGGGGCGTTTCCTCGTGACCCACCAGCGACAGGACTGTCGCGCCGGCCTCCTTCGCCTTTGCGAGCAGAGCCACGCTCTCCTTGGTCGTGCCGGAGAGCGAGGGTATGACGACGATCGACTTTTCCGTCAGGTTGACCGAACCGGTAATGAAGAGCTCGGCCGGCAGGTCGATAAACGCCGGAAAGCGCGACCTGCGCTGGAGCAACTGGGCGGCCGGCTGCATGAGAATGGCGGCACCGCCGGTCCCGAGGAAGAAGACGTTCTCCGCGCCCTTTTCAAGGCAGGAGACGACGACGTCGTCCAGGCGTTGACGCAGGGCGACGGCGCCCGACTGGATGCGTAGAAATCTCTGTTCGTCAAAATTCAGCATGGTTCTCTCTCGACAGGTGGTGGCGATCGCCGGCTGCCGCCGACAATGTTGTAAGACAACTGACAACATTGGCTGAAAATGTCAAGGGAGATAATCGGCCGGATGCGCCTTCTGCCAGCGAGCTCCCGCAAGGATATAGGGTAGATGAACTGTCCCTTGACCTTCCTGGATTTGTCAGACAAGAAGGATCATATTTTGCAGTCATTTGGAGAGAGGAATTGCCCGAGCCGCTTCGCGACACGCGCACCCTGGTCATACAGCTTCGCGACCGCATCGCCGATCTGATCCGGGAGCAGGGGCTCGCTCCGGGCGACAAGCTTCCGACGGAGGCGCAACTGACGGAGCGTTTCAGGATCTCCCGCCCGGCGCTGCGGGAGGCATTGAAACTACTGGAACAGGATGGCGTCATCTATGTCGAGCACGGCCGTGGCCGGTTCGTGTCGGCGATGTCTGCGGTCCATGTCGAAAGGCCGATCACCGTCTTCGAGAGCGTCACCGACATGACGCGCCATTATGGCTATGCGACCGTCAACAAGGTACTCTCGATCGCCGAGGAAATGCCCGACGCGGTCACGGCGGCGCAGTTGCAGCTTGCAAATGGCGAACGCGTCATCCGTCTCGAGCGGCTGCGTCTGCACAAGGACGAGCCGATACTCTATTGTCTCGACTACATCCCGCGCAGCATCATTCCAAACCGCCTTTATGACATCGAATGGGGCGGCTCCCTGCTCGATCTGCTCGAGCAGTACAGACACCGGCCGCGCATGTCCGCTGCTACGGTCACGGCAGTGATGCTTCCTGAGGACGTGGTGGAGCGCAACGATCTGCGGGATTTTGGGCCGGCGCTGCTGATCCGCGAGACCTGTTTCAATGCAAGCGGCGTGCCGGTCGTTTATTCCGTCGACTACCACCGCGGCAGCCATTTTTCCTTCAGCCTCGCGCGGAAGTAGCGGCCCGCGGTCGTACAGCGGTTGCGAAGAGGATGGGGGCGTCCCCTCCGCCCTTGCCGGTCGGCCCGATCAATGCGGCCCCGCGCGGGTCCGGCGCTTGTCCGTCGGTGGGGGCGGCTGGAAATTTCGCGCAGGCGCGGGTCGCCCGACATGGAAACCCTGGACGTGGTCGATCCGGAATTGCCGCATGAGCGCGAGCTGTTCCTCCGTCTCGACACCCTCGACCAGGATCTTGTGCCCGCGGTTTCGCACCAGGCCGATAATGTCCCTGAGCATCGCCTTGCCCTTGGGCGTGTCGCAATCGTGAAGGAACGATCGGTCGATCTTCACCGTATCGAAGTCGATCAGGCGCAGCCATGACAGGCCGGCGAAGCCGGTTCCGAAATCGTCGAGCCATATCCTGATGCCCAGCGTCTTCAAATCGGCGATGCAACGCAGGATATCGGAATGCATCTCCATCTCGAGCCCCTCGGTGATTTCGAAGGCGAGCCTGCTGCCGGCCACCCCGGTATCGCCGAGAATGGCTGCGACCGAAGCCGCGAAGCCTGGCGATCTCAGCTGGATCGGCGAGACGTTCACGCTGACGACGGGCACATGCTCGCTTGCCAGGAGTTCCTGGCACACCACGCCTATCACCCAGCGGCCGAGATCGAGGATGGCCCCGGTCCGCTCGGCAATCGGCACGAAGAGGCTCGGAGGGACGGACGTGCCGTCCAGCATCTTAAGCCGCATCAGGGCCTCGACCGCATCGACGCGGCCGGTGGCGACGTCACGTATGGGCTGATAGACGAGTGAGACGAGATTCTGGTCGATCGCAATTTTCAGGAGCGCGGCGATGTTCTCGCTCTCGTCGCTGCTTTGCGGGTCGTTCGGATCGAAGAGGCGCGCACAGTTGCGGCCGTTCGCCTTTGCCCCGTAGAGAGCGCGATCCGCCTCATGGATCAGTCTCTCGAGCTTCGAACCGATCTGGTTGCGGGTGAAACCCGCGCCGACGCTCACCGTCACGATCGACATGCCGTCGCGGCGCTGTTCGTGCGGCAGCGCGAGGGTCTCGACGCTGTGCCGTACGGCTTCCGCCAGATCGGCCGCCTGCTCCCGCGTCTTCAGCCGTGCCAGCACGATGAATTCCTCGCCGCCATAACGGCCGATCGACCCATCGTAGGGCGCGATCGACTCCTTCAGCGCATTGGCAACGAGAACGAGGCAGCGATCGCCTTCCTGATGGCCGTAAAAGTCGTTGTACCTCTTGAAGAAATCGACGTCGATAAGGATTGCCGCAAAGCTCTTCCCGCCTCTTTGCCAGTCGCTCCAATAGTCCCGGAGCTTCTGGTCGACCGCGCGGCGGTTGTCGAGGCCCGTGAGCGAATCGGTATGCGACAGCCGAAGCAGCGCTTTTCCGCGATCGGAGGCCTCCTTCTGCTGGATCTTCGCCTCGAAGGCATTGAGAAAGACCTTGTAGCGCTCCCGGTTGAGCTTCCAGTTCACATAGGACGTGAAGACGAAGCACGAGACGTAGAAGGTTCCGAAGGCGACCTGATAGGATACGCTTTTCGGTATATAGAATGCCAAGGCAAGAAAGAACGTGGCGAGGACGATTCCCGAGGTTACGACCGACAGGCGAAAGTGAAAACTGAAGAATAGATTGGCGCCCATCATGAATATCGCGCCAAAGATCATATAATAGGAGATACTCTCGGCCTGGCTGGTCATCAGCGACGGGAACAGCCAACCCCAATAACCCGCCACGAGTGCGCCTGCGCAGGTGAGATCGAACCACTTCGTCTCGGCACCCAGCCGAAACAACACCTCGATGGCGGCAATCGCCGTCGCGCCCACCGCAAGGCGCGCCAGGATCGCATAAAACGCGACGTCGGGAACGAGCAGGATATCCGTGGCCGCAAACAGCAGATAGACGGCCACGGCCACCCAGAGGCCCTGGCGGCTTGCCGCCCGGCGCGCGACGTCGCCTTCTCTGCGATAGAGCGTTTGCAGCTCCACAGATTGCAGTCTGGGCGGCTGCGCCTGCAGATCGATCTCAATTCCCTCGGCCAACGTGTGCCTCATGCACCGGTCCCAATCGCTTTGCGCCGCCCGCCGCGAGGCTGAAACTCCTTGCGGCGATCGACGCGTCCTGGATCACGATGATTTAGATCGGTTCGACCTGAAACCATGAGCGTAATCGATTCCAAAAAGTTGAGACGCGGGGTGCGGGCGGAAAACCGCACACACTTTTCCTTTTCCGGCTCTTGTCGCTTCACGCCCCATCCAATCCCAACAAGCACCCTACGAAGACAGTCAGGAACGTCCGGCACAATAGTCGAGGCAAATTAAGTTTTGCTGAATTGTCAAAGATCAGAAGAGTGCTCAATAGTGTATTGAAACAATCCAATACCTGTTTTTATTAACCATATTATTCGAAAACTTGGAACCCGGCTGGCGCGGTGCCGGGTCCTGGGCATAATGTTAACAAACAGTTAACGGATGAGTAACGCGTGAGCCAATTTCAGATCGTACTAGACGGCGAGAGCCTCATTACGCCCGCCGCCATCGCAACCGAATTCAATTCTCAGAGAATCGAGTTTTACGAAGAACAGCTGGCGACAGCAAAGGCCGAGATTGCGCTGATTCTGAACATCGCGCAGCAACAGTTTGGACAGCGGCGAGACCCTGCGGAGATAATACATCGGATTGCCGGGTCTCTTCATGATGTGCGCAACAAATATCAGCCGAGTGTCTGGCAGGAGCTGATACCACTGATCCAGAATCACACGGTGTCGGACTTCTTCCTGCAGGACCCGTTTACGCGCTGGTCGTTCGAAAAGCCCCGGGGTTATTCCGGCGATGCCCAGTTGCTCGACTTCATCTATGGACATCCGAGCATTGCCGGGGATGTGGCAAGGGCCACGCCGCTCGGGCGAGCGCTCTACGATTACACCAAGGACGCCTCATCTTCGGTGGCCGTGCGGGAGCGGCGCGACCTGCTGACGCGCCATGTCGACGAGATCGCGGCGACACGGGGAGGGAAGGCCGAGATCCTGACGATCGCCGCCGGGCACCTGCGTGAGGCCAACCGCTCGGCAGCCTTGCGGGAGGGGAGCCTGAAACGGTGGGTCGCCCTCGATCAGGATCCGCTGAGCGTCGGTTCGATCGCGCGCGACTTCACGGGAACTCGCATCGAGGCAGTCGACGGGTCGGTCAAAAGTCTTCTCACCAGGTCACAGGAGCTCGGCCAGTTCGATTTCATCTATGCCGCCGGGCTTTACGACTACCTGACCGAAAAGGTGGCGGTGAAGCTCACCCGGAGATGCCTGGAAATGCTGAAGCCGAACGGGGTCTTCCTCTTTGCCAATTTCGCGCGCGACATCCATGTCGACGGCTACATGGAAACCTTCATGAACTGGGCGCTGCTGCTTCGATCGGAGTTCGACATGTGGCAGATCATTCATGCCAGCGCCGACAGGGAAGCCATCGAAGCGCGCGTGCAGTTCGGTGCGAACCGCAACGTCGTCTACGGGATCATTCAGAAGCGTCCCTAAAGCTGAGCGGGATGCGGAAAAAGCGTGTGCCGTTTCCGCCCGCATCCCGCTCCAACCTGTTGGATTCGATCAACATGATCGAGATCCCGCAGCGACTGCGCGCGCCCCGGCAGCACGCGCCGCTGTGGCGGGGTGCGGACAGGAACCGGTTTCAGTGCTTCAATTTCGAGGCCTTCCAGCCATATGTCGACGGTTTCGCATGCAGATGGGCGGATGAGCCCGCGGGCAGCAGAGGTGTCAGGAGCGGCTGCGCAGCTGCCGTCAACCGAATCGCATCCTCCTGCGCCTGCGTCTCCTGCTCCGGCTCGGGCTCCTGCTCCTGCTCCTCATCCTGCTCCTCCATGCCGGCGACACCCCTCAGGCGGGTCAGGATCTCCTGTGCCCTCGTCTTGCAGAGCACGTGGTTCGCGTCATCGGATACGATGTCGTGGAAGCTCTGGAAGGTGGCGACAGCGGCATCCCTTTGGCCCGAAGCCAAGCGCGCGACCGCGAGTTTGTAGCGCAGGATGCCTCGATGCGGGTAGCGGGCAAGCAGCTCTTGAAACGTCTTGCCCGCCTTGCGGTAGAATGCCTGCGCCATTTGCGTGTCGCCGAGCCAATGAAGAACGTCGTCCGCGTTCGGCACTGCCGGCAGCAAAGTGCGATAAAGATGCTCCGCCTCCCCATATTCGCCCACGTCGCTCAAGAGATGCGCAAGGCGACAGCGCGCCTCGATATGTCCCGGAACGGTGCGGATCAACTGCCGATAGCCCGCTTCGGCTCCGTCGAAGTCGCCGAAGGCGTGCAGCGCCACCGCCCGCTCCAAGACGATGCCCAGGCTGCGGCGATTGAGGCAGTCGCGCAGGTTCCTGCCCGTGAGGGTTCTGAGAAGCATACTGCGGAGGCGACGCCCGCAGGCGTCGATCCTCTCTCCCTCGTCGGCGGGGTCGACGCGCGCAAACTCCCCTTCGGGAAAGGCATCGAGCAACCGTTCGAGCCGCGCCGAGGCCGCGCCGCAGCGGTCGAACCGGATGCTTGTCCAGTTTTCGGACGCGAGGATGCCGGCGAATGCGTCCGCCGCCTCGCTTTCAAGGCCAGGTGCGCAGAGAAAGCCGGTGCGTCCGGTTCCGTGATTGCCGATCATCAGAATTTCGTCGACGAAGAGACCCGTGTCCTCGTCCTGAGAGGTCGCCAGCTCGAGCGGCAGGAACGCGTCGTACCGTTTTCCGGCGGCGCGGTGTTTCCAGGCCAGAATGAGCCACCTCTCGCGGTGCGGAAGGTATTCCTGCAGCCAGGGCCAGGAGAGAAAAGCGTGCGCTTCCGGATCTGAACGATATATCTTGTTCCAGTTTCTATGATTTTTTTTAAATTCTTCGATGCAGTCGATAACGTGGACTGTCATTGTCGTCTCTTTGCGGCAATATACTCGATACGCGCCAAAATCGTTACGTTAGTGAATAATTGAATACAATAATGCTTCTGTTCAGTATACACCGTCCAACTGCGCAGGACAACTACCGAGTGCCGGTATTCGGCTGCTCCCCTATATCGAGCGCTCGTCGAAGTTCGGCCTCGATCGAATGAACGTCCACAGACGTCTGCTGATATCGGTGATCTCGCGAACCGCATTGTCGAGACGCGCCAACTCGCGGGCATCGAGCTGCTCGACCTTGCCGTAGCGCACGTCCTTCTCGCCTTCGACGAGCCGCATCAACTGCGTGCTCGAAATCTCGCCCTGCTCGTCGACGGAGTAGATGCAATGATTGTACTTGTTGCGCATCTTCGATTGCTGCTTCAGCCGCACGGTAATGGCGAGCACCTCGTCGCGAGTCGCCGCCGGGATCCGCGGCAGCTTCGCCAGGCGCTCTGTCAGATCGATTCGGGCGCGCGTCGTATTCAGCGTCAGGAAAACGACGATGGCCGCGTCCTTTTCCACCCCCAGAAGGTGGGCGATCACGTAGATGAGCAGGCTTTCGGTGTTGGTCCACACGTAGTTCAGGCGACCAACGAGCAAAAGCACATCCTGTGCAGCCGCCATGGCGATCTCCAAGCGGTCCCGAGAATGATGCGCCGGAACCGGATTTGCGCACTTGCATATTCCGCCGATCGAAACCGGCTTCCATAGACGTCCTGCATTCAGGTCTCCTTGAACGCGCGCGACATGCTGTCTGTGATGGGCTTCGTCAGATACTCAAAGAAGGTGCGCTCCGATGTGGTGATCAACACTTCGGCCGGCATTCCGGGCACGGGGTGAAAGCCGTGGATGCGTCCGATCTCGCTCGCCGGCACTTCGACGCGCACGATATAGACGTCGCGCTGCTGGCCGCCGGCTACTTCCTCCTCGATCGAATCCGCCGAGACGTAGAAGACCTTGCCTTTCAGCACCGGCGTCGTGCGGCGGTTGAGTGCCGAAAGCCGGATCGTGGCATCTTCGCCGACCTTGAGCTGATCGATGGCGGTGCGCAGCAGCTGCGCCTCGATGATCAGCGGCACATTGGCCGGCAGGATCTCCATGATCGGCTTTCCGCTTGCGATGACGCCACCGGCCGTGTGGAAATAGCTGCGTACGACGGTGCCGTCGACAGGCGAACGGATGGTGGCGCGGCCGAGCACTTCGGACGCCTCCCGAACCTGCTCGCGTACGCTGTCGAGATCGGCCTCGGCCGCTTCGAGGCCGTCGAGCGCCGCCTGTTTGTTGGTATTGACGGCGATGACCGCCTCCTGTCGGTAGCGGTCTATCTGCGTGTAGCTCTCCTTGACCTCGGATTCGAGCCGGCCGATCTCGCCGATCGCATCGGCGATCGCGCGGTCCAACGCCATGAGTTCCGGGCGCCGGATCAGGCCCTTGTCGGCGAGCTTGCTCTTGGCCTCCCGCTCCTCGTTGAGAATCTCCAGCTGCCGGTTGAACGATGCCTGCTGCAGAGCGTATCCCCTGGCCCGGAATTCAAGCGAACGAATGTTCTGGTCGATCAGGTTCAGCTGGTCGCGCAGCTTGATCTTCTTGCTCTGAAAATTGACGTTCTGGCTTTCCATGATGGCGCGAATGTCGGGGTCGTCGGCCTGCCGGGCGACGATTTCGGGTACGCTGAAGGCATCTTCGCCCACCGCCTCCGCCCTCAGCCGCCCGACGACTGCCTCCAGGCGGAGGCGCTTGAGGTTGAGCATACGGGCGTTGGCCCGGGCGACCGTCTGATCGAGCTTCACGAGAATGTCGCCGGCCTTGACCTTGTCGCCCTCGGCGACCAGCAGTTCCTCGATGATGCCGCCCTCCAGATGCTGGACGATCTTGTTGTTGCCGTTGGCGACGAAGCTTCCCTGGGCGATGATTGCCGCGGCGAGCGGTGCCGCGAAAGCCCAGTAGCCGAAGCCGCCGAAGGAGATCGCGATCAGCGCCAGGCCAACCAGACTGTGGAGCCGGATCGACCGGGGGACCTCGGCATACCACTCCGCCGGATTTCGAGGTTCGGTGCTCCGCCTGTCGCTTTGCATCGTCAGTCTCCGTGAATGCGGGATTGCCCGCGGTCGCCTTCGGCCTTTGCGCCAAGCGCGGCGAGCACCTCGTTTCGGGCGCCGAACATCGCCACGGTGCCTTCGTGCAGCACCATGATCTTGTCGACACATTGCAGGAGAGCAGGGCGCTGCGTGATGGTGACGGTGGTGATGCCCTCCTTCCTCGCATGCACCAGCGCGCGGGCAAGTGCGGCCTCGCCATTGCTGTCGAGGTTCGAATTCGGCTCGTCGAGGACGACGAATTTCGGATTGCCGAAGAAGGCGCGCGCCAGAGCTATGCGCTGTTTCTGACCGCCCGACAGCGGGGTGCCGTCAGCGGCGACCACGGTCTCGTAGCCCTGCGGAAAGGTTGCGATCAGTTCGTGCACGTCGGCGAGCACCGCCGCCTCATAAACCATGCCGTCGTCCACATCCTCGCGCATGCGGCAGATATTGGCCTTGATCGTTCCTGGAAAGAGCTGAACGTCCTGGGGAAGGTAGCCGATGCTTTCGCCGAACTGGCGCTGATCCCAGTTGCGCAGATCCATGAGATCGAGGCGTACACTGCCGGATGTGGGCAGGATCGAGCCGACCAGCATCTTGCCGAGGGTGGTCTTGCCGGAGCCGGAATTGCCGATGACCGCAAGCGATTCCCCCTTTGCCAGCGAAAAGGAGATGCCGTTCAGGATCACCCGCTTCTGCGGCGGCGGGACGAAGAGGATGCGCTCGACGTCGAGCCTGCCTTCCGGCTTCGGCAGGCGCAGCCGCGGGAAGTTCAAGGGCGAGGTGAGCAAGAGCTGCCTGATGCGCTGATAGGCGGCGCGGGAGTGATTGAGCTGGTTCCAGCCCTCGATGGCTCCTTCGACGGGCGCGAGCGCACGCCCGGCAATGATCGAAGCGGCGATCACCATGCCGCCGGTCAGTTGCCCTTCCATCGCCAGATGCGCTCCCCAGCCGAGAAGCGCCACCTGGGTGAACATCCGCACGGCCCTGGATGCGCCGGTGAAGATTATGTTACGGTCCTGGGCGTAGACCTGCGCCTTGAGCGAGGCCGCCGTCTCCTGGCCCCACATTCTCACCGCTTCCGGAATCATCGCCAATGCATTGATGATCTGGGCGTTGCGGGCCATCGAATCGAGATGGAAATTGGCCCGGCCGAGCGAGGCATTGGCTTCGCTGAATGGTTTTGTCGTCGCCTTCTGATTGAGATAGGCGATGACGATCAGAACCGTACAACAGAGGATGACGATCATGCCGAGTTGTGGCTGTATGAGGTAGACCACGACCACGAAGAGCGGTGTCAGTGGAGCGTCGAGGAAAGCGGTGAGCGTGCCGGAGGTGATGAAGGCGCGAAGCTGCTGCAGGTCGCCCAATATCTGGTAGTCCCGGCCGCTTCCGTGCAGCGAGGCCCGGGCTGCCGCACTGAGGATCGGTGTGCCGAGCTGGACCTCGATTTCGACGGCGGTGCGCATCAGGATGAAGCGGCGGATCGCGTCGAGAATGACTTGGAGCGCCACGGCGCCGAGCACGGCGACCGTCAACATGACCAGCGTGTCCTGCGAGCGGCTCGTCAGGACCCGATCGGAGATCTGGAACAAATAGATCGGGATGGCCAGGACGAGGACGTTGATGGCCAAAGTGAAAGCGATGACGATCAGCATGTTGCGCCGGACAGCGGCCATGCCGTTGTGCAGGCTGGCGGCGAAGTTCGCCGGTCCCATGCGCTTGTGAAGCGTGCTCCTGGCACCGCCGTCTTCGCTCGCTTGCCCTTCACCTGTTGCGCTGCGTTCAACCGGGCGAATGTCGTCCTGCTTCATCGGGCCCGGGTCATTTTCGATTGTTCGCGGCAGCCCCGGAGCCTGCCGTCTTTCCACCTTGGAAACGTCGCCCTCGTCGCGGCACGCATCGGCCGATGCCGATGCTTGCTTTCGCTCCGAGAACCTTGCCGCGTCTGCCTTTCCGTTCGGCCCTGGCGGCCTTTCGAAGGGTGTCGCAGCCTCGGCTTCGGCTATCTCGGGCAGCTCCAGCCGTGCGACATCCTGGCGCTGCGGCTTGCCTCGCCCGGCATACCACTTCGACATGTCGTTCATGCTCGCTCCCCTGCGCTTGGCCCTTGAAGTCGTTTCGGTCAGGACCGTCCAACGGATCTCCGTTCGAAGCTGTGCAACCCTAAGAGCTCGAAGCGGATCGGCTTCAAGCCAGTATCGTATGCATGACGTCGCTCCACTGGCTGCCGGACAGGTCGGTGCCGTGATCGCCGTCCATGTCTCCGCCCTGCGGCGCCGTATCCTCGCCGATAAAGGCGATGAGTTCGGTCGTCAGACCGTCACTGTCCCGCTGAAGGTCCGGCATTCCGTCGACTATTCCCGATTGGATGAGCACTGCGTCGGAATAGGTCTCGCCGCCGACATAGGTCGTCCCGCCGGAGTCGATGATCTCCGCGACATTGAAGACGCCATTGTTTCCCGTATGCACCGCGACCGAGGCCTCCGGTCCGTCTTCGAGCAACTTGCCCGCGGCAAACGAGACGGCGTCGGCGTCGCCGAGAATGCTGACCTGTTGGACGATCGTGACGTCATAGAGATTGCCGGTGATGAACAGGATGTGCAGGTCGGCATAGCCTTCGAAAGCATTGTCGCGCAGGAGTTCGTCCGGCAATGTGCCGTCGCCCTCGTGCATCTGGTCGGCGGCCTCATGAAAGTAGTCCGGCATCGCCTCGAAGCGGACGCCGGAGCTCACGTTTCCGATCGAGGCCATGTTCCAGACGAGATTGCCGCCGGTGTCCAGCGCGATGCCTTTGCCGGCGGATACGCCTGCGATCTCGTCATTGTCGTAGAGGATGGAGATCTGGCTGATGATGTCGAGATCGACCAGGCGGCCGCCGACGAGGATCAGATCGTAGTGCTCGGCAATGCCGAGAAACGACGCGACGTTCACTGCCGTGTTGCCGCCGCTGAGCACGGTCGTCTCCGCACCCGTCCTGGTAACGGTCAGGCTGTCATTGTCGCTGGCGAAGTTGTACTGCTCGACCCAATGGACGATGGAAAGATCGCCTTCGACGACGTTCACGCGCCAGCTTGTCGGGAATGTCGAAGATTCGGCCGGAATCTCCGCTTCCTGGGGCAGGCATGCCCCGGTTTCTCCGCCACCGAAGCTTGCTATGTTCAGTGCGACGGTCGTGGTCATCGTCGCGCATGTACCGGAGATCGCGCCGTCGAGCGTGTCCCTGTCGGCATAGACGTAGGATTGCGAGATGACATCGATTTGATGGTAGTCACCCATCACGGCGGTCACGGGTGGGGCCTCCACAGCGCCGACGACGCTGGCAACATTGGCGACGACATTGGTTCCCGCATGGATGTCGAGGTCGCCGTTCTGGAGCGGCTTGGCTAGAGGCGTCCCGGCGGGGTGAGCAGTGTGCTCTCGCCCCGGAAGGTTGTCGCGCAGTTCCGGCGCGGCGTCGGCGCGGGTGCCGTTGACATAGGTGCCCTCGATGCGTTCTGCGATGAGAACGGCATCGCCCGCCTCGTTCTTCACCAATTCGTCCGGAGAGGCGGCCTGCGGAAGGTTTTCCGGTCCGCCTGTCGCGGGCGCGGGCGGAACGGCCTGTTGGCTGGCGCCCGCCAGGGAGGCAAGTGCTTCAAGTTTCGCAGCCACCGCGGCGAAAGAGGCGGGCGCTTCGGCGGCGCCGATCTGCGCGAAGGGCGAGGCTTCAAGGGCTTCCGCGAGAAAGCCTTCGAGCGTCTGGTCCACATGCGTCAGGTTGCGCGGCTCCCCAAGCATTCCGGTCAGGTTCACGACATCGTCGTCATGGAGGGTGCTTGCCTGATAGATATGGCTGAAGCCCGGGTCGGGACCCGCAGGAGGCATCGTATCCGTGGCCTCGGGGCCGTTGCCGGAGATGCCGTGGTCCTCCCTGGACCGGGCATCCACCTGTCCGGCTTGCGCTGCGGCGGCCGGTTGGTCGAGGTGATGCCGTGACGGGGCGGCATGATCGGCGGAGTCGAGCCGGGCAATGTCGTAAGCCCGGAGTTCGTAGGAGATCTCGGGATCGTAGCTTTTCAACGCGAAGTCAGACCGGAAATCAGGCGACTGCACGTAGTCGGAGTCGTCCTTTTGCGCAGTCTTCGGGGTTTCATATCCCTGCAGGTATTCAAATCTTATACGCGCGTCATCGATCGCCGTGTTGAACAGCCCTATGAAATGCGCAACGATCTCGTTGATCTTCTCCGAATGCATCGTCCGATCCTTCCCCTTTCCGCAGCAAAGGGTGCCTTAAACCTCATTTTTTCTTCAAACGGATACGATTGAAGGAAACGTGCTGGCTTTCGCCCGCGGTCGATATCCAGCACGGCCGGTGCATCCGGTCGTTCATTCAAGGTCGCTATCCGACCCCGCCGGGGTCACGCCCGGATCGCCAACGGTGGTGCTGACGTCGGCGTTGCTGAGAAGGTTCGCGCCCTGGACGATTTCGTGGTGGAAGTCCGGACTTGCCTGGCCTGGCGGCGTCTCCGTCGAGGGGTGGGATGCACCCTCGTCGCCCTTGAGATCCCAACCGTCCGTGGTGAGGCCGTCGCCACCAGGTTCTCCGCTGCCTGTGCCGGGATCGGTATTGCCGCTCTTGCCGACGTCATAAGCGCGGTCCTGATCAGCCAGGCTATTGGCCTGGGCCAGGCTGAACCCGGCTTCGTAGATGCTGGCGCCGTTGCCCAGAACATTGTCGACATTCAGGGAAAAGGAAAAGCCATCGCCGAGGGAGAAGGCAAAGTCACCCCCGGCGGTCTCGGTGAGACTGGTGCTGCCACCGGCAACCGACCTGCTGGACGTGTTCATCGCTACGCCATCGGCAAGCGCACCCGTCTTCAGCTCGTCATCGGCACTGAAGTTGTCGTGGAGCCCAAGATTCTTCTGTGAGGAATCGGGCATAAGCACTTCCTCATAAGAGGGGGAGCCAGCACCGAAACCCTTCATCTTTTATAGGATTCTTGAGGCGCTGGCTCTTTTGGCGGTTTAGCGGAAATGAATGTTCCGTCTCTGCTTGCAATATCATTTCAGCGCGATACAAAGCGCCTAAATTCCTACGTATGGTAACGAATAGTCATAATATTTGTCATATAAACGTAAGTATCTATATTTCCGATCTTCTACGCGAAACAATGATCGAAGACGCACAGAATGTTGGTGCGACCATTGGAGTGTGATCTGGAACGCAGTCGAGTGAAAGCTACCTATTGTGGTTATGAGACTCGGCACCGGCCCGTCTCGGATTTGTCGCTCAATATTCGCTGCGCGGCAACCGACGCACTCGTTTCGAGTGCAGCTCGCGATCGACTCGCCATGCCTGCGCATGTACCTCGATCGAGGCGCTCAGATAAACGACTGAAAATACTCGACAATCGCGATCTCAAATGTGCAGTTCGTTTGCCCCGGCACGCTTGGATTGCTGAGCGAAGGCCGGCTGCAGGGTTCCTTGGCGGAAAGTGCGTCGGACATCTGCCTCAGCACACGATCGACCGATTTGGCCGCGCCCGCATTACCTTCGCGATAACCCGATGTGAGTATCGACCTCGTCGGGCGGAGTGGCGAATACTTGTCCGAGTTACTACGAAGACCATCCGGGTCTGACGAGCGCAGGGTGCGGTGCACCCCTCAAAAGCGAGGGTACGGCGAAAGGCGCGAGTGGCGTCGCCGATCCGGCACGAATTTCGCGGATTCGCCCAAAATTGGTTCGTTCTTGAACGATTTAGACAGGATTGTGGCCGCCACCTAATCCTTTTGGGCGGTTTTACATCCCCCATATTTACGATACATTAGCCAATATAAATTCTTTTTTTCGAGAAATTTTTTTAATCCAAGCAATTTTCACAACGCGGGCCTTTCTCCACCATGGGTAAAAAACCCGTAAAAACCAAGGGGAAGTCCGAGGAGGGGATAATGTATCGTGCGAGTTCGGGGTTGGGCGGGTTCGAAGACAGCAAAAGTGTTTTACCGAAAAAAAGCAAAATAGTCATGTTAGCCAGGACGGACCTCTTCGCCGAGTGTCTGACCCAGGCGATCGGCGCACGCTTTCAGGACCAGGAAGTGGTGCGGCTTTCGGACGCCGACAGCCTTCTGGACGGCAACCTCGTAGGTGTGACGCTGGTCATGCTCTACCGCGTGCCCATGGCGAACTTTCCATCGATCATCAGGATGATTCATGAGTTCCACCCGAAAGCGGCCGTCGGTCTGCTGGTCGAAAACGCGGAAGGGATCGACGCGTCGGTTTCGCATCTGGTCGAGGAGGGGATGATCCACGGCGTGTTGCCCCTGAATCTCCACCTCGACGTTTGCCTTACCGCCATCGACCTCCTGATGAAGGGCGGCGAACATTTTCCCGCCGCACTGCTCAGGCGCCTTGCGCCGAAGAATCCTGGAGAGCGGGACCTCGCCACCCAGGACGAGACGGCCTCTGAAGGCGTCGATCCGGAGCGCGGGAAAGGATTTGGCCAGGTCGTCCTCACGACACGCGAAATCCAGATCCTCGATCTCATCTGCATGGGCACGCAGAACAAGATCATCGCAGATCGCCTCGGACTGTCCGAAAACACCGTCAAGGTGCATGTGCGCAACATCTACAAGAAGATGAACGTGCGCAATCGCACCGAGGCGGCCTCCCGCTATTTCAGAAACGACGGAGGCGTGGGCCCTTCCCGCACGCCGTCGCCGACGCGCTGGCGCAACTGACCGTCAGAGCCTTGAGCAGTCCAAGGTGCTAATAGCCACCTTTGCGCGTCTGATAAGACGCGCGGCGCTGTAGGGAACTTTTCTGTGCTTGTCATCGGGATGAGAGCAGCGCCACGTCTGCGGCGCGGAAAGCGTTCTTTCAGCCCAACGACTTGGCCTGGCTGGATTCCTGTGACAAGCACAGGAATGAGGGGGACAGGGACGTGCGGCGACTACGACTTTCGCTTGCGAATATGCGAGGGAATGGTCAACCCGTGCAGCAATGAAAGACGACGTCTACATCTCGCATCGAAGCGAAGCGGGACGCTGTACACGGGCCTGACCCGCGACCTTCCGCCTCGCTATCTTCACGGTTTATGAAGCGCGGCGAGGGGCTGCACCCTCTCGACCCTCATCCCTGTGCTCGTCACAGGGATCCAGCAGCGCCGCGTCCGCGGCGCGGGAAGCGTTCTTTCAGCCCAAGGACTTGGTCTGGTTGGATTCCTGTGACGAGCACAGGGATAAGGCGATCAAGCAAGCGGCGGCGGGTGGCCGGAATCTCAACAGGCCTTGACGCGCGGGCTGCCGCGCGGCGTCTCTGCGGCGCAGCCGCTATTCCGCGGCCTCGTGGCCAAGGGCGCCGCGCCGGATTTGGTCGGCTTCGATCGATTCGAACAATGCGCGGAAATTGCCCTCGCCGAAGCCTTCGTCGCCCTTGCGCTGGATGAATTCGAAGAAGATCGGACCGATCACCGTTCGCGAGAAGATCTGCAGCAGGATCTTCGTCATGCCGCCATTCACCACGCCCTCGCCATCGATCAGGATGCCGTGTGTCTTCATCCGGTCGATCGGCTCGTCGTGTCCGTGAACACGCTGATGGGACATTTCATAATAGGTTTCCGGCGGCCCCGGCATGAACTTCAGACCGTTTGCGGCGAGCTTGTCGGTCGCATCGTAGATCGCCTCGGTACCGACGGCGATGTGCTGGATGCCTTCGCCCTTGTACTTCTTCAGATATTCTTCGATCTGGCTCGTGTCGTCCTTCGATTCGTTCAGGGGAATGCGGATCTTGCCGCAGGGCGAGGTAATCGCCCGGCTGACGAGGCCGGTGATGCGGCCATCGATGTCGAAGAAATGGATCTGCTTGAAATTGAACAGTTCGCGATAGAACGCCCACCACTTGTCCATGTTGCCGCGATAGACGTTGTGGGTCAGGTGGTCGAGATAGTAGAAGCCGACTCCGGCCGGCTTCGGATCACGCTCGCTCAGCCATTCGAACTCGGCGTCGTAGGCTGATCCCTTTTCGCCGTAGGTTTCCACGAAATAGAGAAGCGAGCCGCCGATGCCGACGATCGCCGGCACGTCCAGGCACTTGTCGCTGCCGGTATAGCCTTCGGCGCCCTTGGCAACGGCATGTTCGAAGGCATGCTTCGCGTCGACGACGCGCCAGGCCATCGACGGGGCGCAGGGCCCGTGCTCGCCAACGAAGCGCATGGCATGCGATCCGGCCTCCGCGTTCAGGACATAGTTGATATCGCCCTGCCGCCAGACGGTGATGTCCTTGGTCTTGTGCCTGGCGACCGGCGAATAGCCCATGCGGCCGAAGAGCTCCGCAAGCTTCTCCGGCTCCGGGTGGGCGAACTCCACAAACTCGAAACCGTCCGTCCCGGCGGGGTTTTCCGCCGAAATCGCCGGCGGCGGTGCGTCATGGGGGAACGGGCCCATCGTCAGTCTCCTCTTATCCTCCAAACTCTGCTGGATTATGGCGCAGTTCCGATGCATGGTGCTTGTATTCTTGCGCGATTCGCGAAGATCGGCGCATGAATTGTGCAGAGAATGGTTTGAGGGTGCATGAATGGAGCTGCTTGACGGATTCGACCTCAAGATCCTGAGTGAACTGCAGCGCGATGGTCATCTGACCAACAATGAATTGTCCGAGCGCGTCGCGCTGTCTCCGTCGCAATGTTCGCGCCGGCGTACGCGCCTGGAGGCGGAAGGGTTCATCACCGGCTATCAGGCGCAGATCGACCGTCAGAAGCTGGGGCTTGATCTGATGGTGGTGATTTCGGTCACGCTGGCCACGCATAACCGCGACAATGCCAAGCGTTTCGCCAATCTCGTCTCGGCTCTGCCGGAAGTGCTGGAGGCCTATGCGCTGACCGGCGAAATGGACTATCACCTGCGCGTCGTGACGCCGGATCTTGCCGGGCTCTCCCGCTTCGTCAACGAGGTCCTCCTGCCGCATGACAGCGTCCAGCACGTCAAGACATCGATCGTGCTGGAGACGCTCAAGAGCTTCGAGGGTCTGCCGATACCGGCGCGTATGAAGGGGTAGGCGGCAGCGCTAGGGAAGGGCCTCGCTAGAGATCGTTCATCGCCCGTTCCACGGCGCCCAGGCCCTGCGAAAGCGCCTCCATATTCTCTGCCCCAAGCACGGAATGCAGCTCCGTTTGATAGTCGCTCGCAAGCTCCGTCAGCTCCCTAAAGGCCTGCCGGCCCGCCGGCGTCAGCGCCAGATGCTCGAAACGGCGGTCTCGTCCGTCCTGCTCGCGCTTCAACCAGCGGCGCTGCTCGAGGCTGAAGACCGCGCGGCTTACTTTCGTCTTGTGCATGGCGGAGTGCGCGCCGATTTCGGTTGCCGTCATGCTGCGGCGGGAGCTGCCGAGTGCCGCAAGCGTTCGCCATTCCGGCCGCGTCAGCTGGTAACGCGCTTTGTATTGTGCGGCAAAGCGCAAGGCGACGAATTCCGCCGCCCGGTTCAGCCGATAGGGCAGGAAGTTCTCCAGTTCGAACCGCTCTTCGGCCACGGCCTTCCTTCCTTGATAGTTACAAAATCGATAGTTACGATTGTAACTAATATAGCGAAGAGAAGAGGAGGCTCAAGCCATGTTGGAGAAGGCGGAAAAACAGCGGCGGGTAGGTTCGGGTCAGCAGCGCACAGCCGGCTATATGCCTGGATTCGGCAACGACTTCGAGACGGAAAGCCTGCCCGGGGCGCTCCCGCAGGGGCAGAACAGCCCGCAAAAATGCAATTACGGCCTTTATGCCGAACAGCTGTCCGGCTCACCCTTTACGGCACCGCGCGGCACCAACGAGCGCTCCTGGCTCTACCGTATCCGACCGAGCGTCCGCCACACCGGGCGTTTCCGCAAGATCGACTATCCGCATTGGAAGACGGCGCCGCATGTGGGCGAGCATTCCCTGGCGCTCGGGCAGTTGCGCTGGAGTCCTTTGCCGGCGCCCCCGGAGAGCCTGACCTTTCTTCAAGGCATCCGCACCATGACGACGGCGGGCGACGCGCTGACGCAAGCCGGCATGGCCGCGCATGCCTATGCCTTCAATGCCGACATGGTGGACGACTACTTTTTCAACGCCGACGGCGAGCTGCTGATCGTTCCGGAAACGGGCGCGATCCAGGTTTTCACCGAACTCGGCAGGATGGAGGTCGAGCCGTCGGAAATCTGCCTCGTACCGCGCGGCATGATGTTCAAGGTCACGCGCCTCGGAGAGGAGAAGGTCTGGCGCGGGTACATCTGCGAGAATTACGGCGCGAAGTTCACGCTCCCGGATCGCGGCCCGATCGGCGCCAATTGCCTCGCCAATCCGCGCGACTTCAAGACGCCGGTCGCCGCCTACGAGGACAAGGAAACGCCCTGCCGGGTACAGGTGAAGTGGTGCGGCTCCTTCCATATGGTCGAGATCGGCCATTCGCCGCTCGACGTCGTCGCCTGGCACGGCAATTACGCGCCCTACAAATACGACCTCAAGACCTTCTCGCCGGTCGGCGCGATCCTGTTCGACCATCCCGATCCGTCCATCTTCACGGTGTTGACGGCCCCTTCCGGAGAGGAGGGGACGGCCAATGTAGACTTCGTCCTATTCCCGCCCCGCTGGCTGGTCGCCGAGCATACGTTCCGCCCGCCCTGGTATCACCGCAACATCATGAGCGAGTTCATGGGGCTGATCTACGGGCGCTACGACGCCAAGGAGGAAGGATTCGTTCCGGGCGGCATGAGCCTGCACAACATGATGCTGGCGCACGGACCGGACTTCTCCGGCTTCGAGAAGGCGTCGAACGGCGAGCTGAAGCCGGTGAAGCTCGACAACACCATGGCATTCATGTTCGAGACCCGCTTCCCCCAGCAGCTGACGACGTTTGCGGCAGAGCTCGAGACTCTGCAGGACGACTACATGGATTGCTGGTCCGGCCTCGAACGGAAATTCGACGGCACGCCGGGAATCAAGTGACTTCCGCCGCCGAACCGTGACATGCTGCAATATCCGCGCCGCCCCGGCGAGAATCAACAACGCATCGGGAACACCACTCTATGAAACTCGCAACGCTGAAAGATTCCACCCGCGACGGCAAGCTCGTCGTGGTCTCGAAAGATCTGACCCGCTGCTCGGAGGTCGGTCATATCGCCCGCACGCTGCAGGCGGCGCTTGACGACTGGGCGCATGCGGGTCCGCGGCTGGAGCGCGTCGCCGAGGGGATCGAGACCGGAGCGCAGCCGACCATGCGATTCCATGAGCACGACGCAGCCTCGCCGCTGCCGCGCGCCTTTCAGTGGGCGGACGGTTCGGCCTATGTCAATCATGTCGAGCTCGTCCGAAAGGCGCGCAATGCCGAGATGCCGGCAAGTTTCTGGACCGATCCGCTGATCTATCAGGGCGGTTCCGACAGTTTCCTCGGCCCACGCGATCCGATCCTTATGGCCGACGATGCCTGGGGCATCGATATGGAAGGCGAAATTGCTGTCATCGTCGACGACGTGCCCACGGGCGCGACGCTCGAGGAAGCAAGGGCCGCGATCCGCCTCGTCATGCTCGTCAACGATGTCTCCCTGCGCGGCCTCATTCCTGGAGAACTCGCCAAGGGTTTCGGCTTCTATCAATCGAAGCCGTCTTCCGCCTTCTCGCCGGTCGCCGTGACGCCGGAGGAACTCGGCGAAGCCTGGGATGGCGGGAAGCTGCATCTGCCGCTCCACGTCGATCTCAATGGCGAGCCTTTCGGGCGGGCCAATGGCGGCATCGACATGACCTTCGATTTCCCGCAGCTGATCGTGCATGCCGCGCGAACGAGGCCGCTTTCGGCTGGCACGATCATCGGCTCGGGCACCGTTTCCAACAAGCTCGAGGGCGGGCCGGGCAGGCCGGTTTCCGAGGGCGGGGCCGGCTATTCGTGCATCGCCGAATTGCGCATGATCGAGACGATCGAAGGCGGGTCACCGAAAACGCAGTTCCTGAAATTCGGCGATGTCGTCCGCATCGAGATGAAGGATCGTACCGGCCATTCGATTTTCGGTGCGATCGAACAGAAGGTCGGAAAATACGAGCGCGGATGAGGTCGGACAGCGTGGAGACGGGTGTGGCGAACGAAACCGTGCTTTATGACTATTGGCGCTCGTCGGCGAGCTACCGGGTGCGGATCGCGCTCAACCTGATCGGCGAAGCCTATCGCTCCGTACCGGTCGACCTGCTCGCAAAGGCTCATGGCGCGCCGGAGCATCTCGCCCGGAATCCGCAGGGACTGGTGCCGGTGCTCGACATCGACGGAGAGCGCCTCACCCAGTCGCTCGCCATCATCGAATATCTTGCGGAGACGCGGGATGGGACGGGTTTCCTCCCGTCCCATCCCGTCGACCGGCAACGCGTCCGCGCGCTTTCCTATGCCGTGGCGATGGATATCCATCCCGTCTGCAATCTCGGCGTCGTCGCTCATGTGATGGCGGGCGCGGGCGACGGCGGGGCCGCGCGGCGCGAGTGGATGCAGAAATTCATCGGCGAGGGTCTCGCTGCCTTCGAGCGTATGCTGGACCGCCCCGCGACCGGTGAATTCTGCCATGGCGATCGTCCGACGATGGCGGATCTCTGCCTCGTGCCGCAGGTCTACAATGCGCGGCGCTGGGATGTCGATCTTTCGGCGTGCCCGCGGATCGTTGCCATAGATCGCCGCTGCGCCGCCATCGACGCCTTCCGCAGGGCGCATCCCGACCGCGCCAAACCTTGACCCCCGTTTCGGATGCGATTTCGTCATTCGCACATCGGTGTGGCCTGTTCCGCCAAGCCGATGTCGCGAATGGATCGGCGGGCCGCAGATCGCCAAGCTAGTTTTTGCGCGACTGCCCGTGTAAGGGCGTGGGAACACCTCAAAACGAGAGATTCATCGATGAAAAGCTATGTGCTGACCGTCAGCTGCAAATCCACTCGCGGCATCGTCGCCGCCATCACCGGCTATCTCGCCGAAAAGGGCTGCTATATCAGCGACAGCTCGCAGTTCGACGATTTCCAGACGGGCCTGTTCTTCATGCGTCTCACCTTCATCAGCCAGGAAGGCGCCAAGCTCGAAGAGCTGCGCGAAGGCTTCGAACCGGTGATCAAGCGCTTCGAGATGACGATGGAGATCCGTGATTCCGAGGAGCGCATGAAGGTGCTGCTCATGGTGTCGCGCTTCGGCCATTGCCTGAACGATCTTCTCTACCGCTGGAAGATCGGCGCCTTGCCGATCGACATCGTCGGGGTCGTCTCCAACCACTTCGACTACCAGAAGGTGGTCGTCAACCACGACATCCCCTTCCACTGCATCAAGGTGACGAAGGAGAACAAGCCGAAGGCCGAAGCCCAGCTGATGGACGTCGTCGAGCAGACCGGCGCCGAGCTGATCGTGCTTGCCCGCTACATGCAGGTGCTTTCCGATGCGCTCTGCAAGAAGATGTCGGGGAAGATCATCAACATCCACCACTCCTTCCTGCCGTCGTTCAAGGGGGCGAACCCCTATAAGCAGGCCTATGAGCGCGGCGTGAAGCTGATCGGCGCGACGGCGCATTACGTCACCGCCGATCTCGACGAGGGTCCGATCATCGAGCAGGATATCGCCCGCATCACCCATGCGCAGTCGGCCGAGGATTACGTCTCGATCGGCCGCGACGTGGAAAGCCAGGTGCTGGCCCGCGCCGTGCACGCCCATATCCATCATCGCTGCTTCATCAACGGCAACCGCGTCGTCGTCTTCCCGCCAAGCCCGGGTTCCTACGCGTCGGAACGGATGGGCTGAGGCCTGGTCGCCGGGCTCCGCTGGCAAGGCCCTCCCACCGATTGGGAGGGGCTTGGGACGCCGGGGCCGCTCACATATGCAGAGCGTGCCCGAGCGTCTTGAAGGCCGCCTCCTGGAAGGCTTCCGATTGCGTCGGATGCGCATGGATGGTGCCGGCGATGTCCTCCAGCCGCGCACCCATCTCGATCGCCAGCGCAAAAGTCGCCGACAGTTCCGAAACGCCATGGCCGACAGCCTGGATACCGAGGACAAGGTGATTGTCGGCGCGGGCGATGACCCGCACGAAGCCGTCCTCGGACAGCGTCGTCATGGCGCGGCCGTTCGCCTGGAAGGGAAATTGGCCGATCTTGACGTCGATGCCGGCAGCACGCGCCTCTTCCGGCGAGAGGCCGGAGGAGACGATTTCCGGGTCGGTGAAGCAGACCGCCGGAATGCAGCGCTTGTCCCAGCTGCGCTTATGACCGGCGACGATTTCCGCGACCATTTCGCCCTGTGCCATCGCCCGATGCGCAAGCATCGGCTCTCCGGCCACATCGCCGATCGCATAGATGCCGCGCATCGAAGTGCGGCATTGGTCGTCGATGCGGATGGACCTGCCCGACCGGTCCAGATCGATCTCTTCAAGCCCCCAGCCGTCGGTCACCGGCCGGCGGCCGACGGTGACGAGAACCTTCTCCGCCGGGACCTCGAAGGCGCGGCCGTTCTCCTCGGCAAGCAGGCCCCGCCGATCGGCGGAGAGCCGTTTGGCCGTGGTGCGGGTGAAGACCTCCACACCGAGTTCGCCGAGCCGCTTCATCACCGGCTTTGAGAGGTCGGCGTCGTATTGCGGCAGGATCCGGTCCAGCGCTTCGAGCACGGTGACCTTGGAGCCCAGCTTGGCAAAGGCGGTTCCGAGTTCGAGACCGATATAGCCGCCGCCGATGACTGCGAGCGTCTGCGGCACGTCCGTCAGCGCCAGCGCTTGAGTCGAGGAAATAATGCTTCCGCCGAAGGGAAGGTCGGGAAGCTCGACCGGCGCCGAACCGGTCGCGATGACGATCGCTTCCGCCCGAATGCGCTGAAGCCCGGTTTCCGTTTCCACATCCACCGTCTTGCCGTCGACGAAGCGTCCCTCGCCGATGACCGCCTTGACGCCCGCCTTCTTCAGGAGCCCCGTGACGCCGCCGTTCAGCCGTCCGACGATGCCGTCTTTCCAGGCGATCGTTCGCCGGAGGTCGATCGCCGGAGCACTCAACGAAAGGCCGAGCGGGTTCTTGCCCGAGGCAGCCGTGCGGAGCTTGTGATATTCGTCCGCCGCATGGATCAGCGCCTTCGACGGAATGCAGCCGACATTCAGACAGGTGCCGCCAGCCTTGGCTTTCTCGACGATCACCGTGTTGACGCCGAGCTGGCCGGCGCGGATCGCCGCGACATAGCCGCCGGGTCCGGCACCGAGAACCAGGAGCTTGCAGGAGATTTCCTTCATGGATGCCTATCCTTCAACGAAAATCAGCGCCGGCGTTTCGAGCAGCGTCTTCAGGCGCTGGACGAAGACCGCGGCATCCCAGCCGTCGATGACCCGGTGATCGAAGCTCGACGAGAGATTCATGATTTTGCGCGGGACGAATTGTGCGCCGTCCCAGACGGGCCGGACGGCGATCTTGTTGACGCCGACGATCGCCACCTCCGGATGGTTGATGACCGGCGTCGTGGCGATTCCGCCGATGGCGCCGAGCGAGGAGATGGTGATGGTCGAGCCGCTAAGCTCGTCGCGCGTCGCCGTTCCGGTGCGGGCCGCCTCCGCCAGCCGGTTGAGCTCGGCCGCGCAGTCCCATATCCCGCGCGCCTCGGCATGGCGCACCACCGGGACGGTCAGCCCGGCGGGCGTCTGGGTGGCGATGCCGATATGGACGGCAGCGTGGCGGTGAATGACGCCGGCATGGTCGTCGAACGTGGCGTTGACGCCGGGCTGCTCGGCGACGGTCTTCACCAGCGCGCGCATCAGGAAAGGCAGGATCGTGAGCTTGGCCTGCTCCTGCTTGCGGTCGCGGTTCATCGTCGCGCGCAGATCCTCGAGCGCCGTCATGTCCACCTCTTCCACATAGGTGATGTGGGGGATGCGTGAGGTGGAGAGCGACATCTTTTCGGCGATCCGGCGTCTGAGGCCGGTCATCCTGACCTCCTCGACGGCGGTCTTGCGGACGAGGCCGGCCTGAGCCGGCAGCGGCCCGGCGCCGCGGCTGATGAAGAGATCGAGATCCTCATGGGTGATCCGGCCGGCCGGCCCGGTGCCGGCCACCTGCCTGAGATCGATGCCGCTCTCTCTGGCGCGCAGCCGCACCGCCGGGGAGGCGAGTGGCCTTGGCGAAATATCCGTCGTTTCGCGCGGCGCCGGCGCGGTTCTCGGTGCAGGTTTTTCGGGCTGCGGCGGCGCCTTGGCCGCAGGCCGGGAGGAGACGGCGACGGGCTCGTCCAGCACGTTTTCGGCCAGCGCCTCCGGGACGCTGTCCGGGACAGCATCGCCCGCCTCGCCGGCGGTCTCGATCCTGACCAGCGGCGCCTTCACCGCAACCGTGTCGCCGACTTCCGCTCCGAGCCACAGGACCTTGCCGGTGACTGGCGAGGGGATTTCGACCGTGGCCTTGTCGGTCATGACGGCGGCGAGCACCATATCCTCGCGCACCGGATCGCCGGGCTTCACATGCCACTCGACGAGCTCGGCCTCCGCGACACCCTCGCCGACATCCGGCATCTTGATGATGAATTCACCCACCGGTCAGGCCTCCATCGCTTCGGCGAGCGCACGCCCGACGCGTGCCGGACCGGGGAAATAATCCCACTCCTGCGCGTGCGGATAGGGCGTGTCCCAACCCGTTACCCGGACGACCGGAGACTCGAGGTGATAGAAACAATGCTCCTGAACGAGAGCGGCGAGCTCGGCACCGAATCCCGAGGTCAGCGTCGCCTCGTGCACGACCACGCACCGCCCGGTCTTCTTCGCGGATTGCACGATCGTCTCGAGGTCGAGCGGCAACAGACTGCGCAGATCGATCACCTCCGCGTCGATACCGGTCTCCTCGGCTGCCGCGAGCGCCACGTGCACCATCGTACCATAGGCGATAACAGTCACGCCTGAGCCCTTGCGGCGTATCTCGGCCTTGCCGATCGGGATCGCATAGTGGCCATCCGGAACGTCGCCGAGTTCGTGCTTGGACCAGGCCGTGACCGGGCGTTCGTGGTGGCCGTCGAAGGGGCCGTTATAAAGCCGCTTCGGCTCCAGGAACATCACGGGATCCGGATCCTCGATCGCCGAGATGAGCAGGCCTTTGGCGTCATAGGGATTCGAAGGCACGACGACCTTCAGCCCGCAAACATGGGTGAAGAGCGCCTCCGGGCTCTGGCTGTGGGTCTGGCCGCCGAAGATGCCGCCGCCCGTCGGCATGCGCACGACGATCGGGCAGGTGAAGTCGCCGTTCGAGCGGTAGCGGATCCGCGCGGCCTCCTGCGTGAGCTGGTCGTAAGCGGGATACATGTAGTCGGCAAACTGAATCTCGACGCACGGTTTCAGCCCGTAGGCGGCCATGCCGATGGCCGTGCCGACGATACCGGACTCGCTGATCGGCGTATCGAAGCAGCGCGTCTTGCCGTATTTCGCCTGAAGCCCCTGGGTGCAGCGGAAAACGCCGCCGAAATAACCGACATCCTCGCCGAAGACGACCACATTTTCGTCGCGCGCCATCGAGACGTCCATGGCGCTGCGCACCGCTTCGATCATCGTCATTCTGGCCATGTCAGTACCCCGCCTTCTGCCGTTGACGGCGGATATGCGGCGGCATCTCTGCATAGACACCTTCGAAGATATCCCGCACCGACGGCCTGCCGCCGGCATGCAGCGTTCCGTGGCGTTCCGCTTCCTTCTGCGCCTGGATCACTTCGTCCATGATTTCCGCCTCCGCCTGCGCATGCCGCTCTTCCGACCAGGCGCCGCGTAGGATCAGGTGTTTCTTCAGGCGCAGGACCGGGTCGCCGAGCGGCCAGGCTTCCGATTCGGTTTTCGGGCGATAGGCGCTCGGATCGTCGGAAGTCGAATGGGCGCCGACGCGGTAGGTCACGTATTCGATCAGCGTCGGACCGAGATTGAGCCGCGCCCGCTCGGCCGCCCAGCGCGCCACCGCATAGACGGCCAGGTAATCGTTGCCGTCCACCCTGAGCGCCGGAATGCCGAAGCCCAGGCCCCTTGCGGCGAAGGTGCCGGAACCGCCTCGGGCGATGCCCTGGAAAGTGGAGATCGCCCACTGGTTGTTGACGATGTTGAGAATGACGGGCGCCTTGTAGGTGGAAGCGAAGACCAGCGCGGAGTGAAAATCCGACTCGGCGGTCGAGCCGTCGCCGATCCAGCCGGCGGCGATCCGCGTATCGTTCTTGATGGCGGATGCCATGGCCCAACCGACGGCCTGGACATATTGAGTGGCGAGGTTGCCCGAGATCGTGAAGAAGCCGTGCTCCTTGGAAGTGTACATGACGGGCAGCTGCCGACCATGGCAGGGATCGAGTTCGTTCGAGAAGATCTGGTTCATCATCTCGACCATCGGGTAGTCGTCGGCAATCAGGAGCCCCGCCTGGCGGTAGGTCGGAAAATTCATGTCGCCCTTGCGAAGCGCCTTGCGGAAGGCGCAGCTCACCGCCTCCTCGCCGAGATGCTGCATATAGAAGGATGTCTTGCCCTGGCGCTGCGCCATCAGCATGCGCGCGTCGAAGGCGCGCAGCAACATCATGTGCCTGAGACCCCTCAGCAGCTCCTCGTCGGAAAGAAAACCGGCCCAGGGGCCGACTGCCTCGCCCTCGCGGTTGAGAACCCGGATGATCGAATAGGCGAGGTCGCGGATCTCCTCCGGGTCCACATCGACTTCCGGCCGCGGCACCGAGCCCGCCTTCGGTATCTTCACGTTGGAGAAATCGGGCAGATCGCCCGGCCGGACGGCCGGTTCGGGGACATGCAGGCTCAATCGGCTGAATTCATCCATGCGGATTCCGGCCTCCCTTCCGGATTGCGCGTCGCGCAACTCCATTCCCGGAAGAACGGCGCCGCCGCCCGGCGGTTCCCGGCTGGCGCCTGGGGTGTCCTCCGCCCCGCCTGCCATACCGATACGGCATCCCGCTCTCCCGACAGGATATGGGCACAGACTGCCACGAGTCAGGGGCCAGATGAAGCGCTTTCGCCGCCGCGCCCGGCTGCTGCGCGAAGAAAGACAGATTCGTGCCGGCACGCATGCGGCACCGAACGCCGGGCCGGTGCCGGCGCCGGCGGCGGGCAATTTTCTTTCGTGAGGCGGGCGGGCGACCCGGCCTTCAGACCGGTGGCGCGATCTCTATCGGGCTGCCGTCGGAAAAGCGCGAAAGGCGGAACTCGGAGGGATCGACGATGGGCGGATCTCCGGTGACGAGATCGGCGACGAGATGTCCGGCCCCGGGGCCGATGCCGAAGCCGTGACCGGAGAAGCCGGTGGCGATGACGAGGCCCGGCACCTCTTTCGCGTGCGAAATGACCGGGACGACGTCCGGCGTGACATCGATCAGGCCGGCCCAGATCTGAACCGGCTCGACGGTACGCAGCTTCGGAAGAGCTTTTCTTGCTTCCTCGAATGCCTTGAGTACGGATTTCGGATCGGGCCGAGGATCGAGGATGCGGTGGCGCTCGAAGGCGCCGGGCCGATCGAGGGGCACGGATGCGATTTCGAAAAGCTCGCGCCAGCTCTGGGCGCTCAAGCCCGCCTGCACGGCCTCGCCCTCGGCCCTTCTCGCCGCGCGAAAATCGCGGAAGAATGCCAAGGTGTCCGGCACGAGCGGATGCAGATTGGCACCCGCGGTGGCGATCGTGTAGCCGCCGTCGAGGCGTTTGCGATAGGCGTAAGTCGCCGTTGCGCCTGCGCCGGCCGGGCCGCCCTCGACCGGAGCGGTCCTGAGCACGGTGTTGCGCACTTTTAGCTGCGGCAGCCGAATGCCGAGGCCCTTGCAGAAGAGCCGCGACCAGGCGCCGCCCGCAAGCACCACCGTCGAGGTTTCGATGCGGCCCTTTTCGGTGACGACGGCGCTTACCCGACCCGCACTCTTCTCAACCCCCCGCACCGCACAGCCGGTAACGATATGTGCGCCGGCTCGGCGTGCTCCGGCCGCGATTGCGGGAACGGCCTTCTGCGGCTCCGCTCGGCCGTCGCTGGGCGTATAGAGCGCGCCTTTGTAGCGGATCGCCGCCCCGGCCATACGCTCCCGGGTCTCGTCGGCGGTGAGCTGGCGGCTGTCGACGCCATGGGGTTTCGCAAGCGCGAGCCAGGCATCGCGGTTGGCGACGTCCTGCTCCGTTTCGGAAATATAGAGAATGCCGCTCCGGCGAAATCCGGTCTCGCCGCCGACGCGCGCATCGAGGGTATCCCAGATTTTCAGCGCCTCCAGCGCCAGCGGAATCTCGCGCCGATCGCGGCCCATGACGCGCACCCAGCCCCAGTTGCGGCTCGATTGCTCGCCGCCGAGATCGCCCTTCTCGCACAGGACGACTTTCACGCCGCGCTCGGCGAGAAAGAGCGCCGTGCTCACTCCGATGATACCGCCGCCGATGATGACGACGTCGGCACTACCGGGCAGTGAAGCATCGGTTTCAACGGGGTCGAGAGCGGGGCCGGGCATGATCATCTCTTGGGTTTGTTCAGTTATGTCTATCGCTGCATCCAATGTCGGCTTCGATCAAGCCTGCTTGGCCGGTTTCGGGCGGCGATGCACAGTTCCCGTGCCCGAAGCTCCCGCATCGTCTTTGAGCGGTCGCGCCTTCCCGTCTCCTGCGCCAGGCTTTATGTTCGCTCCATGCACGATACCGAAGCCGACCCCCGCCTGATCCTCCGCATCGACTTGCCGCCGAACAGCCGTCTCGGGCGCGGCAAGATCATGCTTCTGGAACACATCCGCGAGACCGGCTCCATTTCCGCTGCCGGGCGGGCCATGGATATGTCTTACCGCCGTGCCTGGCTGCTGGTCGACGCCTTGAACCGCATGTTCAAGGAGCCGGCGGTGGACTCGCAGCGTGGCGGCAAGCAGGGCGGCGGCGCCGTCGTCACCGCTTTTGGCGAGATGCTGATCGAGCGCTTCCGGGCGATGGAGGCCAAGGCGCAGGCCGCGATCGCGGACGATCTCGATTGGCTCGACGCCATGCGCGACTGCAAAGGTGCTCCGCAAGAGGAGCCAACCGGAAAGCCGCTCTAACCATTGGCTTCTCTAATAATCGAGCGCGACGGTCTTGATGATGGCGTGCACCTGCTTTCCCGGGCAAAGCGCGAGCGCATCGCGGGAGACGGTCGTCACGCGCGCGGCGATAACGTTGCCGCCGCAATCGACGCGCATGTCGACGCTTCCTTGCCGCGGCGACGAGACGCCGACGATCGTTCCCGGAAGCACGTTCAGGGCGCTGATGCCTTCCGGGCGACGGGTCGCCAGCATCACGTCGCGCGCGGCAATGTAGAGGCGTAGACTTTGCCCGGCCTCTGCGACGAGATGCGGCACGCGGATCAGGCAGTCTCCGGCGCGCACCACGGTCAGTTCGTGGCCTTCGTCATGACTGTCGACGGTGCCCTCGATCAACGTGCCCGCTTGCCGCCGGTCGGCGGCGGATGTCGGAAACGGCTCGTTCAGAACGGCCGCCGTTTTGCCGAAGGCCTTGACCCGGCCGTTTTCCATGACGACGACGCGCTCCGCCAGCCGCGCCACTTCAGCCACCGAATGACTGACATAGACGATCGGAATCCGCGTCTCGTCGCGCAGCCGCTCCAGATAGGGCAGGATTTCGGCCTTTCTGGCGTCGTCGAGCGCGGCGAGCGGCTCGTCCATCAGGAGCAGGCGGGGGGAAGCGAGCAGCGCCCGGCCGATGGCGACGCGCTGCCGCTCGCCGCCCGAGAGCGTCGAGGGCATCCGATCGAGCAGATGTCCGATGCCGAGCATTTCCACGATCCTGCCGAATTCGGGCCCCGATCGGGCCGCGCCTGCGAACCAGCGGCCATAGGCGAGATTTCTGCGGACGCTGAAATGCGGAAAGAGGCGGGCTTCCTGGAACACATAGGCAAAGCGGCGGCGGTGGACGGGGGTGAAAAGCCGGCGCTCACTGTCGGCGATCGTGTCGCCGTCGAGCACGACGCGGCCCTGATCGGGCCGGAGGAGGCCGGCGATGATGTTGACGAGCGAGGTCTTGCCGGAGCCGGAGCGGCCGAAAAGGGCGGTCACGCCGCCCTCCGAGCCGAAGGCGGCGTCGACCGCGAAGGAGCCGAGACGAAGGCGCGCTTCGACCTCGAGCCTCATGCCGCCACCGTCCGCCGCGCCGCGGCTGAAGCCATGGCTTCCGAAAGCATCAGGGCCGCCATCGAAATAACGACGGAGATCGCGGCAAGGCGCATCGCGCCGGCGTCGCCGCCCGGCACCTGTGTGAAGGTATAGATCGCGGCGGAAAGCGTCTGCGTCTCGCCGGGGATATTGGAAACGAAGGTGATGGTCGCGCCGAACTCGCCCATGGCCTTGGCAAAGGAGAGGACCATGCCGGCGAGAATGCCGGGAAGGATCAGGGGCAATGTGACCGTCAGGAAGATCCAGGCGGGGCTCGCGCCAAGCGTTCCCGCCGCTTCTTCGAGCTTGCGGTCTACTGCTTCGATAGACAGCCGGATGCTGCGGACCATCAATGGGAAGCCCATCACCGCGCAGGCGAGCGCCGCTCCCGTCCAGCGGAACGAAAAGACCAGCCCGAAATTCTCAGCGAGAAATGCACCGATCGGGCCGCGCCGGCCGAAAAGGAGCAGCAGAGCGAAGCCCGTGACGACCGGCGGCAGGATCAGCGGCATATGGACGAGGCCGTTCAGGAGCGACTTGCCCCAGAAGCGGCCGCGCGCAAGCATCATCGAGACAAGGAGCGCCGGCGGCAAGCTCGCAAGCATCGCAACAGTGGCGACCCGCAAGCTCAGGCGGACGGCGGTCCACTCCGCGTCGCTCAATGCCATCCAGTCCAAGCTCGTACTCCCGTTCCTGACGCGCCGTGTCGTGCAATCAATCGGCAAATTCTATTCCAGAACGGTGAAGCCCTCGGCCTGGAAAAGCGCCGCCGCCTTCGGCGAGCGGACGAATTCGAGGTAGGCGGCGGCATCGGCGTTCCTGCTGTCCGCGGTGATCGCGATCGGGTAGACAATTGGGGGGTGGCTGTCCTCGGGGAAAGTGCCGACCACTTTCACATTGGCGTCCGCTGCAGCGTCGGTTCGGTAGACGATGCCGTAGGGCGCCTCGCCACGTGACACGAGGAGGAGGGCGGCGCGCACGCTTTCGGCGCCGGCGACCTTTCCGGCAACGTTCGGCCACAGCCCGAGCTTTTCCAGCGCGGCCTTGCCATACTTGCCGGCGGGGACGGATTCCACGGCTCCCATGGCCAATCGTCCGTCGCCGAGAAGACCGGCAAGGTCGAGACCCGGCTCGATCTCGACAGCCCGGGCATCCGACTTGCCGGAGACGAGGACGATACGATTGCCGAGCAGGTTGGAGCGCGTGCCGGCCTTGATCAGCTTCTTGTCTGCGAGGTAATCCATCCAGGCGAGGTCGGCCGAGATGAACACATCGGCGGGCGCGCCCTGTTCGATCTGTTTCGCCAGCGCCGAACTCGCCGCATAGGAAACGGTGGCTTCCTTGCCGGTCTGTTTGAGCCATTCGCCGTTGATCGCATCGAGCGCATTCTTGAGACTCGCCGCGGCGAACACGGTGACCTTCTCCGCCGCCTGAGCCGGTGCAAAGGTCGTTCCCGCCAGAACCACGCCGAGCACCAGTGACACGCCCTTGAGCCAATCTCTTCTCGTTGTCACACCCAAGTCTCCCGGTTCGTGATATTTTCCAAGATATAGCGCTCCGGTATTTTGGTTACCGCTATATTCGTGGAAATACAATGCGGCCGTTGCGCTGCAGTCAAAATCGGTGAACCGATGGGGCGGAGACGACGCGAGCGCTTGCGATAGGCGCTCATGCGTCTAAATTCCGGAACGAGACCCAAGGAGGTGGACGATCCACATGGACGCGACGATCAGGCTGGAAGAAAGCTGGAAAGCCGTTCTGGGCGGGGAATTCCGCCACGGTTACATGGCCGAGCTCAAGCGGTTCCTGCTGGAGGAAAAGCAGCAGGGTCGGCAGATTTTTCCGAGGGGCGTCGAATATTTCCGTGCGCTCGATCTGACCCCGCTCGACAGGGTACGCGTCGTCATCCTCGGCCAGGACCCCTATCATGGCGACGGGCAGGCGCATGGGCTCTGCTTCAGCGTTCGTCCGGGCGTGCGCACGCCGCCCTCCCTCGTCAACATCTACAAGGAATTGCAGGAAGACCTCGGCATTCCGCCGGCGCGCCACGGCTTCCTCGAAAGCTGGGCGCGCCAGGGCGTGCTGCTTCTGAACAGCGTGCTGACGGTCGAACGCGGCCGCGCGGCCTCGCATCAGGGCAAGGGTTGGGAGCGCTTCACCGACGCCGTAATCCGGGCGGTCAACGAGCAGGCGCAGCCCGTCGTCTTCATGCTCTGGGGCTCTTACGCGCAACGCAAGGCCGCTTTTGTCGATCGTTCGCGTCATCTCGTGCTCACCGCACCGCATCCGTCACCCTTATCGGCCCATGCGGGGTTCTTCGGCTGCCGGCATTTCTCCAAGGCGAATGCGTTTTTGACGTCCAAGGGGCTGGATCCGATCGATTGGCGGTTGCCGGAAGATCCCCCTTTGGCCGTCGAGCGGCAGCTGGCGCCGAACTGCTGACGCGGCCGTAGCGCTTGCCGTCGCGAATGGGCCTTGCACCCGCCGCGGCGATCCGTCAAAGACTGGCCCGATAATGCGGGCGGGACTGGCCCGATTATGCGGGCGGGACTGGCCCGATTATGCGGGTGTGACTGACGCGATTATGCGGGTGGGATTGCCCGACTATGCGGGTGGGGCAATGGGAGACGGCATGCGACACATCCTGATCATCGGTATCGGTGCCGGCAACCCCGAGCACATGACGGTTCAGGCGATCAATGCGCTGAATCGGGCCGATGTGCTCTTCATCCCCACCAAAGGGGAGAAAAAGACCGAGCTGGCCGAGCTGCGCCGCGCGATATGCGCCCGTTACGTGACGCGGGCCGGCAGCCGCACCGTCGAATTCGCGGTGCCCGTCCGCCGCACCGAAGGCCGCAGCTACGTGGAAAGCGTGGACGAGTGGCATGCGGGCATCGCCGCCGCCTACGAGGCGCTGCTGGAGAGCGAGCTTGCGAAAGGCCAGACCGGCGCCTTCCTCGTCTGGGGCGATCCGATGCTCTATGACAGCACGATCCGCATCGTGGAACGCGTGAAGTCGGGCGGCCGGGTGGCCTTCGGCTACGACGTCATTCCGGGCATTACCAGCCTGCAGGCGCTCTGTGCCAGCCATCGCATCCCGTTGAACCTCGTCGGCAAGCCGGTGGAAATCACCACTGGCCGGCGGCTCGCCGAAAGTTTTCCGCACAAAAGCGAGACGGCCGTCGTCATGCTCGACGGCGAGCAGGCGTTCCGGAAGATCGAGGATCCGGACGCCGAGATCTATTGGGGGGCCTATCTCGGCACGCCCGACGAGATCGTCATTTCAGGGCGCCTCGCCGAGGTGAAAGAGCGGATTCTCGAAGCGCGGGCCGCGGCGCGCGAGCGGATGGGCTGGATCATGGATATTTATCTGCTGCGCAAGGGCGCCGATTTCGAAGAGTAGTCGGGCGTTGCCCCTGCTCTCGGCGGCAGATCTTTGATCTCTCTCGACGCTCGCCCTGTGATATAGGCTCGATCGATCAAGCGTGCCGGGTTGGCTCGCAGATACCGAAGGATTACCGAGACGAATGAAAAGCTGCGCCGCTCCACGAGCCGACCGATCTGCGACCGGCGCATCGATGCGCCGCGGGAGCTGTCCTTCGCTGGCGGCGCCGATGCAGACCGGGGACGGCCTGCTCGTGCGGCTGCGACCGGCAGGCGACGGCCTCACGCCGGCCGAGATGAGGGCGATTGCCGGTGCGGCTGCGACATGCGGCAGCGGGATCATTGAGGTCACGGCGCGCGGCAACCTGCAGATCCGCGGCCTGACGCCGGAAAGCGTTGCGGCGCTCGCCGAAGCGATCGGGGCGGCGGAGATAGCCATTGCCGAAGGGGTGGCGATCGAGACGCCGCCGCTTGCCGGATTCGACCCGGACGAAGTCGCCGATCCTCGCCCGCTCGCCCGCGCGCTGCGTATGGCGATCTCCGGCGCGGGTGAGGCGCTCAGGCTCGCGCCGAAACTCTCGATCGTCGTGGATGGAGGCGGCCGCTTCCACCTGGGAAGCCTGACCGCCGACCTGCGTGTCTCGGCGTTCGGGCATGAGGACGGCGTGCGATGGCTGCTTTCGCTCGGCGGGACGGCGCGCTCGGCAAAGCCCGTCGCGCTCTTGGAATCGAACGAAATTGTCCCTATCGTTCTCGAAATCCTGGGAGATCTCGCTGCACTCGGCCCCGCTACCCGCGCCCGCGACCTTGATGCCGATCTTCTTCGGCAGCGCGCGGCGGCCGGCGATGCCCTGCCGCGCGCGCGCGGTCCCGCTATTTCGCCGCCACCGGCGGGCATCCACCACTTCGGCGGCGCCGGCACCGTGCTCGGCGTCGGCCTGACCTTCGCGCAAACCGATGCGGGCAGTCTCGTCGCGTTCCTCCGACAGGCGGAGGAGCTCGGCGCAAACGAGATACGCTTGGCACCCCCGCGCGGTCTGTTCGTCCTCGGTCTCTCGGGCGAAACGTCGGCCGTCGTGCAACGCCTTGCCTGCTCATACGGCTTTCTGGTCGCCTCCGACGATCCGCGCAATCACATAGCCGCCTGCGCGGGCCTCGCCTGCGCCTCGGCGCGCATGGACACAAAGGCGACGGCGAGGCTGTTGGTCGAATCCGCGCCGGATCTCCTCGACGGTTCGGTGACGGTGCATCTCTCCGGCTGTCCCAAGGGTTGCGCCAGACCCACGGCGTCGCCGTTGACGCTCGTCGGTGCGCCATCAGGATATGCGCTTGTCGTAAATGGCACTGCTTCCGTCGCGTCGAGTGCCTACAGGGATGAAAACGGAATAGGATCTGCGTTCGGCGCGCTGAACGCGCTCGTGCGGGAAAACAAAGACGCTGGCGAATCGGCGCTGTCCTGTCTTACACGGCTCGGGACCGCGCGCATCGCCGCCGCGTTTGAACAGGGATAGAAATGCCTGATTACGATTACATCCGCGATGGCAACGCCATCTATGAGCGTTCCTTCGCGATCATCCGCGCGGAAGCCGATCTTTCCGGCTTTTCGGAAGAAGAAGCCGATCTCGCCATACGCATGGTGCATGCCTGCGGATCGGTCGAGGCGGTGCGACAATTCGTGTTCTCGCCCGGCTTCGTCTCCGCCGCGCGCGCGGCGCTGAAAGACGGCGCGCCGATCTTCTGCGACGCCGAAATGGTCGCCCATGGCGTGACGCGCGCCCGGCTGCCCGCCGGCAACGAGGTGATCTGCACGCTTCGCGATGCGCGTACCGCGGAGATCGCCACCGAGATCGGCAATACGCGTTCCGCAGCGGCGCTGAAGCTCTGGGGCGAGCGGATGGCTGGCTCCGTGGTTGCGATCGGCAATGCGCCGACAGCGCTCTTCTATCTGCTCGAAATGCTGCGCGACGGCGCGCCGAAGCCGGCGGCGATCCTCGGAATGCCCGTCGGTTTCGTCGGTGCGGCCGAATCGAAGGACGCGCTTGCCGAAAATTCCTATGGCGTTCCCTTTGCGATCGTTCGCGGCCGTCTGGGCGGCAGTGCGATGACCGCCGCCGCGCTGAATTCTCTCGCGAGGCCGGGCCTGTGAGCGGCGTGGTATCAGGCCGGCTTATCGGCGTCGGAACGGGTCCCGGCGATCCTGAACTCCTGACCGTAAAGGCCGTCCGGGCACTCGGCGAAGCGGATGTCGTCGCCTATTTCGCCAAGGCCGGACGCAACGGCAACGGCCGCGCGGTGGTGGAAGGTCTTTTGAAGCCGGACATGACCGAATTGCCGCTCTACTACCCGGTGACGACCGAGATCGACAAGGATCACGACGCCTATAAGCGCCAGATCACCGATTTCTACGACGCCTCGGCCGAGGTCGTCGCGGCGCATCTTCTCGCCGGACGGACGGTCGCGGTGCTGAGCGAGGGCGATCCGCTTTTCTACGGTTCCTACATGCACCTCCATGTGCGGCTTGCCGGCCGCTTCCCGGCCGAGGTCATTCCGGGCATCACCGCAATGTCGGGCTGCTGGTCGCTGGCGGGGCTGCCGCTGGTGCAGGGCGACGACGTGCTCTCGGTTCTCCCCGGCACGATGGGCGAGGGCGAGCTTCAGCGCCGCCTCGCCGACACGCAAGCCGCGGTCATCATGAAGGTCGGCCGCAACTTGCCGAAGATCCGCCGGGCGCTGGCGGCGGCAGGCAGGCTCGAGGCGGCCGTCTATGTGGAGCGCGGCACCATGAGGAATGCGGCGATGGTTCCGCTCGGCGAGAAGCCGGACGACGAGGCGCCCTATTTCTCGCTGGTGCTCGTTCCTGGCTGGAAGGACAGGCCCGGCGGTAAGGACAGGCCCGGCCGGAAGGAAAGGCCCGGATCGGAGGGCAGCGCATGACCGGAAAGCTCTTCATCGTCGGCACCGGCCCCGGCAATCCGGCGCAAATGACGCCCGAGGCCGAGGATGCGATTGCGGTCGCGACCGAGTTCTTCGGCTACGGCCCCTATCTCGATCGCCTGCATCTTCGGGCGGATCAACGGCGCATCGCTTCGGACAATCGCGAGGAACTGGACCGTGCCCGGGCAGCACTCGCGCGCGCCGCAGCCGGGGCAGATGTCTGCGTCGTCTCCGGCGGCGATCCCGGCATCTTCGCGATGGCGGCCGCCGTCTGCGAGGCGATCGACAAGGGGCCGCAGGAATGGCGTGAGGTCGATCTCACGATCACGCCCGGCGTCACCGCGATGCTCGCAGTCGCAGCCCGGATCGGGGCACCGCTCGGACACGATTTCTGCGCCATGTCGCTTTCCGACAACCTGAAGCCATGGGATGTCATCACCAGACGACTGAGGCTTGCCGCCGAAGCGGGGCTCGTCATCGCGCTTTACAATCCGATCAGCAAGGCGCGTCCCTGGCAGCTCGGCGAGGCCTTCGAGGTTCTTCGGCAGGTGCTGCCGGCCCGCGTTCCGGTTATCTTCGGCCGCGCGGCCGGGCGGGCGGACGAGCGCATAGCAGTCATGCCGCTCGGTGAGGCCGATCCCGACCGCGCCGACATGGCGACCTGCGTGATCATCGGTTCGCCGGAGACGCGCACCATCGCCCGCGAGGGTAAGCACGACCTCGTCTACACGCCGCGGTCCTTCACCGGAGAAAGCCATTGACGGATGCGTTCGAGCGCCTCGTCGCAGTCGCCGACCGATTGAACGTCGGCAGGCTTGTGGCGCTCGACCATCACCACCTCGATTCCGAGGTGACGCGCCGCCGCTATCTTGCCGTAGGTGGCCGCACCGCCGCTGTTCTTGGCGACGATGACGTCGATCCCGTGGCGTTCGAGCAGTTCTGTTTCGTCGGTCTGCGCAAAGGGGCCGGAGGCGAGGATGGCGGTGACATCCGGCAGATCGAGCGGCGGCATCACCGGATCGACGCTGCGCACGACGTAGCTGTGCTGCGGCGCCTTCTCGAAATGGTAAGCCTCCTGCCGGCCGATTGCCAGCAAGACGCGGCGCGGCTCCTCGCCCAACGCGGACACCGCTTCCGCGACGCTTCCGACGCAGGTCCATCGATCGCCGGGCTCTGCCGCCCAGGCGGGGCGGCGGAGCGCAAGGAGCGGCGTTCCGGTCATCTTGGCCGCTGCGGCGGCGTTGAGCGAGATGCGGGCGGCGAAGGGGTGCGTCGCATCGATCAGCAGGGCGATATTTCGTTCGCGCAGAAAGGCGGCAAGCCCTTCGGCGCCGCCGAAGCCGCCGATGCGCGTCGGAAGCGGCTGCGGGCGGGGATCGGCGGTACGGCCGGCAAGCGAGATCGCCGCATCGTAATGCGGTTCGCAGACCAGACGTTCTGCGAGCTGCCGCGCCTCGGTCGTTCCACCCAGGATCAGAATGCGAGGTCTGCCCGTGGCTGACATGTCGAACAGTGGCTCGGCCATCGTCGCTCCCTGGCTCATCGTGATCGGTATCGGAGAAGACGGTGTAGCCGGTCTCGGCGACGAGGCCAAGCGCCTGATAAAGGCAGCTCCCGTCGTCTTCGGCGGGGCCCGCCATTTGGAACTCGCCGCGCCGCTGATCGGCGGCGAACGCCATAGCTGGCAGAGCCCGTTTGAAAAATCGGTGGAGGCGATCGTCGCCGGGCGCGGCAGCCCTGTCGTTGTGCTCGCCTCCGGCGATCCGTTTCTTTACGGCGTCGGCGCCACGCTGGCGCGCCGCGTCGATGCCGCCGAAATGCGCACCATCCCCGCGCCGTCCGCCTTCAGCCTCGCCGCTTCCCGGCTAGGCTGGGCGCTGCAGGAGGTCGCGACCGTTTCGCTGCACGGCCGTCCGCTCGATCTCATACGGCCGCATCTTCAGCCCGGCGCGCGCGTTCTGGCGCTGACCTCGGACGAGAACGGGCCGAAGGCGCTTGCCGGGCTGCTTGCAGAAAGCGGATTCGGTCAGTCACGGCTTACGGTTCTCGAAGCGCTCGGCGGCGCAAGCGAGCGTGTCTCCCGGCATCTCGCTTCCGGCTTCGCGATGGAGGACCTCGACGCTCTGAACGTCTGCGCGCTTGAGGTGGTGGCTGATGCCGATGCACGCGTTCTGACGCTTGCCAGCGGCCTGGACGATCGGTTTTTCGAGCATGACGGCCAGATCACCAAGCGGGAGGTGCGGGCGCTGACGCTCTCGGCACTCGCGCCGCGCAAGGGCGAACTCCTCTGGGACATCGGCGCCGGCTCAGGCTCGATCGCGATCGAATGGATGCTTGCCGATCCGGCGATGCGCGCCGTCGCCATAGAGGCGTCGTCCGAACGGGCTGCGCGGATCGGCCGCAACGCCGCCCGCTTCGGCGTTCCGGGGCTTGTGGTCGCCGAAGGGCAGGCGCCGGAGGCGCTGCACGGCCTTCCGCAGCCGGACGCGATCTTCATCGGCGGCGGCGGCAGCGAGCCCGGGGTAATGGAGGCGGCGGTTGCGGCGCTCGCGCCCGGCGGACGTCTCGTCGCCAATGCCGTGACGACGGAGATGGAAGCGGTGCTGCTCGCCCGACACGCGCGGTTCGGCGGCTCGCTGATCCGCATCGACATCGCCCGGGCCTCGCCCGTCGGCGCCATGACGGGCTGGCGGCCGGCGATGCCGGTCACGCAATGGTCGTGGATCAAGGCGTGAGCCGATCTACGAGCCATGCTTTTTCGAGAGGACAGATCATGACGGTTCATTTCATCGGCGCAGGCCCGGGCGCGGCAGACCTCATCACGATCAGGGGCAGGGACCTGATCGGCCGCTGCCCCGTCTGCCTCTACGCCGGTTCGATCGTATCGGCCGAGCTCTTGCAATATTGCCCGCCGGGCGCCCGCATTATCGATACCGCGCCGATGTCGCTTGACGAGATCGAGGCGGAATATGTCCGCGCCGCCGAAGCCGGCGAGGATGTCGCCAGGCTGCATTCCGGCGATCTCTCCGTCTGGAGCGCGGTGGCAGAACAGATCCGCCGGCTGGAGAAGAATGGGATCGACTACACGCTGACGCCGGGCGTCCCCGCCTTCGCTGCCGCTGCCGCGACGCTCGGCCGCGAGCTGACGATCCCGGCGGTCGCGCAGAGTCTGGTGCTGACCCGCGTCTCGGGTCGTGCCTCGCCGATGCCGAACAGCGAGACGCTTGCCGCCTTCGGCGCCACCGGTTCGACGCTTGCGATCCATCTTGCGATTCACGCGCTCGGTCAGGTGGTCGAGGAGCTGACGCCGCTTTACGGCGCCGACTGCCCGGTCGCGATCGTGGCCAAGGCCTCCTGGCCGGACGAACGCGTCGTCCGCGGCACGCTCGGCGATATCGCAGCCAGGGTCGCGGCGGACCCGATCGAACGCACCGCGCTGATCTTCGTCGGACCGGGCCTGGAGGCATCGGATTTCCGCGAAAGCTCGCTCTACGACCCGGCCTATCAGCGCCGCTTCCGCGGGCGCGATTGAACGGGCGGGCATCGTTCAAAGTGCTATAGCGAGCTTTCCTGATAAGACACGCGGCGCCGCAGAAAAGCGCCGGCTGATCATTGCCCGTTCGGCGAACGGTCCATTCCCGGAAGCTTGCCGATCTCATTTGCGAGGAAGTCGATGAGAAGGCGGACCCGGGAGATGCCGGCGCGGTCCGGTACGACCAGCATGTTGAGCGGCACGGAAGGAAGCGAATAGTCGGGCAGCACGACCTCGATCCTTCCCGCCTCCAGAAGATCGCCGACAAGCCATCGATGCGCAGGCGCGATGCCGCGTCCGGAGACGAGCGCTTCGCGTGCGGCGAGGCCATGGTCCACTTTCAAGCGACCGCCGAAGGGAACGGCGTGGTACCTGCCATCCCGCCCCTGCAGGGCGAGGGTTTCGCTGCCTGCCACATTCGACATCCGGATGCCTTCGTGCCCGATGAGCTCCTGTGGAGTGGCCGGTCTTCCTCGCTTCGCCAGGTAGGCCGGCGCTGCCACCAGCAGCCGTCGGCTTTGGCCAAGCGCCTTCATCCGCATCGAACTGTCGGTAAGAGGCCCCAGGCGGAGCGCCACATCAATTCCCTCCCGCACGAGGTCGATCCGCTCATCGGTAAGGCTCAAATCGACGCCGATATCCGGATAGGCGTCCTGAAATTCGAAGATAAGCCGGCTTACATGCAGCACACCAAAAGCCGCCGTGCAGGAGATGCGGATCGTGCCGGCGTGGGCGCCGCGCGTAACGCGCACCTCGTCGCTGGCCTGTTCCACCAGGCGCAGGATCTCGACGCTTCGAGCATAGTAGCGGCTGCCTTCGTCGGTCATCGTGACGCGCCGGGTGGTCCTGCTCAGCAAAGGCGCGCCGACGGCCTCCTCGAGTTCGCGCAGATGCCGCGTCACGGTGGATTGGCCGATGCCGAGCTCTCGCGCCACTGCCGACAAGCTGCCCCGTTCCGAGACGCGAACGAAGGTGCGTATCCGTTCGAGGGTGACGTCTGATTTATCCATTATATGGCTCAATCATATCCATTCCAGACATATAGTGGAATATTGATGCTCCGGCTACAGTGAGGCGACCTACCATCAGGAGAATGATCCATGAAAATTCTGCTCGTCTTTGCCCACCCTGAATCGCGTTCGCTCAACGGAGCGCTCCGCGACGTCGCGGTCGAGGAGCTCATGAACCAAGGTCACGAAGTGCGGATCTCTGACCTCTATGCCGACGGCTGGAAGTCCGAAGTCGGTCACGCCGATTTCCCCCTTTGGCCGCCGGATGCGCGGCTGGTGCCGGTCGCGGCGTCCAAGAAAGCCTTCGAAACCGGTGCTTTGACGGAAGATGTAAGGGGGGAGATCGACAAGCTGCTGTGGGCCGACGTTCTGATCCTCCAATTCCCGCTCTGGTGGTTTTCCATGCCTGCCATTCTCAAGGGCTGGGTCGATCGGGTGTTCGCCTACGGCTTCGCCTATGGCGTCGGCGAGCATAGCGACAAGCGCTGGGGCGACCGCTATGGCGAAGGCAACCTGGCAGGCAAACGCGCGATGCTGATCGTCACCGCCGGGGGTTGGGAAGAACACTATTCGGCCCGCGGGGTGAACGGACCGATCGACGACCTTCTGTTCCCGATCAATCACGGCATCCTCTATTATCCCGGCTATGACGTGCTTCCTCCCTTCGTGGCTTATCGCGCCGATCGCCTCGACGAAGCCGGATTCACTGAGGCCGCTGAGGGTCTTCGGGAAAGGATGCGGACGATCGGGACCGTCTCACCCATTCCATACAGACAGCAAAATGGCGGAGACTATCTCATTCCAAGCATGCAGCTCCGCCCCGGACTGGGAGACCAGACTGCGTCCAGTTTTGCGCTTCACCTGGATGAGACGCGGGAGGCGCTTCGTCAGGCGGGCGAGTAGCTATTCTTCACCCGGTGCGGGTTTCTGCTTGGGCGGCACGCCCTGCCGTTCCTCGAAGCGGTCGCGGTACAGGGTCGCCTGGCCAAGCAGCATCAGGGTCACGGGCGTCGTCACCGTCACGAAGAAGATGATGAGGACTTCGTGGAACACCCAGCGGCTCTGCAGGACGGCGAAGCAGAGGATCGACGCGAGGCAGAGGAGGATGGTGCCGCCGCTGGTCGCGATCGTCGGGGCGTGCAGGCGCGCGTAGAAATCGGGCAGGCGCAGGAGCCCGAGCGATCCTATCAGGGTGGTCGCGGCGCCGATAAGCATCAGGCCGCAGACGAGCAGCGCCGCCCATGGCGGAAGGTCGGTCAGATGGCTCATTCGATCACCTCGCCGCGCATCAGGAATTTTGCCAACGCGATGGACGAGGCGAAGCCGATCACTGCGATGATCAGCGCCGTTTCGAAATAGACCGTATTCGCCGTACGGATACCGAAGGTGATGAGCATCAGCATCGCATTGATGTAGAGCGTGTCGAGACCGAGAATGCGGTCCTGGGCCCTCGGTCCTCTGGCCATGCGGTAGAGCGCGAAGGCCATGGCCAGCGCAAGCATGGTCTGTGCGACGAGCACGGACCAGACGACGGCAAGCTCCATCATTCGAATATCTCCTTCAAATCGGCCGCATAGCGCGTGATCGTTTTCCGCCACAGGTCCTCGTTGTCGATGTCGAGCACGTGGAAGAGCAGGATCTTCCGGCGACGGTCATATTCGAGCCATGCGGTGCCCGGCGTCGCCGTGACGACGCAGGCGAGCAGCGCCAGGGCGTTCTCGTCGGCGAGATCGAGGCTGACCGTCATGAAGCCCGCATTCACCGGACGCCTGCCTGCGCGCAGGATGATGAGCGTGACGGCGATATTGGAGCGGATGACGTCGCCGACGACGCGCAGGATGAATCCGGCGATCCGGCTCCAGCGGTGGAGACGCGAGCGGGCGGGCTGCAGGTTGAGCGTCACCCATGCGAGAGCCGTGCTGACCACCAGGCCGAGGACGATTGAGCCCGGCGCCACGGACTGGCTCAGAAGCAGCCACATGAGGAGGAGCGCGATCGAGAGCAGCGGGTAGGGGAACCAGGTACGCATCGCTACTGGCTCCCGGCCCGCGGCGCCGAAAGCACGCGCTCGCTGTGGGTGAGGGGCGCGAGCAGATCGTCAGCCGTCGCCTGCATGTAGCGCATCGCGGGCCCCGCCTGCAGGCTCAGGAAGATGCAGGCTGCGAGCAAGACGACGACCGGCGTGATCTCGATCACCACGACCCGCGGGATCGTACCCTCGATCGACGCCCAGAACGTTCGGATGCCGATGCGGTTCATCGCGATCATGGCAGCGAGCCCGGACAGGATGAGGAGAGTGACATAGGTCCAGTCGGCGGCGGATATCGCGGTCGCGAGCTCGGCGCCCGGCATGTCGAAGAGGCCGCTGATGAGCGCGAATTTGGCGATGAAGCCGGAGAAAGGCGGCAGGCCGGCGAGCAGCAGGGCACAGAGGCAGAAGCAGAGGCCGAGAACGGCCATCGTGCCGGGGATGGCGACGCCGACCTCTTCATCCTCCTCGTCCTCGTCAAAATCGCCATAGGCTTCCATCGTCACGGCCAGAACGTCGGCGCCGGCGTCCCGGCCGCGTTCGACGAGCTCGATCAACAGGAAGAAGGCCCCGATCGTCAGTGTCGAGCTGACAAGATAGAAGAGTGCGCCGGCGAGCATTCCGTCGTGGCCGAGGCCAACCGCGGCGAGCAGGGTCCCCGAGGATACGAGAACGGAGTAGCCCGCAAGACGGCCCATCGCCTGCGAGGCGAGCACGCCGATACCGCCGAAGGCGATCGTCAGCATTCCCCCGGTGACGAGCCAGTCCTGGCCGAAACCGGACGATGTGCCCGCCGCAGTGCCGAAGACGAGCAGATGCAGGCGGATGATGACGTAGATGCCGACTTTGGTCAGGACCGCGAAGACGCCTGCGACCGGCGGCGTCGCCGCGGCATAGGCCGTCGGCAGCCAGAAGCTGAGCGGCCACATGCCCGCCTTGACGAGAAAGGCGACGCCGAGGATGGCCGAGCCCATTTCGACGAGTGTTCTGCTTCTCGGTTCGAGGGCTGCGAGCTTCGTCGCGAGGTCGGCCATGTTGAGCGTGCCGGCGGCGCCGTAGATCAGGCTGACGCCGATCAGGAACAGCGCCGAGGCGGCGAGGTTGACGGCGATATAATGCAGCCCCGCCTTCACGCGCAGCGGACCGGAGCCGTGCAGGAGCAGGCCATAGGAGGCGGCCAGCATCATTTCGAAAAAGACGAAGAGATTGAAGAGGTCGCCCGTGAGAAAGGCGCCGTTGAGACCGGCTACGAGAAGCTGGAAAAGCGAATGGAAGTGATGCCCGGCCGTGTGCCACCGCGCCATGGAATAGGCCTGCGCGGCGAGTGCAAGGCCGCTCGTCAGGCACAGCATCAGGGCCGACAGGCGGTCGAGCACGAGGACGATCCCGAAGGGGGCGGGCCAATTGCCGAGCTGATAGACCCCTGATCCGGGCAGGCTGCCGGTGCCGGCCGCGGCAAGTCGCATGAGGATCAGCGAGAGGATGAAGACGACGAGCGTGGACGCGAAGCCGATGGCCCCCTTCAATGTGCGGTCGCGCTCGTTGATCGGGATCAGCACCGCAGCCACGGCAAGCGGCAGGAGGATCGGCAGGATGAGAAGATGATCGAGCCAATCAGTCACCGCGCTGCTCCCTTCCGTCCACATGGTCGGTTCCGGTGAAGCCGCGGGAGGCGAGCAGCACCACGAGGAAAAGTGCGGTCATGGCGAAGCCGATGACGATCGCCGTCAGCACCAGTGCCTGCGGCACCGGGTCGGTATAGCGGGCGAGATCGCCGACGCCGCCGGGATCGAGGATCGGAGGGCCGTTCACCCGCAACCGGCCCATGCCGAAGATGAAGAGATTGACGGCGAAGGAGAGCAGCGAAAGCCCGATGATCACCTGGTATGTTCGCGGCCTCAGGAGAAGATAGACGCCCGATGCGGTCAGCGTGCCGATCCCGGCCGAAAGAATGAGTTCCATTAGCGTGCCGCCTCCTTGTCCGAGCGTGCGGCCTTCGCATGCGCACGCGGCGCACGGACCGACTGGTGCGCCAGCGCGATGAGGATGAGAACGGTGGCGCCGAGCACCAGCGAGAAGACGCCGAGGTCGAAGAGGATCGCGCTTGCGAGCGGAAACTTGCCGACGACCGGCAGGCTTGCATATTGCGCGTGGGAGGTGAGGAAGGGATAGCCGAAGAACCAGGACCCGACGCCCGTGGCCGTCGCGACCAGCAGGCCGATGCTCATCCAGCGAAGCGGATGGATGCGGAGCCGTTCCTCGACCCAGCGGGTTCCGCCGGACATATATTGCAGGATAAAGCCGATCGACATGGCGATGCCGGCGGCAAAGCCGCCCCCCGGCAGATCATGTCCGCGCAGGAAGAGAAAGGCCGCGAGCATTCCTGTGACCGGAAACATCCAGCGCATGATCACTGCCGGGATGAAGAGATATTCGGCGACGCTGTCGCCGGCGGCGCGGTCGGGATGATCGTCGTCGAAGGCGTTCTGCACCCTTTGCTGCTCTGGCGTCTCCAGGCTGTCGGACTGGGGGCGGAAGCGCAGGAGAAGCGCGAAGACCGTGAGCGCGACGATGCAGAGCACGGCGATCTCGCCAAGCGTATCGAAGCCGCGGAAATCGACGAGGATGACGTTGACGACATTTGTGCCGCCGCCCTCCCGATAGGCGCGCTCGAGAAAATAGCTGGCAATGGTTTCGGGGAGGGGCCGCGTCATCACCGTGTAGGCGATGAGCATCATTCCCCCGCCGGCGCCGATCGCCAGCAGCAGGTCGCGCAAGCGTCTCAGGCGGACCCTGATCGAGATGTCCTCCGCCGCCATCGGCTCCTCGATGCGCTTCGGAAGCCAGCGCAAGCCGAGCAGAATGAGCACGGTGGTGACGATCTCCACGAGGAGCTGCGTGACCGCAAGATCGGGTGCCGAAAGCCAGACGAAGGTGATGCAGGTGACGAGCCCTGCTCCGCCGAGGAGGACCAGCGAGGCGAGACGGTGGAATTTCGCCTGATAGGCGGAGCCGATGGCGCAGGCGATGCCTATCGCCCAAAGCAGGGCGAAGGCGGGATCGATGCCGCGGATCACGAGCGGCGGCAGTTCGAAATTGCCGAGAAGAAGCGGCGATGCCCCTGCCGCAAGCGCCAGAAAGACGAGGAGACGCATCTGCGGCTGGAGGCGACGCGTGCCGAGCCGCTGTTCGAGCCATCGGGCCCACTTCCAGGAAAGCGTTACCAGCACGCGCTCGAAAATGCGCTGCCCCTGGAGCAGGCGGAAGACCGGCGGACCCTCGACGGCCGTCGCCAGATAGGAGCGCATCAGGAAGTAGAGGCCGATGCCGCCCGAAAGCGCGACGAAGCTCATGATCAGCGGAATGTTCCAGCCGTGCCAGACCGAAAGGCTGTAATCGGGCGTTCCCTCGCGCAGGACCGAGAGAACGGCCGTGTGAAGGAAGGGACCGATCGTCTGGGCGGGAATAATACCGACGACCAGACAGGCAAGAACGAGGAAGTCGACCGGCGCCCGCATCCAGCGGGGTGGCTCATGCGGTTTTCTCGGGAGGTCCGCCGGTGGCCGGCCGAAGAAGACGCCGTGGATGAAGCGGAGGGAATAGGTGACCGCAAACATGCCCGCGATCGTCGCCACATAGGGCGTAACCGTGTCGAGCGGGTTGACGAGATGCGTCTCGATCGCCTCGGCGAAGAACATCTCCTTGGAGAGAAAGCCGTTGAGCAGCGGCACGCCGGCCATGGCGGCACTCGCCACCATGGCGAGCGTCGCGGTGATCGGCATGAAGTGGAAAAGCCCGCTCAGCCTGCGCATGTCGCGGGTGCCGCTTTCGTGGTCGATGATGCCGGCCGCCATGAAGAGGGAGGCCTTGAAGGTCGCGTGGTTGACGATATGAAAGACCGCGGCGACGGCCGCCAGCGGACTGCCGAGGCTCAGGAGAACGGTGATGAGCCCGAGATGACTGATCGTCGAATAGGCGAGGAGTCCTTTCAGATCCTGCTGAAAAATCGCGAAATAGGCGCCGAGCAGGAGCGTTGTGAGGCCCGCAAGGCCCACGATCCAGAACCAGGCATCCGTGCCGGCCATCACCGGCCAGAACCGCACGAGCAGGAAGACGCCGGCCTTCACCATCGTCGCCGAATGCAGATAGGCCGAAACCGGCGTCGGGGCCGCCATCGCGTGCGGCAGCCAGAAATGGAAGGGGAACTGGGCGCTCTTCGTCAACGCCCCGAGCAGGACGAGGACAAGTACCGTGCCATAGAGCGGATGGTTGCGGATCGCGTCGCCCGAGGCGAGAACCGCGTCGAGTTCGTAGCTGCCGACGATCTTGCCGATGAGTATCAGGCCGATGAACATGGCGAGGCCGCCCATGCCGGTAATCGTCAGCGCCATGCGGGCGCCGTCGCGGGCGTGTGCGTTATGGTGCCAATAGCCGATCAGCAGGAAGGAGACGATGCTGGTCAGCTCCCAGAAGACGGCGAGCAGAATGAGGTTGCCGGAAAGAACGACGCCCAGCATCGATCCCATGAAGGCGAGGAACAGCGCGAAAAAGCGCGGGACCGGGTCCTCCTCGGCCATATAGTAGCGGGCATAAAGGACGACGAGAACGCCGATCGCCGTGATCAGTGCCGAAAACAGCCAGGCGAAGCCGTCCATCCGGAGGGTGAAGTTCAGCCCGAGTTGCGGAACCCAGTCGATCCGGTAATGGAGGACGCCGCCCGAGGCGACGTAGGGGTAGAGGCCGGCGGTCACCAGGAAGCAGACAAGCGCGATCGCACCTGCGAACCAGGAAATCGCACCGCGCTGATCGGACGGGAAGAAGATTGCAATGAGGCTTCCCGCGAAGGGGACAAGAATGAAAACAGAAAGCAATTTCTCCGCGTATTCGATCGTTTATCTCCTTCCGAGTGTATTGGAGGTCGGGACTTCGGTCCCCCGAGGACTGACGCCGGACGGGTCACGCGGACGAGGTCCGCGCGTTCGCATCAGCGGCAGGAGGCATATGTTTTTATGACTATTTTCCGGACGGCTGCCAAGCCTTAGGAGCAAGAAAAAGCCGCGTATGTGCAGTCCGCCTCTGAAAGCGGGGTCCGGATCCCGGTCAAGCGGCGCGCCACCGCCGCTCGAAGACGAAAGTGGCGAGATCGTTGGCGTTCATCGGCCGGGCGAAGGCGTAGCCCTGCAGACCATGGCATTCCATTTCCTTGAGGATGCGGGCGTGCTCGAGCGTTTCGACACCTTCGGCGATCACTTCGATCCCGAGCGATGTGCCGATGTCGATGATCGATGCCACGAGCCGGCGCTCCGCCGGAGAGGCGAGAATAGGCAGCACCAGTTGCCGATCTATCTTCAGGCGGCGTGGCGTCAGCTTCAGCAGGCTCAGGATCGAGGCATAGCCGGTACCGAAGTCGTCGATCTCGATGTCGATGCCGAGTTCCTTGATGCGCCGGATATTGGACATGACCGTCACATCGTTCTCGTCGAAGGAAATCGATTCGAGCAGTTCGAAGGAAAGCCGCCCCTCGGGTATGGAAAGCTCCTCCAGCCGGTCGATCAGTCCCTCGTCTCTCAGGCGCGGATAGGAGAGATTGACCGACACCTTCGGCACGTAGATCCCGTTTGCCTCCCAGCGATAGATCTGAAAGAGCGCCTGTTCGAGAATCTTCTGATCGATCGCCGCGACGACATTGATGTCCTCCGCCGTCTTGAGAAAGGCGTGCGGGCCGAGGAGCCCCTTGGTGGGATGATCCCATCGTGCGAGTGCCTCGACGCCGATGATGTCGAGTGAGCTCGGACAGAACTGCGGCTGGAAATATGCGACGAATTCGTTCTGCTCGAGACCGCGCAGGATCTCGTCGGCCGTCTGTTTCGTCTGGAGCACGGCGGTCTTCAGCGCACCCGTAAAGGTCTCTTGCCGGTTGCGGCCCCGGCGCTTGGCCTCGTAAAGGGCGATATCGGCGTTGACCAGTACCTGGGAAAGGTCATCCGTCGCATCGGTTTGAGCGGCAATCCCGATGCTCACGCCTATGCGGCATTCCTGATCTTCGTACCGCACCGGAACGCTCATCGCCTCGATCACGCGGGAAGCCAGAGCCGCGTCTTCGTCGCCGCCGCCGCTTGCGCGAATGATGACGAACTCGTCGCCGCCGATCCGGGCGACGAAGTCGTCCTGGCGTGCATTGTCCCGCAAAAGGCTTGCCGCATGCTTCAGGATTTCGTCTCCGGCTGCATGGCCCATCGTATCGTTGATCTGCTTGAAACGGTCGAGATCGATATGGAAGATGCTGATCTTCGCATTTGCGTCGGCTCGCCGGCTGCGGTCGAAGAGAATCTGGTCCAGGAAGCGGCGATTGGGCAGACCGGTCAATGGATCGTGCAGCGCGTTGAATTCCATGCGATGGCGCGCCGCCTCCAACTCGGCACTGTGAGCTTCCGCGAGGCGTTTGGCCTCCGACAGCGTCGCGCGTGTCTTCACGTCGGCCGTCACGTCCCAGTTGACGCCGACGATCTTCCTGTTGCCGTTCGTTCCGGCATAGGTCGAGCCGATCGCACGGACGTGGCGGACTTTCCCACCCGGAAGGCGGATGCGGAATTCCGTGTTGTATGCGCCGCCCGTGGCGAGCGTTTCGGCGAATTCCGCCTCGGCACGGGCGAGATCGTCGGGATGAAGCGTGTTCCGCCAGTCCTCGTAGACCGCGCGCATCGACGATCCGATGCCGTAGAGCTCCTTCATGCGGCTGTCCCACAGGAGCGTGCCGCTGTCGACGTCGAGCTCCCATATGCCGATCTTCGAAGTGTCGAGCGCGATCCTCAGCCGGTGCGAAAGCTCCTGAAGCTGATCCTTGCTCTGCCTCAATGCGCGAAAGTTCGCCTGCCTCTCGGCCATGAGGCGGCCGGCGACGATCATCGGAGCGACGATCATCAGGCCGCCGAATATGATGAGGAAGCGGACCTGCCACGCATTCTGCGGTGTCGTCGGCCAACCGCCTTTGGGGATCGCGGCCATGCGCCAGGAACCGCCGGGCAAGGATACGCTCATCTCGACAGGGGCGCTTTCGAAGATTGCCGGGTCGCCGAAAAAATGCGGGCCGCCGCGTCCCGTGCCGTCGCGGCCGGCAATGGCGATGTCGATGTCGAGCGCCGGCGATGAAAGCCCACTGTCGCGATAAAGGCGATCGACATCGATCACCGCTGATACAACGCCCCAGAAGCGCCTGCCACCTTCCGGACCGGTGGTTACCGGGAAGCGGCCGATCAGCCCGCGACCGCCTTGCACGAGGTCGACAGGGCCCGCGAGCACCATTTCTCCGGATGCCACTGCGCGCATGACGGAACTGCGTTGTTTGTCGTTCGCGCGGTAATCGAGACCGATCGCCTTCTCATTGCCCGTCAGCGGGTAGACCATCGCGACCACCAGTTCGGGCGCGGCGGCGATGTTGCGAAGCTGCGAGCCGCCGCTGAAGACGCTGCGTGCGAGCTCTGCGAAGCGCTGCTGCTGCATGTCGGGTTCGGTCTCGATCGTGGCGATCAGCCCCCGGACCAGCTGAATATTGCCGTTGACGCTGCTCTCGAGGCTCGAGCGTATCGGGTTGAGCGCGTCGGCAACCTCGGAGCGCAGCCGCGCTTCCGAAACGATCCGGTTCTGATTGTCCGCGAGAACCCCGGCGGCGACTACAACAACGGCCGCGATGAGGGCCGGAAGGTAGCTGGGGGTGAGAAAGCGCGACAGACGGGACATGGCATGATGCGGCTTCAAAAGAGCAATTCCAGGACGTGGCCCACAAAGGGGAGGGGACGGCATGCAGCAAGCCCGGATAATTCCAGACTCTCCTTAACAAACCTTCATTCGGGGTTTCTGAAATAACTTGCGGTAACGCGTGGTCCAAGCGCTTCAGCGTTGCGTTCCGATCATCGCCTGCAGTGTTTCGAGCCTGTCGGCATCGCGGGGCAGCTTGTCGGGTCTGAGGCGGGCGATCCGCGGGAAGCGCATGGCTACCCCGGATTTGTGGCGCGTGGAGCGGTTGAGGCCTTCAAAGGCAACCTCGACGACGAAGCCGCTGTCGGGTTCGGCGCGCACCGCGCGCACGGGGCCGAAGCGTTCGACCGTATTGTCGCGCACGAACCGGTCGAGGACCTCCAGCTCGGCATCGGTGAAGCCGAAATAGGCCTTGCCGACGGGAACGAGGCTCGTCCCCTCTTCACCCTGCGCCCAGACGCCGAAGGTGAAATCGGAGTAATAGCTGGACCGCTTGCCATGGCCGCGCTGGGCATACATCAGCACGGCGTCGATATTGAAGGGCGCCCGCTTCCACTTGAACCAGGGCCCCTTGGCCCGTCCGGCCATATAGGGCGAATCCAGCCGTTTCAGCATGACGCCTTCGATCACCGGATCGGGCGGGTTGGAGCGCAGCTCGTCAAGCTCCTTCCAGCTTGAAAAGCCGACGAGCGGCGAGAGATCGAAATGCTGCGGCGAGGCCGCCTCGATCAGCGCCGACAGCGCCTCGCGGCGGAGGTGAAAGGGCTCGGGCCTGATATCGCGCTCGCCTGAAAAGAGAATGTCGTAGGCACGGATGAAGGCCGGAAACTCGTCCATCAGCTTGCGACTGACGGTCTTGCGGTTCAGCCTTTGCTGCAGGTCGGCGAATGTCGCGGTGGCGCGGTTGCTGCGCATCGTTCCGCCGACCAGAAGCTCGCCATCGATGACACCGGTGATATCGGCAGCCTCGATGATCTCCGGAAAGGCGGAGGATATCTCGTCGCCGCTGCGTGAATAGAGGCGTCGAGTCCCGCCGACATTGGCGAGCTGGACGCGGATGCCGTCCCATTTCCACTCGGCCGCGAAGTCGGACGGGTCGAGTCCTTCGAGATCGCCCTCTCCGACCGCCGTCGCGAGCATCACCGAGTGAAAGACCGCAGGTGTCTTGAGCACCGGCATCTCCGCCTCACCGGTGAGCCAGAGGAAAAGCGGCAGGTATGGCGGCTCCAATCCGTGCCAGAGCGTTTCGATCTCGCTCACCTCCTTGCCGCCCATCTCCGCAAGCGCCTGCTTTGCGAGCCGCGCCGAGACCCCGATCCGCAAGCCTCCTGTCGCGAGCTTGAGGAGTGCGAAGCGGCCGGAGGTGTCGAGCCGGTCCAGAAGGTCGCGGACGAGCGAGCGAACCTCGGAGCGGCCGGCCCGCTGCAGCCGTTCGACAACCTCGCCGAGCGGAATGTCCTCGGGGGCGACGTCCGGCGGCGGCTCCCAGGCGAGGGAGACCGTTTCCGCGAGGTCGCCGACATAGTCGTAGGAATAGTGGAACAGCACGTCGTCCATGCGCTCGAGCAAGAGGTCGCGAATGAGGGCCGGCTTTACCGTGTTGAGCGAGAGCGTGCCCGCGATCGCGGCCAGCGCGTAGCCGCGGCTCGGATCGGGTGCGCCGCGGAAATAGTCGACGAGCAACCGAATCTTGCCGTTTCGCTGCGGCGTCAGCACGAGCCGGTCGAGCAATTCGGCGAATGCTTTCATCGCTCACTCTCCCTCATCGTCGTAGCCGACAAGGTGCAATGGCCGTGCGGGTATGCCCTGCAACTGACACCAGCGGACCAGCGCCTCCTCACGGCCATGCGTCACCCAGACTTCGGCAGGCGCGATTTCGCGGATCGTGGCCGTGAGCTCGGCCCAGTCGCAATGATCGGAGATGACGAGCGGCAGCTCGACGCCGCGCTGCTTGGCGCGCTGTCGGATGAGCATCCAGCCGGAGGCGAAGATGGCGAGCGGATCGGCGAAACGGCGCGCCCATCGCTCGGCAAAAGCCGCCGGAGGCCCGAGGACGATAGCGCCGGCGAGGTCCTGCCGGTTTTCCTGGCCGAGCGTTGCCGGACGGATATCGCCGAGATCGATGCCCTGGCTCTGGTAATATTCGCACAGCCTGGCGAGTGCGCCATGGATGTGGATAGGTGCGTCGTAGCCCTGCTGGCGTATGAGCGCGATGAGACGTTGTGCCTTGCCGAGGGCGTAGGCGCCGACCACATGCGCACGCTCTGGAAACTGCCGGAGAGACTGGAGGAGCCGGGCGATCTCTCCCCTGTCGTCCGGGTGGTGGAAGACCGGCAGGCCGAAGGTCGCTTCCGTGATGAAGACGTCGCAGGCGACCGGCTCGAAGGACGGGCAGGTCGGATCGGGCCGTCGCTTGTAATCGCCGGAAACGACGATCCGCGTCCCGTCTGCCTCGACGAAGATCTGCGCCGAGCCGAGCACATGGCCGGCCGGGTGGAAACGGACGCGCACGCCGCCGACCGAAATCGTCTCGCCAAAGCGCGCGTCTTGGCTCGCGCCGCAGAAGTCTTCACCATAGCGCAGGCGCATGATGTCGAGCGTCTCGCGCGTCGCGAGCACATGGCCATGTCCGGCGCGCGCATGGTCGGAATGTCCGTGGGTGATGAGTGCCCTCTCGACCGGTTGCACCGGGTCGATATAGAAATCCCCATATTGGCAGTAGAGACCTTTGGGGGCGGGAAAGAGCAAGGCGTCCGGCTTCATACGGATAAAGATAGCCGGCGGCGGCGCATCTGCCAGCTATCTGCAAAAGATTTTCGCCGTAAAGGCGGCTGCGGGCCGTCCGCGGATAAAACCCTTCCCCAGCGCCGGCGTCAGGAAGCGGCGGTGCGACGGGTCAAGCCCCTCCCACCTGTGGGTAGGGGTTGGGGAGGGTGCTTTCCGGAGGTTAGCTGTCGCCCGCGAGCGTATCGCCGATGAGTTTCAGCACCGCTTCGGCATCGATGTCGATACAGGCCTGCTGGCTCGGGAAGCCGTCCCAGGCGTTCGGGGGAAACAGTCGCCCATCCGGCTTTTGAACGGTCTGGCCGTCGGCGATGCCGCCGCAAAGGACCCGGATGGCGCCGCCACGGGTCTGAAAGAATTGGGGCGCGACGACATAGGCGCAGGCGCAGCTGTCGTGCACGATCATGCCGTCATCCACATGGTGCTCGTAGAAGTCGATGTAGAATTGCGAGATGTCGGAAAGAAGCCTCGCCGGTGAACCGCCGCGTTCGGCGATCTCGGAGAGCATGGCGCGGCTCATCACCGTCTTGGTCGTCACGTCGAGACCGATGACGGTCACCGGCCATGGCGCCGTCATCACCACATCGGCCGCTTCCGGGTCGCCGTGAATATTGGCTTCCGCCGCCGGCGTGATGTTGCCGGGAACATCGAAGGCGCCGCCCATGATCACCACCGCCTTGACGAGCGCGGCAATCTCGGGATCGTCGCGCAAGGCGCGCGCCAGGTTGGTCATCCGGCCGACGGCGACGAGCGTCACCTCGCCGGGATTGGCGCGTACCGTGTCGATGATGAAGCGGTGGGCAGGACGAGGGTCGAGCGGCAGGTCCATCTGCGCCGGCACGCCGATATTGCCGAGCCCGTCATCGCCGTGAATGCCCGTCGGCCATTCGACATGCGGCCGGCCGGCATCGAACGTCTCGCCCATGCCCCTGGCAACCGGTGCGGCAATATTCCATGCCCCTTTGAGGAACAACGCATTGCGCGTCGTCGTCTCGATCGAGGCATTGCCGAAGACCGTGGTGATGCCGAGCAGCTCTATGGCCCGGTGACGGTGCAGAAAGAGGAGGGCCATCGCATCGTCGACGCCCGGATCCGTATCGAAAATAACCTTGTGCATACCGCCTCTTCCTGGTTACGGGGGATTCCCGCCTACAGCGACGTTGTGCATGGCGCAATGGACAAGCTGCGGAAGAAAGTCAATCTCTGGCCGCCTGCAGGAGGCCTCCGTTTAAACTTTCCGAAAGGTGGTTCGTCTATCTTCGAAGACGCCTTCGGGCCTTTCTTGCGATCCTTTACGACGACAGCGGAGCCATCCCTTGAAGGCCATTCTCAGCAAACTGCGCCCTTCGAAGCGGCTGGTGATCATCCTGTCCGCTGCCTTCGGGGTCTCCGCCGCATCCGGCGGTGCCGCGGTCTATGTCGGTCGCGACAAGATACTGACGCGCTTCGCGGAGCCCTCCGCCTCCGGCCTCGGATGCACCGCGCTCCGGACCTTGAAGCTCGACCACAAGGGGCAGCGGTGGATCCGCATGCATGTGAAGACGGACCGGGCAACCGGGCCGGATCGGATCAGGACCGCCTTGCGCGTCGCAGGCGGCCTCGCCAAAAAGGAGGAGGCCGATCTTTACCAGGTGGTCGTGCTCGATGCGGCAGGTCCGGAGGATCGCGCAAGCGTGCGCGGTTCGGCGATCGGCGCGGAGGTGCTCTTCGCCCCCGGTCCGCGGAGCGTGCCGGGTTTGGATGAACCCTTCCGCGCCTCCTATAACGAGGCCACGGCCAACGCTGCCGGCAGGTTCCACGGCAAGGTCGTGACGCTCGAACTGGACGACGTCCGCGCCATCATGGCCAAGATGGACGACCGCTCCATGTGCAACGATCCGTCCGCAGCGGGCGATGTCGCGGCCGCTGCGCCGGCCGAGGAACAGGCGAGTCATTAAGGGAGAGCCCCTCCCCAACCCTCCCCCCGTTGGGGAGGGCCTGCTCCAGGGTATCAATCGGCCTTCTGACGGCGGGCCGGGAAGAGGATGATGTCGCGGATCGACGGCGAGTTGGTGAGCAGCATGATCAGCCGGTCGACACCGATCCCCAACCCCCCGGCCGGCGGCATGCCCTGGTCCATGGCATCGAGGAAGTCCTCGTCCAGCGTCTTTTCCTTCTCGCCGCGGGCATGCGCCTGTTCCATCTGCTCGACCATGCGGGCGCGCTGCTCGACCGGGTCGTTGAGCTCGGAAAAGGCGTTGCCGATCTCCCAGCCGTTGCAATAGGTCTCGAAGCGCTCGACGAGCCGCGGCTCGCCCGGCACCTCCTTGGCGAAGGGCGAGATGTCCTTCGGGAAGTGGATGACGTGAGCAGGCTGGATCAAGGTCGCTTCGACCTTCTCCTCGAAGAGGAAGGCGAGCACCTCGCCCCAGGTCGCGTCCTTCTCGATCTCGACACCGGCGTCGCGAGCCGCCTGTCGGGCCTCCTCGTCGCTCTTGATGGCAAGGAAATCGATTCCGGTCGCATCCTTGACCGCCGCCGGCATGGAGACGCGCGGGAACGGCCCCTTGAAGGAGAGCTGCTTGTCGCCGAACTCGAATTCCGTCTTGCCGTGAACCGCAAGCGCCAGGGTCTCGAACATGCGTTCCACGAGACCCATCACGTCCTCGTAGTCGGCATAAGCCCAGTAGCACTCCATCATGGTGAATTCAGGATTGTGCCGGGTCGAGACGCCTTCGTTGCGGAAGTTGCGGTTGATCTCGAAGACCTTGTCGGTAAGGCCGGAAACGAGAATGCGCTTCAGGTAAAGCTCGGGCGCGATGCGCAGATACATGTCGAGCTTCAGCGTGTTGTGATGCGTCTTGAAGGGCTCGGCCGTCGCGCCGCCATAGATCGGCTGCAGCATCGGCGTCTCGACTTCCATGAAGCCTTCGTCCTCGAGGAATCGGCGCAGGCTCGATACGATGCGGCTTCGCTGCTGAAAGCGCAGCTTCGATTCCTCGTTGACCATGATGTCGAGGTAACGCTTGCGATAGCGCGTCTCGATGTCGGCAAGCCCGTGATACTTCTCCGGCATCGGCAGGAGCGACTTGCAGAGCATGGTGATTTCTTTGGCGTTGACCGTCAGTTCGCCGCGTTTGGTGCGGCGCACCTCTCCGGTCACCCCGATGATGTCGCCGAGATCGATCATCGGCAGAAGCGCGCGCGCCTCCTCCGGTGCCGTATCCTTGTGCGAAAAGATCTGGATCTTGCCGGAAGCGTCATGAAGATCCATGAACATGCCGGAATTGCGCGAGGAGAAGACGCGGCCGGCAACGGTTACCGTTTCGCCGCTTTCGGTATCGGGCTCCAGCCCGGCATATTTCTCCGCGAGTTCCGAATTGGTGAGCGTACGGTGGAAATGCGCGGGATAAACATCGCCGATCTGCTGGCGCAGAAGGTCGAGCTTCTGGGAGCGCACTTCCGTCGCGTCGGAGGAAAGGCCGGCTGCCTGTGTCTTGTCGGTCATGGTCTTGTCCTTACTTTCCACTGCCCGCCATGGAGGCGACGACCTGCGCGGCGACCTTCAGCCGCTGGCGCACGACCGAACGGCCGAGCAGTTCCATCGAATCGAACAGCGGCAGCGAGCGCTGCGAGCCCGAGCAGGCGACGAAGAGCGGCGCCACCACGGCCTTCAGCTTCTTGCCCATCCGCTCCGCGCTGGCGCGCAGCTCCGTCTCGATCGATTCCTTGTTCCATTCCAGAATTTTTTCGAGATCCGGCTGGACGGTGTTCAGGATTTCGAGCATCTCCTCGGGCGAGGCCTTCACCCCGGCAAAGGCGGCGGGCTGCAGGCCGAGATCCGACTTGAAGAGGAAGGCGGCGAGATCAGGCAGTTCGCCGAGCTTCGAAATGCGGGTCTGAGAGAGCTTCAGACCTTCCTTGAGCCGCTCGTTGTCCATCGCCCAGGCGAGGACGCGGGCTGCGAATTCCTCGTCGGAAAGCTTCTCGCGGATCCAGCGCGCGTTCAGCCAGTCGAGCTTCTGGATGTCGAAGATCGCGCCGGCCTTGGACAGGTTTTCCGGATCGAATTTCTCCGCCAGCTCCTCCACCGTCAGCAGTTCTTCGCCTTCGGCGATCTGGATGAAGAACAGGCCGAGGAAGTTCATCAGCGCTTCCGGCAGGTAGCCGAGCGCCGTGTAGTAGGAGATGGAGGTCGGGTTCTTGCGCTTCGACAGTTTCGATTTGTCGGCATTGCGCATCAGCGACAGATGCATGAAGACAGGCGGTTCGAGGCCGAGATACCGGTAGATCAGAATGTGCTTCGGCACCGAGGCGAGCCACTCCTCGCCGCGTGCGACATGGGTGATCTTCATCAGATGGTCGTCCACGACGTTCGCCATGTGATAGGTCGGCATGCCGTCGGCCTTGAGCAGTACCTGCATGTCGACGGCTTCCCACGGGATCTCGACATCGCCATAGACGCCGTCGTGGAACTTGCAGGAGCCCTCGGTCGGGATCTTCATGCGCACGACATGCGGCTCGCCGGCGTCGACGCGCGACGTCACTTCCTCGGCCGAGAGGCTGAGGCAGAGGCCGTCATATTTGGGCGGCTTGCCGGCGGCACGCTGCGCCTCGCGCATCTGCTCCAGCCGCTCGGGCGTGCAGAAACAGCGGAAGCCGTGGCCGTTCGCAACGATCTTCTCGACGTAAGGCTTGTAGATGTCCTTGCGGTCGCTCTGGCGATAGGGGCCGTAGGGGCCGCCGATATCGGGACCTTCCGACCATTCCAGTCCGCACCACCTCAGCGCGTCGAGCACCTTCTTCTCGAATTCCGGCGTCGAGCGCGTCGCATCCGTGTCCTCGATGCGCAGGATGAATTTGCCGCCGTGCTTCTTGGCGAAGAGATAGTTGAAGAGCGCGATATAGGCGGTGCCGACATGCGGCTCGCCGGTGGGGGAAGGTGCGATACGCACCCGGACTGCAGAATCTGCCATTGTCTTTGCCCGTCTTGACGTGCTTTCGGGGCCCTTTGCCGGAGTGCTTTCCAGCTTGCGGGCGCGCATTTTATGGGAAGGAAAGGCCCGCAAGGGTTCCGCACCAGCGGTTTAGCCAGGCAATTCCAGTCGGCAGGCGTGAGACCATAGAAAGCCCTGCATGTCAACGGAAAGCCGCGGGCGGCAATGTCGTCGTCTCGCCGCACGCAAAGAGCAAAGATCGCCGCGAAGGCCCGCATTGGTGCGATGCGGGCCCTGTCGTGTCGTGCTTCTATTTCGTCCTTGCGGTCTGTCGCTTCATGCGCGCGTTGCGGGCGACCATGTTGAGAACCTCGACCAGTGCGGAGAAGGCCATCGCAGCATAGACGTAGCCCTTCGGCACGTGGAAGCCCATGCCTTCGGCGATCAGGGTCGTGCCGATCATCAGGAGGAAGGCCAGCGCCAGCATGACGATCGTCGGATTTCTCTCGATGAAGTTTGCAAGCGGGTTCGCTGCAACCAGCATGACGGTCACGGCGACGACGACGGCGACGACCATGATCGGCAGATGCGGGGTCATGCCGACGGCGGTGATGATGCTGTCGACCGAGAAGACGAGGTCAAGAAGCAGGATCTGGCCGATGGCGGCCGCGAAGCTGTTGATCGCGGAGCTGGCGATGAAATCCTCCTCATGATCGCTCGGATCGACACTGTGATGGATTTCCTTGGTCGCCTTCCACACGAGGAAGAGCCCGCCGGCGATCAGGATCATGTCCTTCCAGGAAAAGCCGTGGCCGAAGGCCTCGAAGACCGGCTGCGTCAGTTTAACGATCCAGGCGATGGTGCCGAGCAGCGCCAGCCGCATGACGAGTGCAAGGCCGATGCCGATGCGCCGGGCGCTGACGCGGTGTTCCGGCGGCAGCTTGTTGGTGAGGATCGAGATGAAAATGAGATTGTCGATGCCGAGGACCACTTCCATGACGATGAGTGTGATGAGGGCGATCCAAGCCTCCGGGCTTTGAGCAAGCGTGAGGATTTCCTGCATCGGCAACTTTTCCTTTTCGAGACACGACAGATGGCGCAGTATTTAGGCATACTTGCGAAAGTCGCAAGCGCCGCCGCGCGTTTCGCGGCGACGTTGTCGGCTCCAGGTGATCGAAAAGGTGGAATTGTCGAAGGAAAGCCGGCTGCACCTGTCCGTGCACCGGAAATCAGCCCTTCAGCGGGACCCAGATCTCGACCGCACCCATGCCGGAATGCGGATCGAAGCGCTCGTCGTAGCGTTCCATCAGGTCGGGCAATTCACCATGTCGGTGGCCGGACTGCGGAAACCAGGTCGTGAAGATGTGGTGGGCCGTGTTGGCGATTCCGGAAATGTGCCCGCGGTGGACGAAGATCGCGTAACGCTGCCGGGGCAGCTTGAGTGTCGAAAAGCCGGTGGGCAGGGCCTCGGCGTCCCGTATCTCCGCCGCAGCCATGTAGCGGAAGCGGCCCGCCTCGCCGTCCGACTGGGTGCAGACGCCATAGGCGACATTGCCGTGCTGACCGGGAATGCTGCCGAAATAGGCGTTGAAACGCTGCCAGAGGGACGGGATGCCTTCGGTGCGGTTGTAGTCATAGGTCTCTGCGAGACCGGCGAGAAGAAGCCCCGGGCTTTCCTCGAAGCGCGGCGGTTCGATCTTCAAAGTGCGTGCGTCGTCCATTCTGATCGGCTCCAAAAGCTCGACATTGCGGACGTGCCCCTGCTTGCGGATCGTCTCGGGCGTCACCCCGAACTGCTCGCGAAAGGCACGGGTGAAAGCCTCGTGCGAGCCGTAGCCCGCCTCGAGGGCCACTTCGAGAATGCCGGATGTGCCGTTGGCGAGGGCAAGCGCGGCGCCGCTCAGGCGTCGGCCGCGGATATAGGCACTGATCGAGCGACCAGCCGAAAGCCCGAATACGCGCGAAAGATGATAGCGCGAAAGGCCGGCGGCCGCGGCGATATCATCCAGCGATATATCCTCGGCGAAATGGCTTTCAATGAACCAGATCGCCCTTCCGATGGCACTCATCGTCACTCCCTTTGTGGACACGCAAGGTCTTACGGCCTTTCAGGCGAGCGCGTTTGATCGCGATTGCTGGATTGCAAGAAGATGGTGCGGCATGTTTCGCCGGCAAGGCGCCGTGGCGTTTACTCCGTGCCCGTCGTCTTTCCGTAGGCGGCGAGGAAAACACGGATGGCGGATCTGACGTTCTTTTCGATGCTTTCGGCCGAGACCGCATCGCACATGCCGAAAAGCCGTCCCTTGAACATTCCGGCCATGGCGAGATCGATGAACTGCTTTGCGGCTATTTCCGTGTCTTCGATCGAGAGCGTGCCTGCCGACACCTGCTGGTCGAGATAGGCCTTGAGCACGGTGTATCCGTTCTCCGGCGTCGCGGTGAAGAAGCGCTGCGCCAGCCGGGGCATCCGGTCGATCACCCCGAGTACCGTGCGCATCGCGCGGATCGTGTAATCCGACGTTATGCTCGTCACCAGCTTCACGCCGAAAGCGTGAAGCGCCTCCTCGATCGGTTCATTGCCGTTCAACGATTGCTTGACGCTGTTGACGATAATGTTGCGCTCGCGCGCGATGAGCGCCGTGAACAGGTCTTCCTTGTTCTCGAAATAGACGTAGAGCGTGCCCTTGGAAACGCCGGCCTCGCGCGTGATGTCGTTCATGCTGGCGGCGTCGAAACTGCTCCGCATGAAAACGCGTTTGGCGCCGTCGAGAATCCGCTCGCGCTTGACCGGATCCTCGCCGGCGGCGTGACGCCCACCGGTCGACGGGTGTTCGTGCTGGTCCTGCAGGGATCTTTCCTGCTCTGCGCTTTTCGCTGACGTCATGGCTGCCGGACGTATCCACTCCTTTTGATCTAGCTTGCGTCACGGGAACGCGTCCAGATCCGATTCCAATGAGAATAGCGGGCGCGGAGAGAACGCGCACACTTTATCTTCACCTTACAAATCATCTTCACCTTACAAATCGAACCGACTGGTTCGATTTGCTCTTGATATGCGGTGCGAAAGGCATTATGTCAAGCGTCATCGAACCGAACGGTTCAGTTCAATTCCAAAACAGATCGGTGGCCCATGTCCGCTTCCAGCTCTTCCAGTGCTGCCCGTGTTCGTCCCGTAGGCGACGATTTCGAAATGGATACCCAGAAGGCCGAGGCCAAGGGGCCCGGAACCGACGCTGCAGCCGCAGAGCAAACCGGGACCGAGAGCGCTGCGCCCCCGAAGAAGCGGCGCAAAATCCTTCCGGTGCTGGGTCTCGTGCTTCTCGGTGCTGCCGGCTGGTACGGCTATGACTGGTGGACCAACGGCCGTTTCCTGGTCTCGACCGACGACGCTTACATAGAAGGGGACATCGCGACCATTTCGCCCAAGGTGTCCGGCTATGTGGCCAAGGTCGACGTCGTCGCCAACCAGCATGTAAAGGCCGGAGATCCCCTGGTGACGCTCGACGACGGCGATTATCGTATCGCGGCCGAACAGGCCGAGGCGCAGATCGCCACGCAGAAGCTTGCGCTCGAACGCTTCGATGCGCAGATCGCCGGCGCCAAAGCGAGCCTTACTCAAACCGAAGCGCAGAAGAAGGCGCTCGAGGCGACGGTACGCGGCGCGGAACTGGCCCAGAAACGCGCCAGCGAGCTGCAGTCGAAGTCCTTCGGCACCGACGCTTCCCTCGACAGCGCACAGGTCGCACTCGATCAGGCTCGCGCGAATCTCGCCGGCGCGGAGGCGAACATTGCTGCGGCCAAGTCCAACATCACCGTCCTCGAAGCCCAGCGGATGGAAGCTGAAAGCACCATCCGCTCTCTGGAGCTTACCCGCGACAAGGCAAACAGGGACCTGGCCTTCACGGTGCTGAAGGCGCCCTATGACGGTGTGATAGGCAATGTGGCGGTTCAGGTCGGCGATCTCGTCTCGGCCGGCCAGCGGCTGGCCGCGCTCGTTCCGACGGATGAGCTCTATATAGACGCCAACTTCAAGGAAACGCAGATCGCGCATCTGGTGCCGGGTTCCAAGGTCCAGATCCATGTCGACGCCTATGAGGATCATCCGATCGAAGGCACGGTCGCATCGATCTCGCCGGCGTCCGGCTCCGTCTTTTCGCTGCTGCCGGCGGAAAACGCGACCGGCAACTTCACCAAGGTCATCCAGCGCGTTCCGGTGCGCATCACGCTGCCGGCCGACGTGCTGGCGGAAGGGCACCTGCGCGCGGGGCTGAGCGTCGTGGTCGACGTCGATACCCGCACCGCACCGGAACAGTCGAAGGTCGCGGCCGCGAAGTAAAGGGCTCAAGGCCCGAGGAGTGGCGGAAATGGCCGCAACAGCAACAGCGGGCGCGGCTGCGCCGAGCCTACCCAAGGTCGAGGAGCATATGGACCCGCGGCGGCTCATCGCGTTTTTCGCGATGGTCGTCGGAATGTTCATGGCGATCCTCGACATCCAGATCGTCTCCGCCTCGCTCGCCGAGATCCAGGCGGGCCTGTCGGCCGGATCTGACGAGATCGGGTGGGTGCAGACCGCCTATCTGATCGCGGAAGTCATCATGATCCCGCTCTCTGGCACGCTTGCCCGCATCGTCTCGACGCGGGTGCTCTTCTCCGTGGCCGCGGCCGGCTTCACGGCCGCCAGCGCTCTTGCCGCCACGGCCACCAACATCGAACAGATGATCGTTTACCGGGCGATCCAGGGATTTATCGGCGGCGGCATGATCCCGTCGGTCTTTGCCGCAGCCTTCACCATCTTCCCGCCGTCGAAGCGCAACGTCGTCTCGCCCATCATCGGGCTCATCGCGACGCTTGCGCCGACCATCGGCCCCACGGTCGGCGGTTATCTGAGCCATGCCTTTTCCTGGCACTGGCTGTTCCTCGTCAACGTCATTCCCGGCATCATCGTCGCGACGGTCACCTGGATCTTCATCGATTTCGACAAGCCGGAACTCGGATTGATCAAGAAGTTCGACTGGTGGGGACTTCTCTCCATGGCGGTCTTTCTCGGCTCGCTCGAATACGTTCTGGAGGAAGGCAATGCCAATGACTGGTTCAACGACGAGCACATCGTCATGGGTGCCGTCGCCGCCACGGTCGCTGCCGCCGTCTTCTTCTATCGGGCGTTCAAGGTCGATTTCCCGGTCGTCGATCTCAAGGCCTTCGCCAATCGCAACTTCACCTTCGGCTCGCTCTTCTCCTTCGTCATGGGGATCGGCCTTTACGGGCTCACCTATCTCTATCCGCTTTATCTCGGGCGTATCCGCGGCTACGACTCCCTGATGATCGGCGAAACCATGTTCGTCTCGGGTCTCGCCATGTTCCTGACCGCGCCGGTTGCGGGTTTCCTCGCCGGGCGAATGGATCCGCGGGCGATGATGACCATCGGCTTTGCCGGCTTTGCCGCGGGCACCTGGCTGATGAGCCAGATGACCGCCGACTGGGATTTCTGGGAGCTGCTCGTTCCGCAGATCCTGCGCGGCTGCTCGCTGATGCTCTGCATGGTGCCGATCAACAATATCGCACTCGGCACCCTGCCGCCGGCGCGCATCCGCAATGCGTCGGGACTCTACAACCTGACGCGCAACCTCGGTGGCGCAGTCGGGCTGGCGGTCATCAACACGATCCTCACGCAACGCCAGGATTTCCACTACGCCCGGCTCGCCGAGCACGTGGAATGGGGCAACCCGGAGGCTGTCGAGCGGATGCGCAACATCGCCACGACCTTCACTGCGCACGGCCTCGACGGAACCACGGCTGCGGTCAAGCAGCTGGCGGCGATGGTCCAGCAGCAGGCGGCGATCATGTCCTTCATCGACGTGTTCGTATTGCTCACCGTCCTGTTCCTGTCGATGATCGCCGGCGTCCTGATGATCGCCAAGCCACAAGGCGCCGGCCCAGGCGGCGGCGGGCATTAGAGCGGGAATGAGGAAAAGTGTGCGCGGACGGGGTGGCTGCCCTTATTCCGCTCCAGCGCTTTACGCGGTTTCGAGATCGCTGCAATATTCCGTCTCGTCGAAGCTGTCGGAGGGCGCGCGGAGCAACGCGCGGGCGGCGCATGAACGATCATCCTTGCCTACGGCCTACGCGGCGGATGTTCCTCGCCGGTGCAGTCGGATTCGGTCTCTCGATGACCGTCGGCGGCAGATCTGCGGGGGCGGCCGGCCCTCCGGTCGACGTGACCTTTCTCTTTGCCGCGGATATCCATGCCTGCCTCGTTTCGACGGACGGCTTGGCGCCGAACTGCGAAGCGGAGGGCAAGACCGACGCCAGCCTCTTGCGCCACGTCGCCGCGCTGAACGCATTGGCGGCACAGCACTGGCCGCATGCCGTTGGAGGGAAGCCGAGCGGCCTTGCCAGTGCGGGCACGAGGATTCCGCGTCCGCTCGGTCTGGTGCTCGGCGGCGACATCACCGACGACGGCGGCGGCCAGGTTCGCCAGCCCCGCGAGGGGCGGCAACTACAGCAGTTCCAAAGCCGGTACGAGCAGGCGCCGGGCCCGCACCATATCCACATTCCCGTTTATGTCGGCCTTGGAAACCATGACCTCGACCAGGACGGGCCGCCGCCGAATGCCGACTGGTATCGCCGGGAGCTGCGAGACTATGTCGAGCTTACCCATCGCCAGACCGTTTTCTACAAGCCGCCGGTGCCGGTCGCGAATTACGATCCGCTATCGGACAGCTATTCCTGGGACTGGGGCGGTCTTCATCTCGTACACCTGCAGCGTTTCGGAGGCGACGAGAGCAAGGGCGCGGTGAGCGGATTGCCGTGGCTCAAGAGCGATCTCTCCTCCCATGCCGCCGATGGCCGGCCGGTCGTCCTCTTCCAGCATTATGGCTGGGACGCGTTTTCGACCGAGGCCTGGGATCCGGCGGCAAAGACCTTCGACGACAAGGGGGAGGGCGAGCCGCATTGGTGGAGCGCCGACGAGCGCCAGGCGTTGCTCGACCACGTGCAGGGCTACAACATCGTCGGCCTCTTCCATGGGCACGAGCATGACCGCGTCATGGTCTACAGGGTCGGCGGGATCGACGTCTTCAAGCCCAAGGCGGCCTTTCTCGGCGGTTTCACGGTCGTGCGCGTGACCGGCAGCTTCATGGATGTAGCCTTCGGCGAGGCCGAGGGCGAGCATGGCCACGTCGTGTTCACGCAGGCCTTCAGCAAGCGTTTCGACTGAAGCGACATTCCGGAACTCGTCCATTCGAGCGCTCGCCCGGAGTTTTCTGATTTACGTACATCAAAAATTCCTCTAATGGGTTTGCCGGGAGGAAGAGATGCGACCGACAGTTCACGATATTGCCGCCGAGGCGGGCGTCAGCCTCGCCACCGTCGACCGGGTGTTGAACAATCGTCCGGGCGTGAGAAGCGTCACGCGCGAGCGGGTGGAACAGGCGATCGCCACGCTCGGCTATGTTCGCGACGTCGCCGCTGCCAATCTTGCGAAGAGCCGCAGCTATCCTCTGGTCTTCATCCTGCCCGCCGGCGAAAACTCCTTCATGCGCGGTATCGAGGCGGAGGTTCGGTCGGCAATGTCGCGTTCCGCGACAGAACGGCTGGATATAACCATCCTTTCCGTTCCGGCCTTCGACGCAGCGGCGCTCGCCGCCGCGTTGCTCGAGGCAGGTAAGCGCCGGCCGGCGGGTGTCGCGGTGGTTGCCGTCGACGCGCCGGACGTGACGCGGGCGGTAAAGCAGCTCCGCGAAGACGGCATTGCCGTCGTTACGCTGGTTTCCGATCTGCCGGGGTCGGGGCGCGACCATTTCGCCGGCGTCGACAATGTCGCCGCGGGCCGCACCGCCGGCAGCCTGATGGGCCGGTTTCTCGGCGGCGGCGAAGGACCCGTCGCGGTGCTCGCCGGCTCCATGCTGGTACGCGACCACCGCGATCGGCTGGAGGGTTTCCAGACTGTCATGAGCGAGGATTTCCCCTCGCGCCAGGTCCTGCCGGTGATCGAGGGGCAGGACAATCCGTCGCTGGTCGAGACGCTCGTCGGCACCCTTCTCGGGCAGCATCCCGATCTTGCCGGCATCTACAGCTGCGGCGCCGGCAATCGCGGCCTTGTCGCGGCGCTCGAAAAGGCGGGCAAAGGAAGGGCCGTTTGCACGATCGCGCATGAGTTGACGCCGCACAGCCGCGCCGGGCTTCTTTCCGGCACGATCGACGCGCTGCTCAACCAGAATGCGGGCCACGAGGTCAGGAGCGCCATCCGGGTGCTGAAAGCAAAGGCGGACGGGCTGCCGGTCATCGCGGCGCAGGAGCGCATCCGCATCGATATTTTCCTGAAGGACAACCTGCCGCTCGAGCAGGAATAGGAGGGCACCATGTATCTCGGACTGGATCTCGGCACGTCCGGCGTCAAGGCCATGCTGATGGACGGCGAGCAGCGGATCATCGGCTCCGCCAGCGGCGCGCTCGACGTCGACCGGCCGCATCCCGGCTGGTCGGAACAGGATCCGGCTGACTGGATCCGTGCCGCGGAGGAGGCGATCGCCCGATTGAGGGAAACGCATCCGCAAGCGATTGCCGCCGTCCGCGGCATCGGCCTTTCCGGCCAGATGCACGGTGCGACATTGCTCGACGAAGGCGATGCGGTCCTGCGGCCGTGCATATTGTGGAACGACACCCGCAGCTTCCGCGAGGCGGCAGCGCTCGACGGCGATCCGCAGTTTCGGGCGCTGACCGGCAACATCGTCTTTCCGGGCTTCACCGCACCGAAGCTCGCCTGGGTGCGTGAAAACGAGCCGGAGCTGTTCGCCAGGGTTCGCTGGGTGCTGCTCCCGAAGGATTACCTGCGCCTCTGGCTGACCGGCGAGCATATGTCGGAAATGTCCGATTCGGCCGGCACGTCATGGCTCGATACGGGCAAGCGCAAGTGGTCGGCGAGCCTGCTTGCCGCTACGCAGCTCGAGGAGAGGCAGATGCCCGAACTCGTCGAGGGCACGGATGTGGCCGGCACGCTGCGGCCGGAGCTCGCCGCGCGTTGGGGCATGGGGCCTGGCGTCGTGGTCGCCGGCGGTGCGGGCGACAACGCAGCCTCGGCCTGCGGTATGGGGACGGTCGGGGAGGGGCAGGCCTTCGTCTCGCTCGGCACGTCCGGCGTCCTTTTCGCGGCCAATGCAAGCTATCTCCCCAACCCGGAGAGCGCGGTCCACGCCTTCTGCCACGCATTGCCCAACACCTGGCACCAGATGGGCGTGATCCTCTCGGCGACGGACGCGCTGAACTGGCATTCCGGCATCACCGGCCGGAGTGCTGCGGAACTCGCCAATGAACTCGGCGAGAGCCTCAAGGCGCCGGGCTCGGTTACGTTTCTTCCCTATCTCTCCGGCGAGCGCACGCCGCACAACGACGCGGCGATCCGCGGCGTCTTCGCCGGCCTCGGGCACGAGAGCTCCCGGGCGGTGCTGACGCAGGCGGTGCTCGAAGGCGTTTCCTTCGCGATCCGCGACAGTCTCGAGGCATTGCGCGCGGCCGGCACGAAGCTCACGCGGGTGACGGCGATCGGCGGCGGTTCGCGCTCGCGTTACTGGCTGAGCTCGATCGCGACCGCACTGAACCTGCCGGTCGACCTGCCCGCGGACGGCGATTTCGGCGCTGCTTTCGGCGCGGCTCGGCTCGGCCTGATCGCCGCCACCGGAGCTGACCCGGCCGCGGTCTGCACCGCACCCGAGACGGCGGAAACGATCGCGCCGGAGGCATCGCTCGTGCCCGCCTATGAAGATGCTTACCAGCGCTATCGCCGGCTCTATCCGGCGATAAAGGAAGCGGCGCTGTGAGCAGTTTCGGCGCATCCACCACCTGCCTTCCACCCGATAGCCGGCTCCGTCGCGAACGGTGCCGCCAATTCACAATCCATGAGAGGAGACTGTCGTGAGCACGGGATTTTTCGGCGATATCGCCAAGATCAAATACGAGGGACCGGAAAGCACCAATCCGCTCGCCTTCCGCCATTACAATCCGGACGACGTCGTCCTCGGCAAGCGGATGGAGGATCATCTGCGCTTCGCCGTCGCCTACTGGCACACCTTCGTCTGGCCGGGCGGCGATCCCTTCGGCGGGCAGACCTTCGAACGCCCCTGGTTCAAGGATTCGATGGATGCCGCCAAGCTGAAGGCGGATGTCGCCTTCGAATTCTTCCAGCTTCTCGGCGTACCCTACTACTGCTTCCACGACGCGGACGTGCGCCCGGAGGGGCGGAACTTCGCCGAGAACACGAGCAATCTCAACGAGATCGTCGATTATTTCGCCGGGAAGCAGGAAGAGACCGGCGTCAAGCTGTTGTGGGGCACGGCGAACCTCTTTTCCAACCGCCGCTTCATGGCCGGGGCCGCGACGAACCCGGACCCGGACGTCTTCGCCTTTGCCGCCGCGACGGTGAAGACCTGCATCGACGCGACGCAGCGGCTGGGCGGCGAGAACTATGTGCTCTGGGGCGGACGCGAGGGTTATGAGACCCTGCTCAACACCGACCTGAAGCGCGAGCTCGATCAGCTCGGCCGCTTCCTCAATCTGGTCGTCGAATACAAACACAGGATCGGCTTCAAGGGCACGATCCTGATCGAGCCGAAGCCGCAGGAGCCGACCAAGCACCAGTACGACTACGACGTCGCAACCGTCTACGGCTTTCTCAAGCGATACGGCCTCGAAAACGAGGTGAAGGTCAACATCGAGCAGGGCCACGCGATCCTTGCCGGACATTCCTTCGAGCACGAGCTGGCGCTCGCCAATGCGCTCGGCATCTTCGGTTCGATCGATATGAACCGCAACGACTACCAGTCCGGCTGGGACACCGACCAGTTCCCGAACAACGTGCCGGAAATGGCGCTCGCCTATTACCACGTGCTTGCGGGCGGCGGCTTCAAGACCGGCGGCACGAACTTCGACGCGAAGCTGCGCCGCCAGTCGATCGACCCCGAAGATCTGCTGGTCGGCCATATCGGCGGCATGGATTGCTGCGCGCGCGGCCTGAAGGCGGCCGCGAAGATGATCGAGGACAAGGCGCTCTCCGCACCGCTCGAAGCGCGCTATGCCGGCTGGAACGTGCCGGAGGCGAAGAAGATGCTCGACGGCGGCTTCTCGCTCGAGGAGATCGAGGCCTGGGTGCGGAAGGCCGACGTCAACCCGCAGCCGAAGTCCGGCAGGCAGGAGCTTCTGGAAAACGTGGTCAACCGCTACGTCTGACGGGCACGGAGATCCTTTTTCGCGAGGGGGGCACAAGCCGATTGCCCCTCGCGAAGAATCTGCTAGCTTCTGGCTCCTGCAACGTTGCAGGTGTATCAGCTGCTGCGAATTCGCGGACCGGAAGCACTGGAAGTCAACGGTCGGCCGCAGTGCCGGCACATCGGACACCGCTCCATCAGGGAGGAAGTTGTATGAAGACGATCAAAGGACCGGGGCTGTTTCTTGCGCAATTCGCCGGCGATGCGGCACCCTTCAATTCCTGGGATTCGATCACCAAATGGGCAGCCGATTGCGGCTATAAGGGCGTCCAGGTCCCGAGCTGGGACGGCCGGCTCTTCGACCTGAAGAAGGCTGCCGAATCGAAGACCTATTGCGACGAGGTTGCCGGCAAGGCGCGCGACAACGGCGTCGAGATCACCGAGCTTTCGACCCACCTCCAGGGCCAGCTCGTTGCGGCGCATCCCGCCTATGACGAGGCTTTCGACGGTTTCGCCGTTCCGCAAGTTCGCGGCAATCCCCGCGCGCGCCAGGAGTGGGCGGTCGAGCAGGTGAAGCTGGCGCTGACCGCCTCGAAGAACCTCGGCCTCGATGCGATGGCAAGCTTTTCCGGCGCACTCGCCTGGCCCTTCGTCTATCCGTGGCCGCAGCGCCCGGCGGGCCTGGTGGAGACCGCCTTCGACGAGCTCGCGCGGCGTTGGAAGCCGATCCTCGACCATGCGGAGGATTGCGGTGTCGACGTGTGCTACGAGATCCATCCGGGCGAGGACCTGCACGACGGCATCACCTACGAGATGTTCCTGGAGCGCACCGGCAACCATGCCCGCGCCTGCATGCTCTACGACCCGTCGCACTATGTGCTGCAGTGCCTCGACTATCTCGAGAATATCGACATCTACAAGGACCGCATCCGGATGTTCCACGTCAAGGACGCGGAGTTCAACCCGACCGGACGCCAGGGCGTCTATGGCGGCTATCAAAGCTGGGTGAACCGTGCCGGCCGCTTCCGCTCGCTCGGCGACGGTCAGGTGGATTTCGGGGCCGTCTTCTCGAAGATGGCCGCCAATGACTTTGCCGGCTGGGCCGTCGTCGAGTGGGAATGCTGCCTGAAACATCCGGAAGACGGCGCGCGCGAAGGCTCCGAGTTCGTGAAGGCGCATATCATCCGCGTCACCGAAAAGGCCTTCGACGATTTCGCCGACAGCGGCACCGACGAGGCGGCGAACCGGCGGATGCTGGGAATCTAGTTCGTGATCTCACTGTCTGCCCCTCACCCGAACCCTCTCCCCGCAAGCGGGGAGAGGGGACTTGCCCCGCGGTCCCGCCGTGACAAAAGGAGGCGTCGCCACGAGTCCATTCGCCCCGCCTGCGGGGAGACGGTCGCGGCAGCGGGATGAGGCGCAGTTCCACGCCAAACACTTCAGAAGAGGAAACAGAATGGCTATCGAGGGAAGCAGTACGGAAACGCGTCAGAAGCGCATTCGGCTCGGAATGGTGGGCGGGGGCTCGGGCGCCTTTATCGGCGCGGTGCATCGGATCGCCGCCCGGCTCGACGATCACTACGAGCTTGTCGCCGGCGCGCTCTCGTCGACACCGGAGAAGGCCGAGGCTTCGGGCCGCGAGCTCGGGCTCGACCCATCGCGCGTCTATTCGGATTTCAAGGAAATGGCGATCCGTGAGGCGAAGCTGAAGAACGGCATCGAGGCGGTGGCGATCGTCACCCCGAACCATGTTCACTATGCTGCTGCCAAGGAATTCCTGAAGCGCGGCATCCATGTCATCTGCGACAAGCCGCTGACGTCGACGCTCGCCGATGCGAAGAAGCTCAAGAAGGCGGCCGACGAAAGCGATGCGCTCTTCGTGCTGACGCACAACTATACCGGCTATCCGATGGTGCGCCAGGCGCGCGAAATGGTCGAGAATGGCGACATCGGAGCCGTCCGCCTCGTTCAGATGGAATATCCGCAGGACTGGCTGACCGAGAATATCGAGCAGTCCGGTCAGAAGCAGGCCGCCTGGCGCACCGATCCGGCGCGCTCCGGCGCCGGCGGCTCGACCGGCGACATCGGCACGCATGCCTATAATCTCGGCTGCTTCGTATCCGGCCTCGAACTCGAGGAGCTCTCCGCCGATCTCGACAGCTTCGTTGGCGGGCGGCAGCTCGACGACAATGCGCATGTGCTGATGCGCTTCAGGGAAAAGGACGGAACGCGCGCCAAGGGGATGCTGTGGTGCAGCCAGGTGGCGCCCGGCCACGAGAACGGTCTGATGGTGCGCGTCTACGGTACCAAGGGCGGTCTCGAATGGACGCAGAAGGATCCGAATTACCTCTGGTACACGCCCTTCGGCGAGCCGAAGCGTCTGTTGACGCGCGCAGGCGCCGGCGCTTCGCCGGCGGCGGCACGCGTATCGCGCATTCCGTCCGGCCACCCCGAGGGCTATCTCGAAGGCTTCGCCAATATCTATACGGAAGCGGCACGGGCGATCTATGCCAAGCGCAACGGCGGGAAGGCGGATCCTTCCGTCATCTATCCGACGATAGACGATGGCATGAAGGGCATGACCTTCGTCGATGCCTGCGTGCGTTCCTCGGAGCGCAACGGCGCCTGGATCAAGGTCTGAACCATTCAAGCCGGAGCATTTCCGCGACCGGTGAAAATGGAGATGTTCCGGAGAAGGGCGGGGATACCTCGCCCTTTTTCATTGACATTTGCCGCCGCGGCCTTAGGCCACATCCACAGACGAGGGCGAGACTTCCATGGCCCGCCTTACCATTGACCCGTACGCAGCCATGCCTTCGGTCCGGCTGCGCAGACGATGAGGCTCAAACGATGATCGAAGCCAAGAAACTGGCAGAGCGTTTTCCCGGCGACTTTGTCTTCGGCGTTGCGACCGCATCCTTCCAGATCGAGGGAGCCAGCAAGGCGGACGGGCGCAAAGCCTCCATCTGGGACGCCTTCTCCAATATGCCGGGGCGCGTTTACGGGCGCCACAACGGGGACGTCGCCTGCGACCATTACAACCGGCTGGAGCAGGATCTGGACCTCATCAGCGGCCTCGGCGTCGAGGCCTACCGCTTCTCGATCGCCTGGCCGCGGATCGTACCGGAGGGCACCGGGCCGATCAACGAGAAGGGGCTCGACTTTTACGACCGCCTCGTCGACGGCCTGAAGGCGCGTGGCATCAAGGCGTTTGCAACCCTCTATCACTGGGACCTGCCGCTGGCGCTGATGGGCGACGGTGGCTGGACGGCGCGCACGACCGCCTATGCCTATCAGCGTTACGCCAAGACCGTGATTGCGCGTCTCGGCGATCGTCTCGATGCGGTCGCGACCTTCAACGAACCGTGGTGTTCCGTCTGGCTCGGCCATCTCTACGGTGTCCATGCACCGGGCGAGCGCAACATGGATGCAGCACTTGCCGCACTGCACTTCACCAATCTCGCCCATGGGTTGGGGGTTGCGGCGATCCGCTCGGAACGGCCGGAGCTGCCGGTCGGCATCGTCATCAATGCCCATTCGGTCTATCCCGGCAGCGACAGCGCCGAGGACAAGGCCGCTGCAGAGCGCGCCTTCGATTTCCACAACGGCGTCTTCTTCGATCCGATCTTCAAGGGCGAGTATCCGGAGGGTTTCCTCTCCGCGCTCGGCAAGCGCATGCCGGCGATCGAGGACGGCGACATGGCAACGATCGCCCAGCCGCTCGATTGGTGGGGGCTCAACTATTATACGCCGATGCGCGTTTCGGCAGACTCCGCGAAAGGCGCCGAATATCCGGCGACCGTCAATGCCAAACCTGTCAGCGACGTGAAGACCGATATTGGCTGGGAAGTCTATGCGCCGGCTTTGGGCAGCCTGGTGGAGACGCTCAATGCGCGCTACAGGCTCCCCGATTGCTACATCACCGAAAATGGCGCCTGCTACAATATGGGCGTCGAGAACGGTACCGTCGACGATCAGCCTCGGCTCGATTACATTTCGGACCACCTCGCCGTCACCGCCGATCTCATTGCCAAGGGTTATCCGATGCGGGGCTATTTCGCCTGGAGCCTGATGGATAATTTCGAATGGGCGGAGGGCTACCGGATGCGCTTCGGCATCGTTCACGTCGATTACGAGACACAGGTCCGCACGATCAAGAAAAGCGGTCGCTGGTATAAGGATCTCGCGGAACGGTTTCCGAGGGGCAACCACAAGCCGGGATGACGCCGGAGCGGGCGGACGGCAGTTCTGCACAAAAAGAGTAGACTTTTGCGTCGCACTTTGGGGCTCCGGAAAAACGTACCTGTAAAAGGGCGCGCTCGCGCGCCATAAGATCCACATGCTCCTCGGCATGGCAGTCATGCCGGGGAGGCGTTGAACTGACCGGTTGGCCGATGATAGAGAGTTGCTCCACGTTTCGAATGCCTTGCCGAATGTTTGTCTGACGAGGCGACATTTTTTCCGTGCCGGCCCTATTTAGCAGGGACCGGAGTTTCGAACATCCGAGAGCATCATGTATCCTCCCATCGTTTTGATCCCTCCTGCGGGGGCGACCGGACAATGACACTCCCTCGATCCGAGATCTCGGCCGGTGATGCGGTCGTCTTCGATGCCGTGTCCAAGCGCTTTGCCGCCTCCGGCGGAAATACGGCCTTCACTGCGCTCGACAATGTCAGCCTGACGGTCACTCGCGGCTCGATCACCGGTATCATCGGCCGTTCCGGCGCCGGCAAATCGACGTTGATCCGGCTGGTAAACGGCCTCGAAAAGCCTTCGAGCGGCAAGGTGTTCGTCGATGGCGTCGATGTGGGTGCGCTGGACGAGGCGGGCCTGCGCGATCTCCGCCGCTCCGTCGGCATGATCTTCCAGCATTTCAACCTGCTTTCCTCGCGCACCGTCTTCGGCAATGTCGCGCTGCCGCTCGAAATCGCCGGCATGGATCGGCGCGCGATCGAGCAGCGTGTGCGCCCGCTTCTCGAACTCGTCGGTCTTGCCGACAAGCACGGGCGCTATCCGGCGGAACTGTCGGGCGGCCAGAAGCAGCGCATCGGCATCGCCCGGGCGCTTGCGACCGAACCCAAGCTGTTGCTTTCGGACGAGGCGACCTCGGCGCTGGACCCGGAAACGACGCAGTCGATCCTGGAATTGCTCAGACGGATCAATGCGGAGCTGGGCCTTACCGTTCTGCTCATCACTCACGAGATGGAGGTCGTGAAAGCGATCACCTCCGACGTGGCAGTGATCGACAAGGGCGAGATCGTCGAGCGAGGGCACACTTTCGATGTCTTCACGCATTCCAGGCACGAGACGACGCGGGCGCTGCTTTCCGGTCTGGCGGGTTCGAAACTGCCGGAAGCCGTTGCCAGAGGCCTGAGGCCGGCGGCGGCAAGCGGCGATCGCGTCGTGGTGCGCCTCACCTTTTTCGGGGCAGCGGCGGAGCGCCCGCTGATCTCGCAGCTCATCCAGTCGGTCGGTGCCGAGGTCAACATCATCGCCGGCACGATCGACGAGATCGGCGGCAAGCCCTATGGCTCGCTCGTCGTCGCCTATGGCGCCGATGCCGAAACCTCGGGCAAGGCGGAGCGCTTCTTCGCAGAAAACGGACTGGTCACGGAGGTGCTCGGCTATGTCGCCTGATCTTCTGCTTCGCATAGGCAGCGCCACGCTCGACACGATGTACATGGTGGCGATCGCCGGCCTCGTGGGCTCGCTGATCGGGCTGCCGATCGGCATCTTCCTGGCGACCAGCGGCAAGGGCGAGCTGTTTCCCGCACCCAATCTCAATCGCGCGGTGGGACTTGTGGTGAACGCGACGCGGTCGACGCCCTTCATCATCCTCGTCGTGGCGATCATTCCGTTGACGCGCCTCATCACCGGTACCTCCATCGGCACCAAAGCGGCGATCGTGCCCTTGACGATTGCGACCATTCCCTTCGTCGCCCGCCTTGTCGAGGCGGCGATCCGCGACGTCGACAAGGGGTTGATCGAGGCGGCGCGCGCCATGGGCGCCACCCCGATGCAAATCGTCTTCAAGGTCCTGCTTGCCGAATCGCGGCCGGCGCTGACGCTGGCGCTCACCATGACGATCGTCAGCCTCATCGGCTATTCGGCGATGGTCGGCGCGGTCGGCGGCGGCGGTCTCGGCGATCTGGGCATCCGCTACGGTTATCAGCGCTTCATGCCCGACGTGATGCTCGTCGTGGTCGTCGTGCTCATCGTACTCGTACAGCTCGTCCAGAGCGCCGGCGACCGGATGGCGCGGCGCTTCGACAAGCGCAGCCGCAAGACCTGATCTTTCCGACACACCACCAGCAACAAGGAGACATCCATGAAAAACCTCATTCTCGCGGCGGCCTTCGCCGCCCTGGCTGCCGGCACGGCGCTTGCAGACACCATCAAGGTCGGCGTGACCCCGGGCGAGCATGCCGAGATCATGGAGAAGGTGAAGGAAGTCGCCGCCCCCAAGGGCCTCGACATCGAAATCCTCGAATTCTCCGACTACGTGGTTCCGAACCAGGCGCTCGCCGACGGAGACCTCAATGCCAATTCCTTCCAGCACCAGCCCTATCTCGACAACCAGATCGCCGATCGTGGCTTCGACATCGTCAGCGTGGGCCTGACCATCACCACGCCGATGGGCGTTTATTCGAACAAGGTGAAAAGCCTCGATGAGCTGGAGGACGGCGCCACGATCGCCATCCCGAACGATCCGACCAATGGCGGCCGCGCGCTCCTGGTCCTCGCATCGAAGGGCCTCATCAAGGTCAATCCGGATGCCGGGCTGAAGGTCACCCCGGCCGACGTGACGGAAAATCCGAAGAACATCGAGTTCGCCGAGCTCGATGCGGCGCAGCTGCCGCGCTCGCTGGCCGATGTCGACGCGGCCGTGATCAACACCAATTACGCTCTCGAGGCCGATCTCCACCCGAAGGAAGACGCCATCGCCATCGAAAGCGAGAAGTCCCCCTACGCCAACGTCATTGCGGTGCGTAGCGCAGACAAGGATGCGCCCTGGGTGAAGACGCTCGTGGAATCCTACCACGACGACAAGATCAAGGCTTTCATCGTAGAGCACTTCAAAGGTGCGCTTATCCCGAGCTGGTGAAGATCGCACCGGCGGGAAGCGGGTACATGCCCCGCGAAAGCCGGTGTTAACGGCAGTGGAGGCGCTTGCCACGGGTCCCTTCTTCCCGCCCGCGGGGAGAAGGTGCCGGCAGGCGGATGAGGGGCATCGACCGGGTGAGTCGATTGGACTGGAGCAGTTCAACGTTTCATGGAAACACTGAAATGCTCTGACCATTTGGTCCAACGCACTCCCGGACGGAAAACCGTTACGGACTTTTCCTGGACGTGCTCTAGCTTCCGAGATGCCGCGCACCGCGCTTCTTGGCAAGCATGATCTGCCTCTGCCTCTGGCGATAACGCTCGCGATCCTCTTCGGTGCGGGTGTCATGGCAGTGAACGCAGGAGACGCCTTCCTCGTGAAGATGCGACTGGAGGTCGTCGGGCGTCAGCGGCTGGCGGCAGGCATGACAGAGCGTGTGCTCGCCCTCCTGCAGCCCGTGGGTTACGGACACGCGCTCGTCGAAGACGAAGCAGGCGCCTTCCCAGAGGCTCTCTTCCGGCGGTATTTCCTCGAGATATTTGAGGATGCCTCCCTTGAGGTGATAGACCTCCTCGAAGCCCTGGTCTTTCATGAAGGCCGTCGCCTTCTCGCAGCGGATACCGCCGGTGCAGTACATGGCGATCTTCGGCTTGTTGTGCAGGCCGCTATTGCTGCGCACCCACTCGGGAAATTCCCGGAACGTCTTGGTCTTGGGGTCGACGGCTCCCTGGAAGAGGCCGATGGCCGTTTCATAGTCGTTGCGCGTGTCGATGACCAGCGTTTCCGGATCGGAGATCAGCGCATTCCAGTCCTTCGGCTCCACATAGGTGCCGACCACCTTTTTGGGGTCGATGTTTTCGACGCCCATGGTGACGATCTCCTTCTTCAGGCGCACCTTCATGCGCAGGAAGGGCATGGCCGAGGCCCGGCTCTCCTTGTGTACCAGGCCGGCGAATTCCGGCTGCGCGCGCAGACAGGCCAGGACCGCCGCAATGCCTTCCTCGGTGCCGGCGATCGTCCCGTTGATGCCCTCATGCGCAAGAAGCAGCGTTCCCTTCACCCCATTGGCGTCGCAGATCGCCTGCAGCGGCTCGCGGAAACCGGCGAAGCGCGGAAAGCATACGAAGTGGTAGAGGGCGGCCACCAGAAACTGGCCCGGCGTCTCCGGGCGGCGCGATGTCGTGAGCATGTCGGTCATGCGGCACGCAAATACAGCTTTCGGGCGCCAAGTGCAATTGCGGCGAATCACGCCTGAGCCTGACTTTCGGGAAGCGTTCTACCTTCCGGCTTCGAGCCAGAGCAGTTCGAGGGTTCGGCTCTCCCTCCGCGGCCGGTCGAGAAAGACCGCATCAGCGCGCTTCAAGGCCTCACGCCTCAGCGCGTCCTGCCTGGCCGCGACATTCGAAAGAAAATGTTCCCTGCTGTTGCCGGCAAGGTCGGGCCGCTCGTCGACGAGCGACATCAATTCGGCGATGTCATTCAGATGGCCGAGCACGTCGACCAGTTCGCTGGCCTCCGCTCTCTTTGCCCGCATCCCCGATGGCCACGCCTCGCGAAGCAGGGCAAGCTGAATTCGGTAATCCTGTGCGCTTTTGCGCAAGTCGTGAAACAGCGCCGTATCGGTGCTGGCCGCACAGGCTGCCCTGGCGCGTGCGGCGCGCCGCAATGTCTGCCGCCAGCCCTTCGCGAGGCGGCGGGCGGATTTCCGCCTGCCGTCATGGAAGGAAACATGCGCGAGTGCAGCGTGCGCCTTTCGGCAATTGGCGATGGTTTCCTCGATCTTCCGGTCGAGATCGCCTCGTTCTTCGGCAATCCGGTCGCGCCGGCTTGCGAGGATCGAGCAGACCTTGTCGAGGGCCAGCTGCTGCTCCTCGCTCGCCGCGTGCTGGCGCAGATAGCCGGCATTCTCGACAAGCGCTGCAGCGTCGCGGAATGTCGAGAGATTGCGTGCCATGGCGCGGAAGCGTGCGTTTTCCTGCCTCTGGAAGAGTGGCGCATCCGCGACCACGAGGCGATAGAGCGAGCGCAGGCGCTTGAAGCTCTTGCGCGCATCGTGAATCGCTTCATGCACGCCTTCGGGTTGAACCTCGAGCATCGCAATCGCGCGTTCGATCTGTTCCCCTCCGACGGCGCGGAAGTCCTCTGTAAAGGGGCGCTTCGGATGGAAGGCAAAGGTCATGTTTGCGCTTCCAGCAGTCCTTCGGTGGCAAGCGCCTGATTGGAGTAGCGGCGATCGCCGGTGATCTCGCGCCCAAGCCATGCCGGCAGGTTGGGCAGGTCCGTTTCCCGCTTCATTTCGACTTCGGCGACGGTGAGCCCTTCGAGCGCGCCCTCATAGACGTCGACCTCCCAGGTGAAACCCTTGTGCGGTATCCGGAAACGCCGTTTCTCGATGACGATGCCGATTGCCTGGGTCAATAATTCCCGCGCGTCGTGCATGGGGAGATCGTATTCGTACTCGTTGCGGACGAGGGCCGATTTGCCGATCTTGATGGTCAGGCGTGCCCGCTTGTTGCCGTGAATGCGCACGCGTACGGAGCGGTCTTCCATGGTGACGATGTAGGCCTGACGTAGCCTGATGCCCTTGTCCGCGTGTTGCCGCCAGCCGTCGGTGGCGACAAGAAACTTGCGCTCAATCTCCTTTGCCATGGATCTCCTGCCATTTCGAGATGTCGGCCGGCACAGACTACCGTTTAATCGATGTCGCTCAAGTCTTGTCCCTTCGATCACGATGATTTTAGATCGGATCGACCTGAAATCGTGAACGTGACCGGTCCTGACAAGTTAGAGCGGAAGCGGGCGGTACAGCGCGAATAGTTTTCCGCGCCCCGATCTGCCGGGCTCGACAACCGCAGACTGGCACGCTATGCGAGGGGCATTATTCAATCGTTTTAAAAGGACGATCGGCATGAGCGCGAAAACGGACAAGCTTCTCTCAATCCTCAAGCTGCAGCCGGTGGTTCCCGTCTTGGTGATCGACGATGCGGCGTCGGCGGTACCGCTCGCGCGGGCGCTGGTCGCCGGCGGCCTCAAGGCGATCGAGATCACCTTGCGCACGCCGGCCGCACTGGAAGCGATCCGTGCGGTCGCGGATGAGGTGGAGGGCGCCGTTGCCGGTGCCGGCACCATCCTCAATGCCGCCCAGTTCGAAGAGGCCGTCGCGGCCGGATCGCAGTTCATCGTCAGCCCCGGCACGACGCAGGAACTGATCGACGTCGCCAACGATCACGAGGTGCCGCTGCTTCCGGGTGCGGCGACGGCGAGCGAGGTCATGGGGCTGCGCGAAGAAGGCTACGGGGTGATGAAGTTCTTCCCGGCCGAGCAGGCCGGAGGCGCCGCCTATCTGAAGTCGCTCTCATCGCCGCTCGCGGGCACCCTGTTCTGCCCGACCGGCGGCATTTCGCTTGCCAATGCGCGCGACTACCTGACGCTTCCCAACGTCGTTTGCGTCGGCGGCTCCTGGGTGGCGCCGAAGGACCTGGTCGCCAGGGGCGACTGGTCCGGCATCACCAAGCTTGCGGCCGAGGCCTTCGCGCTCAAGGGCTGATCCCAGACGGCACGTGATGGAGGAGGGCCGGCAGTCGTCCGGCCACTTCATTCTTCACGCCGGTTTGTATTTCCGCGGCAACGTTCCTATGTCTCAATCGGCCAACGACGGAGCGGGGTGGGGCGTTCATGCTCGCCACCGCATGGACCGAAAAGGAGCAAGCCTGATGTTCGACGCGAAGAAATTGCTGGATCAGTTCCTGGGATCGCAGGTGCCCGGCGCCGGAGGGTCTGTCCGCGGCCGGGCGGATCAGGTGACCAAAGTCGCGAAGGACAATCCGCTTGCCACCGGCGCGATCGCCGCGGTTCTGCTCGGCACGAAATCCGGACGCAAGCTGGCCGGCAATGCCGCCGTCCTCGGCGGTCTCGCAGCCATCGCCGGCCTTGGCTATCAGGCCTACAAGAACTACCAGTCCGGCAAGGAGCCGGTGGCCGAGCCCGCACCACGCGCACCGGCCCAGTTGCCCGCGCCTCCCGCCGACTCCGGCTTCGCCGCGCCGGAAGCGCTGAGCGACGACTTCGCGCTCGTGCTGGTGCGCGCCATGATCGCCGCTGCGCGCGCGGACGGCCATATCGACGGCGCCGAGCGCGGCCGCATCCTGGACAAGCTGTCGGTTTCGGGTCTTTCCGCGGATGCGGCGGCCTTCCTGGAAGCGGAACTCGTCAATCCGATCGATCTCGACGCCATCATCTCCGCCGGGAAGACGGAGGAGGAGCGGGTGGAGATCTATACGGCATCCCGTCTCGCGATCGAGCCGGACGGCCGGGCCGAGCGCGGCTATCTCGACCTGCTTGCCGGACGGCTCGGCCTGGCCGATGGGCTCGTCGACCACATAGAGGCGACGGTTTCTGCGGCAAAGATTCCGGCTTGAACGGATTCAAGGGCGGGCGCCGATCCGTTCCGCTCATGGGTCGCATCACGAGTTTGAATTTGTCACCGCCCCGCGTCTGTCCTATTGCCAAACACGAATGCAAACGCGGGAGCAGTTGATGCGTGACCTTGCCGACTGGAAGGGATGCCCGGCGCCGAAACCGGTGCTCATCGAGGGACGATACGTTATCGTCGAGCCCTATGACCGGGCGAAGCATCTGAATGCTCTCTGGAACGATGCCTTCGGTGGCATGGCCATCAACCCTCTGCTCAGATATTTCTCCCAGGACGATTTTTCGGGCATAGAGGATTTCGACGCCTGGCTTTCGGCGGTTCAGCAGAAGTCGGGCTGGGTGACCGAAGTCTTTCGCGAACAGGCGAGCGGCAAGGTCGTCGGCATGGCAAACTACATGCGCGCCGATCCCGCCAACGGCGTCGTCGAGGTCGGCGGCGTCGCGCACGGGGCCGCCATGGCGCGGTCGCCGCTTTCGACGGAAGCGCACTATCTCATGGCCAGGCACGTGTTCGAGGACCTCGGCTATAGGCGCTACGAATGGAAGTGCCACAGCGAAAATCAGGCGAGCCGCACCACTGCGGCGCGCCTCGGCTTCACCTTCGAGGGCATTTTCCGTCAGCACATGGTTTCGAAGCGCGCCAATCGCGATACGGCCTGGTTCTCGATGATCGATCGCGAATGGCCGCTCATCAAGGCCGCTTTCGAGCACTGGCTTTCGCCCGACAATTTCGATCGCGATGGGCGCCAGAAGCAGCGCCTCGAGGATATCCGCGCAACGCTTGGCGCTGGGGAGGAGCGAAGGTGAGCACGCCCGAGAAGGAGAAATCGCCCGCCGTCGCGGCAGCCATCATTCTGCTGGTGGTCGGGATCGGCTTCCTCGCGTTGCCGTCGATCATGGTGAGGCTCGGCGACATATCCCCATGGCTTGCGGCCGCGGTCGGCTGCCTATTCGTGATAGGCTTCTTCCTGATCTTCTGGCTGCGCGCCCGCCATCAGCGCCGGAAGGGGCTGTAATTCTCGCGATCGACGCGCGCATGCGCTGACGCCGCGCCTCAGCTCTGCAGTGCCGCGCCCAGAAGCACCAGCCCGAGCAGCAGGACAAGCAAAGCACCAGCGATCTCGATGCCGTTCGAGATGCGCGCCGCAGCCGAATCGCTGGAGGCATAGCGCACGGCAATGCCCTTGGCCGTGACGGCCATGGTCGCCAGGATCGAAACGGTGATTGCCGTACCGATCGACATGGCGAAGACCGAAAGCACGCCGCCGAGATAGAGCCCGTTCAGGAGGGCGAAGGACAGCACGATCAGTGCGCCGGAGCAAGGCCGCAAGCCGACTGCGACAATCGCCGACCAGGCTTCGCTGAGCGCGAAGCGGTCGCCCTTCAGGAGCGCCGGATCGGGTGCGTGGGCGTGGCCGCAGGTGGCGCAGACCTCGCCAGGCCCATGCGCGTGGTGGTGATCGTGATGATGATGATGCTCGTGGCCATGAACGTCATCGGCGTGCATCGTGGCAGGGGCAGGGGCCGGACGCAGCATCGATCGCAGCTTGCGGAAGACCAGCCAACCGCCGAAGGCAGCGATCAGCGCATAGCTCGCGATTTCGAGTGCACGGGTGGCGTTCGTCATGCTGATCGAGGAGCCGCGCAGCACGAGATAGACGGCGCCGATCAGGAGGATGGCAACGACGCCCTGCAGGATCGAGGAGAGGAAGGAAAGCAACACGCCCCTCTTCAGTTCCGTCTCATTGGCGATCATGTAGGAGGAGATGACTGCCTTGCCGTGGCCCGGACCGGCGGCGTGGAAGACACCGTAGGTGAAGGAAAGGCCGATCAAGGACCAGAGCTGCCACGGGTTCTCGCGCATGTCCTTGAGCGCGTCGGTCAGCATTCGGTAGAAGCCCTGCTGCTCCATGTTCACCCAGGAAAAGAAACCGCCAAGAAAGCCTGTCGTCCGGATGGAGGGCTCGGCCGTGCCGATGCCGAGAGGCGACTGTGCGGCGGCGACGGTTGCGGAAAAGACCGTCAACAGGAAGGCGGCCGCTATCAGGCGGCCGGCGTCGCGGGCATTCAGCATGTGATCTCGATCCTGGTTGCAAAAAGCTTCGACGTGTCGGTCCCGGTCGGATCGTTCCAGAAGGCGTCGGTCAGCGTGTCCTTGTTCTCCGCCAGCACTTCGTCGGGATCGGGCCGCACCACCTGATGCTGGCAGGCCTCGATCTTTTCGCCGACGACGGAGAGGTCCTCGTCGGTGGGGAAATCCATGGCGGTATACATGGTCGGGTCGTAGACGCCGAAGGAAAGCTTGCCCTTAAGCGGCATGGTCTCGGCAGGCTTGACCGCAAACATCATCAGGAGCTGGTTATCCTTGTAATCGACGGTGATGCTGTCGGGTCTGCTGACCTTCACGGATTTGCCGTTGTCGGAAATCGACGTGTAATAGTTGTACTCCGCCAGCGACTCGAGCACCGTCTGGCCGACTTCCTTCAGTTCATCCGGGTCGAGCGTGGCGTTCGCGTTCTTGTCGAAGTCGAGAACGACGCTTGCCGAAAACAGCTCGTCGAACCGCCAGACATTCCTCAACTCGCCGATCCCGCCCGTTTCGTCCGAGACGATCTCGAGGCGGGCTTCCGCGAATATATGCGGGTGGGCGAAGGCGAGCGTGGGCGCGAGGAGCGTCGCAAGGCCGGCCATGACGAGGCTTTGTATTTTCATGGGAATGGGAATCCTTTCGGCCGGGGCCGCGCGAATCGTCCCCGAATGTACCGTAAATGAGACGGAATTGGGACTTGCAGCGCGTCGTTCCAACGCGTGAGGAAGGATCGCAGTCGCATCAGCGCGTGCTGCGGAACCAGCTGTGGAGGAAGTCGACGAAGGTGCGAACCTTGGTCGGGAGGTAACGACGATGCGGATAGATGGCATAGATGCCGCGATCCTTGGGCAGGAAATCGTCGAAGAACGTCACGAGCTCGCCGGAAGCGATCTTCGGCCGGGCGATGAAATCGGGAAGGACCGCCACTCCGATGCCGCTCACCGCGGCCCGCGCCGCGGCAAGTGGACTGTTGACCTCGATCTGCCCGCTGACCGGCACAGTGAATGGCGAACCGTCCTTTTCGACGAAACGCCAGCTCGAATAGGATCGGCCGTTGGTGTCGAGGATGCACGGCAGCTTGGAAAGTTCGCTCGGATGCGCAAGGGCGCCGGCCTTGGCCATGAAATCCGGCGAGGCGCAGACCAGCACCTGGAAGTCGTCGAGCTTGCGGGCGATCAGCGTCGAGTCCTCGAGCCGGGTGATTCGGATGGCGACGTCGAATCCTTCCTCGACGAGGTCGATGAACCGGTCGTCCGAGACGATGTCGAGCGACAGTTCGGGATGCTCCTTGCCGAAGTCGATCAGGGACTGGCCGATATCCGCGTCGACGAAAGTCCTCGGCACGGTGATTCGCAATCGGCCCTTGAGGTCGGAATTGTTGGCACGCACGAGATCGGCGAGGTTGTCGATCTCCTTCAGGATTTCCGATGCGCTGCGATAATAGGTGTGGCCGGCCTCGGTCAGCGAGAACTGGCGCGTCGTGCGGTTCAACAGCAGCGCGCCGAGCTCGTCCTCGAGTTCGCGTACATATTTCGACAGCAGCGCCTTGGATTTGCCGATGCGCCGGGCCGCGGCCGAAAAGCCTTCCGCGTCCACGACATCGATGAAGGCGCGGATGCGGGTCAAGGTATCCATGGTTCGTCTTTCTCTGGCGTGCAGGCGAAAACGCGCATGGGTAGGCGGGTCTCGGTTCCCGCACGCACGGCCTGCTGCGATCGTTCAGCCAAAGTGAACACTGGCGCCGTTGCCCGGTCCAGAAAAAATTAGCGGCGAGATGGAAAAACCTCTTGATTACGACGATGATTTTTCTTACCTACGCCTTGCCCAAAGTCGCACGTGCCTGTGGGTGTCCGCCGACCCTCGATTAGGTGAGGTTATCGGTAAGGTACCTGGAACTAACCCCTCCAGTCGCTATTCCGGCCAACCGGGAAATGCGAGGACATCTTGAAGCAACGACGGTGCGGGCCTTTCTGGTGTCTGCCGGCTTTCCAACAGCCGGGGTTACTGAAGAGGCACACCTTCATTGCCGGAAGTGCGGTTGGGTTATTCCCTCCAATCCATGGCAGACAAAGCCGAATCCTAGCCTTTGCGGGCTTTGATTCACATTCGCGCATCGAGCGCATGCATGGTTCCGGGGTCTCCACCGGCTGGTTCCAGTGCAGGCGTGCGTATGCCCTTTGTCCTCCACAAATGTGGAGTCTAATGGATCGGGGAATATGGCCATGACCACCGCACGTATCATCGACTTCCTCAACACCCGACGACCCGAAGGTCCTTGCCTCGTTGTCGACCTCGACGTCGTGCGCGATAATTTCAAGGCCTTCCGTCATGCGCTGCCCGACAGCGCGATCTACTATGCCGTGAAGGCAAACCCGGCGCCGGAAGTCCTGCGCCTTCTCGCCGGCCTCGGCTCCAACTTCGATTGCGCGTCGGTCGCCGAGATCGAAATGGCGCTCGATGCAGGCGCGACGCCGAACCGCATCTCCTATGGCAACACCATCAAGAAGGAGCGGGACGTTGCGCGCGCCCATGCGCTGGGCATCAGCCTCTTTGCGGTGGACAGCCACGAAGAGGTCGAGAAGATCGCGCGCGCCGCTCCCGGCGCCCGTGTCTTCTGCCGCGTGCTCACCGATGGCGAAGGCGCCGAATGGCCGCTGTCGCGCAAGTTCGGCTGCGTGCCGCAGATGGCGGTCGACGTGCTCGTCTATGCGCACCAGCTCGGGCTCGTTTCCTACGGCGTCTCGTTCCATGTCGGCTCGCAGATGACGAAGCTCGATGCATGGGATGCGGCTCTTGCCGATGCCAAGCGTGTCTTCGTCCAGCTTGCCAAGCAGGGCATCGAGCTCAAGATGGTCAACATGGGCGGCGGCTTTCCGACGAAGTACCTCAGGGACGTTCCGTCGGCCGAAGCCTATGGCCAGGCGATCTTCGGCGCGCTGAAGAAGCACTTCGGCAACAACATTCCGGAGACGATCATCGAGCCGGGCCGCGGCATGGTGGGAAATGCCGGCGTGATCAAGGCGGAAGTCGTTCTCGTGTCGAAGAAGTCGGACAACGACAGCCACCGTTGGGTCTTCCTCGACATCGGCAAGTTCGGCGGTCTCGCCGAGACGATGGACGAGGCGATCCGCTATCCGATCCGTACGGCCCGCGATGCCGATGCGATGGAACCCTGCGTGCTCGCCGGCCCGACCTGCGACTCGGCCGACGTGCTCTATGAGAAGAACATGTATCCGCTGCCGATCTCGCTGACGATCGGCGACGAGGTTCTGATCGAAGGCACGGGTGCCTACACGACGACCTACTCGGCCGTCGCCTTCAACGGCTTCGAGCCTCTGAAGGCCTATGTCATCTGATCCTGCTCGCTCCCGCTCAAGCGGGAGCGGCTTTCACAATTCATGTCCGGTCCGCCTGAAGCGGTTTTGATGACGGGAGGCCCAGATGGCCGCTGTTGTTGATTCCCTGCGCGCGTTCTTCGCGCCAACCACCTTTATAATCGACTCGGAAAACCCGGGCGATGTCGTTGCGCGCGAGAACCTGCTCGACCGTGCCATGGGCGCGGGTCGCCGCAGGAAATCGTCGGAGAAGCTGCGCCGCGGCCGCGTGCCTGCCGAGGGCCTTGCCCTTGTCGCGCGGGATGCGGACGGTCACGTCATCGGCACCGTGCGCCTCTGGAACGTCGAGGCCGGCGTCAACCGCGAGGGCCAGGCGGTGCCGGCGCTGCTGCTCGGCCCGCTTGCGGTCGATCCGGCGCATGAGGGCAAAGGTATCGGCGGCATGCTGATGCGCGCGGCGATCCAGGAAGCCAAGAACCGCGGCCATGGCGCTGTCCTGCTCGTCGGCGACGCCGCCTATTACGAACGTTTCGGCTTCTTCGCGCAGCGCGCGCAGCATCTCGTGATGCCCGGTCCTTTCGAACGCAACCGCTTCCTGGCGCTCGAGCTCAAGGAAGGCTGGCTCGACGGTGCTGCCGGGATGCTGGTTCCCAGCGGCCGGAAACTCGCTTTGCCGCCGCTTCGCCGCGCGGCCTGAATTTCTTCCGCTCGCACCCTGCGGAGGTGGATTATCAGCAGCGCTCCTGCCCTTCGCTGCGGGAGCGCTGTGGCGCTTCAGAGCACTTCCAGGAAAAGTTTGTAACGGTTTTCCCCCGCGGAAGTCTGTTGGATCAAACGGTTGAAGCATCTCAGTGTTTCTACGACATGTTGAAGCACGGCCATTCCCTTCGAATGACCATGCCACACGCTGTGCCGAAGCCTTCTAATTCGCAGCGCGGCGATAGAGCGCCAGAGATCCGGCGAGCGCCAGCAGTGCGCCGCCGCAGATGCGGTCGAGCCAGATCGCGCCGGAGCGCCTCATGAAGCGTACCGCCTGCGACCCGAGCAGGGCATAACCGAACATCACCATGAAATCGATCGACGCGAAGACGATGGCCAGCATGGCGTATTGCGGCGCCTGTGGCAGGGCGGGATCGATGAATTGCGGCAGAAAGGCCGAAAAGAACAGATAGCCCTTGGGATTGGTGACGGCGACGAGGAGGCTCTTGGTGAAGATGGAGCGCGTCGCCCCGGCATCCATGGCCTGCGACGCTTGCGGCGGGAGTTCCAGCGTCCCGCGCGATCGCAGCAGCATGACGCCGAGATAGGCGAGATAGGCGGCGCCCAGCCATTTGATCACGGAGAACCAGAATTCCGACGCTGCGAGCAGTGCGCCAAGCCCGAGTGCGACCGCGCCGATCAGCACGAAATCCGAGAGCATCGCGCCGATCATTCCTGCCGTTGCCCGTTTCACGCCATAACGCGAACCATTGGTGAGGGCGAGAAGCACGGTCGGTCCAGGCGTTGCAATGCCGATGAAGGCGACAAGCGCGAATGCGAGAATGGTGACTTCGCTCATGATGTGCTCCCCGGATCACTTTTCCTCATCCGCTCTTGGCGACGCCAAGTCGTCCCATGGCGGTCGCTTGCGTGCAAGTGGCATCGCCGGCGGCCCCGCGCGTTTGACAGCCTGCGTCGTTTCCCCTATTTCAGGCGCCGGGCGAGGGCCCCTGCCGTCCGCGAGCGTCAAGCTTCGGTGAAGTCTCTCTTTTCGACACGGTCACGCCGCGCGGCATGCTACCGATGGCAATGCGGACACCCATCCCGGAAATGCATGCCGTAACAGGAGACCCTGTCATGACGCATGAATTACGAAGCCTTCCCTCGCTCGATGCGCTGAAGGACCAGGCCAGACGCCTGAGATCGCGGCTTGTGTCGGAGGGTGACGAAGTCACCCACTCCAAGTCGCTCGAGCTGATCGCCGCCCAGTATGGCTATCGCGATTGGAACACGCTGCACGCGGCTGTCGGCAACCGACCTGCTTTCAATCCATGGATGCTCGGGGCGCGGGTCAAAGGCCGTTATCTTGGCCAGCCTTTCGAAGCGGAAGTCCTCTCGGCCCAGACGATCGGTGCGAAGCCGGGACGTTATCGCCTGACGTTCAAGTTCGACGAGCCTGTCGACGTCGTCACGTTCGAGAGCTTCTCCGCCTTCCGCCAGCGGGTCACCGCTACCATCGATGAGAGCGGGCGGACCGTCGAGACGACATCGGACGGGCGGCCGCATCTGGAACTGGAATGGTGAGAACAGGCGGAGCCGGCCCCATCCGGCTACCCCGCCTTTCGCCGCAGCGGGGGCATGCATTCACCCCCGCTACCCGGCGATATCCACCACACCGCAATCGCCCGCCGCCGATCCAAAAGCGAGTTGGCGGCCGCTCTTGTTCCAGGCCATGGCGGTGATCGCGCCATTGCCCGGGCGACGCAACAGGACTTCCTTGCTGTCCGCGAAGCGGGCGGCAAGGATCATGCCGTCCTCATAGCCGATGGCGACGATATCGTCCGCCGGGTGGCAGGCGACCGTCGTCACCATGATGTTGGCGCGGGTGCCGAGCTCGAGCGGCGCCTTGCCCATCGGCCCGTCCTTGCCCTGAAATGGCCAGACGATCGCCGCCGGCGCCCCGGACGATGCGAGCCACTTGCCCTTCGCTGACCAGGAAAGCGACTTCACCTTGGCCGGATAGCCGGTCATGCGCATGTGGCGCGCCTCGGCGCCGGGCTTCGCGTCGAGCTTCCAGCCATGCAGCGCATTTTCCTGCATTGCGGTGACGACGAAGCGTCCGTCGGGAGAGAAGGTGACGGCGGTGTGGGCGCCCTTCCATTCGAGGTCGACCGGCTGGCCTGCCATGGCCACCCAGTGCAGCGAGACGCCGTTGTAGCGCGCGGAGGCGATCCTCAGGCCCTTGGGTGCGAAGGCGATGCCTTCGACGGTCCGCTGCTCGGGAAAGTCCCTGGTGGTACCGTCGGAAAGACGGACATGCGTCGTCTTGCCGTAGGCGTAAGCGACCGCACCCTGCGGTCCCGCCGCAACTTGCGAGATCCATTTGCGACCCGTGTCGGCAACGAGGCTCGCCGTCCCGTCTGCCGAAATGCGCATTACCTTGCCGTCTTCGCCGCCGGTCAGCAGCGTATCGGTCGCCTCGTCGACAACGAGGGACAGCAGCCCGTCATGTGCTTCGGTCGTCTTGTGGCCGTGATCGAGCCGGTGGATCGTGCCGGCGGCCCCGGCGAAGAAGGGAACATCCTTGAGGAAAGCCACGCCGACGACGTGACCTTCGAGATCGAGCGGAGCGACGGTCGGCATCAGTTTGACGGACTTTCTTTTTTCATCATGGACTTATCCGGGATCATGCCGGGACTTCGCACGCCTTGAAGGTGCGCTCGATCTTCTCGCGGTCGAGATCGCGACCGATGAAGACGAGCCTGCTTTCGCGCTTCTCGCCGTCCTTCCACGGGCGCTGGTGATCGCCTTCGATGATCATGTGAACGCCTTGGACGACATAACGCTCCGCGTCGCCGGCAAAGGCGATGATGCCCTTGAGGCGCAGGATGTTCGGACCGTCGGTCTGGGTGATCTTCTGGATCCAGGGGAAGAAGCGATCCGGATTCATTTCGCCCCCGCGCAGCGAAATCGACTGCACCGTCACGTCATGGATCGGTGAGGGGCCGTCGTGATGGTGATGGTGATGGTGGTGGTCGTGATCATGCTCATGATCATGATCATGATCATGATGGTGGTGATCATGATGGTGATGATCGTGGTCGCAATCGGGACCGCAGACGTGGTCGTGATCGTCCTGATCGAGGAAGTGGGGATCGTTTTCGAGCGCCCTGTCGAGATTGAAGGCACCCTGGTCGAGCACCTTTCCGAGGTCGATCTCGGAGCGCTGCGTGCGATAGATGCGGGCGGACGGATTGATGACGCGCACGGTTGCCTCGACGCGCTCCAGTTCCTCCGGCGTCACGAGGTCGGTCTTGTTGAGAAGCACCACATCGGCGAAGGCGATCTGGTCCTCGGCCTCGCGGCTGTCCTTCAGACGCAGCGGCAGGTGCTTGGCGTCGACGAGCGCCACGACCGCGTCCAGTTCCGTCTTGGCGCGAACGTCGTCATCCATGAAGAAGGTCTGCGCGACCGGCACCGGGTCGGCAAGGCCGGTGGTCTCGACGATGATCGCGTCGAAGCGCCCGGGACGGCGCATCAGTCCTTCGACGACCCGGATCAGGTCGCCTCGAACGGTGCAGCAGACGCAGCCGTTGTTCATCTCGTAGATTTCCTCGTCGGACTCGACGATCAGGTCGTTATCGATACCGATCTCGCCGAATTCGTTGACGATGACCGCATATTTGCGGCCATGATTCTCGCTGAGGATGCGGTTCAGAAGCGTCGTCTTGCCGGAGCCGAGATAGCCCGTGAGCACGGTGACGGGGATCGGCTTCAGCGCGGATGTTTCGGTCATGGGAACCTCGAGGGTTGGCGATGCGCCGCAGGCATCGATGGTTGGGTTCTCATATAAGAGATGAGGTGGCGATGCGCAAATACAGACCTGTGTCGCGATCGACGCGAAAGAAAAAATCAGTCGAGCTCGCCGGCATCGAAGGCGTTCACATCCTCGAGCAGTTCGATGATGCCTTTCGCAGCATGCGCAAGCAGCGCTTCGCCGCGCTCGGCGGTGGCGGCGGCGGCATTGCCGGCGGCGCCGTCCGGGCTCAGATCCGACATCTTCCAGCCGAAGGCGTGCGGGCCGTAGGCGCGCAAATGCTTGAAGGAACGCGCGAACTCGCTCTGGCGCGAGGCGAAGTCGCGCGTCTTCGCCATGTCCACCTTGTCCGGATGGAGCGCCAGCATGACCGAGGTCTCGATATCGCCGCCATGGATGTCGACTGCCTTGTCCTCGGCGCCGATCCAGCCATCCGGCTGTCCGAAGCGTGTCCAGCTCGTCGCCACGGCGAGCATCCGGAAGCGTATCCGCGCCTCAGTCGCTACGATGGTCATCAGGGGCGAATTGCCGCCATGCGCGTTCAGCATCACGAATTTGCGGATGCCGAGTCCGGCGAGGCCCTCGGCGATGCCGAGCCAACGTTCGACCGCCTCGTCATAGGCGAGCGTTCGGGTGCCGGGCACGTCCATGTGTTCGATCGAATAGCCGACCGGTTCGACAGGCAGGAAGGTCACGGGCAGGGCTTGGGGGAGTGCGGCGATAACGCGTTCGACGATGCCCGCCGCAATCAGCCGGTCCGTTTCGAACGGGAGATGCGGCCCGTGTTGTTCATGTGCGCCGAGCGGGAGCACCGCGATCCAGTCCCGCCGCTCGACAGGTTCGAGTGCGGCGGAATTGTCGGTCCATCGGGGCTTCGGCAGCGACATTTCTACTCGGACCTCGGCGTGGTTTGTCGTAAAATCGTTATTTGAGTCATACAGTTCGTAAACTCAAGCCTTATTGCTATAAGTGTAGTGTAGGGGATTCGGCGGGAGGTCCAATGGGCAAGAAGAGCAAAGCCGAAAGGAAGGGCAAGAACGGCAAGAAGAAGGACGAGATCGTCGCCGAGGCGAACGATCACGATCTGGCTTCGGTTCTCGTCCAGGCGGCCCGCTCGATGCGCACCGTGCTCTCTCGCAACCTCGTCGCGAGCGGCCTTTATGCCGGGCAGGACGGCGTCATGCTCGCCCTTGCCGAAACCGACGGGCTCACGGCCGGGGCGCTGGCGGGCAAGCTCGGGGTCAAGGCACCGACGATGACGCGCACGATCGGCCGCATGGAAGCGCAAGGCTTCCTCGAACGCCGCCCGGACAGGGACGATGCCCGGCTGACCAAGGTCTATCTGACAGAGCTCGGCCGTGATCGCCTGCAGATCATCGCGGAAGCGGGCCAGCATTCCGAGAAGCTTGCAACACGCGGTTTGACCGACAAGCAGGTACGCACTCTCATGAAGCTCCTGCGCGCTGTCGACAGCAATCTGCAGGCCGCCAGAGCTGCGGATTGAGCCGCGGTGTGAGAACCGGGCGGCTTGAACTTCCCGATTGCAGCGATATTTTAAACAGTTTAAAGGAATTTAAACTGGCTGACGGCAGCGACTGCAACGGGGGATATGGTGGCGCAAAAGGTCAAGCTTTCGACAATCGCGGAAACACTCGGCCTTTCGACGGCGACGGTATCCCTGGCATTGCGCGACAGCCCGCTGGTGGCGGCGGTCACCCGCGACAAGATCAAGGAGCAGGCGCGCGCACTCGGCTATATCTACAACCGCCGTGCCGCAAGTCTCAGGACGTCGCGCTCGGGCATCATCGGTGTCGTCGTGCACGACATCATGAACCCGTTCTACGGTGAGATCCTCAAAGCGATCGAGGCTGAGCTCGATCGCGACAAGCAAACCTTCATTCTGTCCAACCACTACGATTCCGTCGAAAAGCAGCGGGATTTCATCGAGACGCTGCTGCAGCTCGGCGGCGACGGCGTCATCATGTCGCCCGCCATCGGCACGCCGCCGCAGGATATTCAGCTTGCCGAGGACAACGGCATGCCGGCGATCCTGATCGCCCGCTCGATCGAGGGGCTCGACGTCCCGATCTTCCGCGGCGACGACGCCTATGGCATTTCGCTCGCGACCAATCACCTCATCGGGCTCGGCCATCGCTGCGTCGCGATGGTCGGGGGAACCGACCAGACCTCGACCGGCCGCGACCGCTATCAGGGTTACGTCAATGCGCTTCGCAAGGCGAATATCGAGGTCGATCCGGACCTGCGCATCCCGGGGCCGCGCTCCAAGCAGGGCGGTTTCGAGGCCGCCGTGCATCTCCTCTCACTGCCGCAGAAGCCGACCGCGGTCGTCTGCTGGAACGATCTGGTCGCCATCGGGATGATGAACGGCATTGCCCGCGCCGGCCTCGTGCCGGGCGTCGACATCTCGGTCACCGGCTACGACGACCTCGAGGAAGCGTCGATCGCGACGCCCGCGCTGACGACCGTCTGGAACGGCCAGGCGGAGGTGGGCCGCAGCGCTGCGCGCGCGCTCCTCGACAAGCTTTCCGGCAGCCATGAACCGGACGGCATCCATCTGATCAAGCCGGAAATGCGCATCCGCCAGTCGACCGGCCCGCTGCGGGTAACGGCTTGATCGATTCCTCCGAGTCTGAACAGGATGCGTGAGTGTTCGCCCGCATTCCCGCTATGTCCGGAAAGGAAACCCGATGAGTCGTCCCAGAATTCTCGTGCCCGGCAAGATCAACCCGAGGGTCCTCGAACGATTGCCGGAAATGTTCGAGACCGTGTGCATCGAGCGCGCCGATGCGGCTCTCGTGACAGCCGACATGCGCGACGTTTCCGGCATCGCCGTTTCGGGCAAGCTGCCGGTGCCGCTGATGGATGCATTCCCCAGCCTCGAGATCGTTGCGAATTTCGGCGTCGGCTACGACGGCGTCGATGTCTCGCGCGCAGCAGCCCGAGGGATTGTCGTCACCAATACGCCTGATGTCCTGACGGAGGAAGTCGCCGACACGGCCATCGGCCTCCTCCTCAACACGCTGCGCCTCCTGCCGCAGGCCGAGCAATGGCTGCGCCAGGGCCGCTGGGCGCGCGAGGGCGCCTTCCCGCTATCGCCGCTATCGCTCCGCGGCCGTACGGTCGGGCTGTTCGGCCTCGGCCGGATCGGCCTCGCGATCGCACGGCGGCTCGAAGCCTTCGGCGTCTCCATCGCCTACCACACGCGAACGCCGCGCGAAGGGCTCGCTTTCACCTATCATCCGACCCTTTCGGGTATGGCCGAGGCCGTCGACACGCTCATCGTCATCGTACCCGGGACGGCGAGCACGCTGAGGGCTGTCGATGCGGATGTCCTTTCGGCGCTCGGCCCGAAGGGCGTGCTGATCAATGTCGGCCGGGGATCGACCGTGGACGAGGCGGCGCTCATCGCCGCGCTTCGCAACGGCACCATTGCCGGAGCCGGTCTCGACGTCTTCGAAAACGAGCCGCATGTTCCCGAAGCGCTGCTTTCGTTTCCGAACGTCTCTCTGCTGCCGCATGTGGCGTCGGCGTCGGTCGTCACGCGCAACGCGATGTCCGATCTCGTGGTCGACAATCTGAAGGCATGGTTCTCGACCGGCGAGGCTTTGACGCCGGTCGTCGAGACGCCGTTCCGGCGCAGAGTGGTCTAACCTAACTGGCCTTGCTCTCGCGATAGGCGCGCGCGGCATCTCCGAAGGCCTTGAACAGGGCGGCTGACGGGGCGTCGGTCCGCACCCAGTATTCGGGATGCCACTGCACGCCGACGGCGAAGGCCTTGGCGCCGATGACCGAGACCGCCTCGATGGTCCCGTCGTCGGCCACGGCTTCGACTGCGAGGCGCGGAGCGGCGGCGCCGATCGCCTGGCGGTGCAGCGAATTGACCCTTACGCGGCCCGTGCCGAGGACCGGGGCAAGGCAGCTTCCTTCCTTCACGACCACATCCTGGCGAATGCCATAGGCGACATCGAGATCCGGAACCTCCGGCTTGCGATGGTCCCAGATGCCGGGCTGCTCCTGGATCTCGCTCGCAAGCGTGCCGCCCAGCGCGACATTGAGCTCCTGTATGCCGCGGCAGATCGCGAACAGCGGGACGCCGCGATCGATTGCGCGGCGGATCAGCGGCAGGCTGGTCGCATCGCGGCCCGGGTCGAAAGGCCCGTCCACTTCGGTCGCCTCCCTGCCATAGAGCGAAGGGTGGACGTTGGAGCGAGCGCCGCTGGCGAGCACCCCGTCGACGCGGTCGAGAATCTCGTCCACATCGTTCCCGGCCTGCAGTGCGGGAATGAGAAACACCATCAGCCCGGCGCCCTCGACCGCCGCGCGGACATATTGGTGGGCGGCAACATGCCAGACATTGCCGTCGAATTCGCGGAAATCGCAGGGGATGGCAACGACAGGTTTCGACATCGTCAGACTCCGGTTATTATCCGCAAAAGCCATGCCGCCAGAACCTTTAAAAAGTCAACGGGAGAAGCGCGGTACTCCCTCATCTCCGGCGGAACGGCTTGGGCAATGAAAAGACGAGCCTGCGCACTTCCGACGGAAACCGCCATACGCTTTTCCTGAAAGTGCTCATTCGATTATGCCGCAGGCGTGCGGGGCGGTTTTCGTTGCGAAGGGCCGGCGCATTGTGTATGCGGAGCTAAAGGAACCGATTGCGCCTCCCGGGCAAGCGGTGATGGGTGGATAAGACAGGGCCGCCATCGGCGGCGCCGCAGAATTTTGGAGAATGACGATGGCAGAGCATCATTCGGGACCGGTCGAAACGGGCGCTCCGATGGACTATTCCGAGCATGAGAAGACATATGATTTCTTCATCAGCGCCACGAAATACGGCACTCTGTTTTGCGTCGCGCTGCTGATTGCGATGGCTGCTGCTTTCTTTACGACGATGGGCTTCTTCAGCTCGCTTGTTCTTTTCATTCTCATCAACGTTGCCGGTTACTTCTTTCTTCGCTGACCGGCGTCGCTGATCCGTCCCGCCGAAGATGGGGAGGGGTCCCCATCCTTGTCGCGGGCCCATCGCGTTTTTCCCGCACCACGTGGGAGTATCGTCTCGGCGGCGGATGTTTCCGCCCCCGCAGGAGGAGTTTCTGTCGCTGCGACGACGCCCCGTAAGGTGCACTAAGGTCGCTGTAGCGCATCGAGGTGCCGCATGGTTCTCTTCCGAAATCGGCTCGATTCGGGGACCGTGTGAGTGAAGAGGCGGCGTGCAATGCTGTCGTCTGGAGGACAACGTCCGCAACCCGGCCAGCCGGGGCGGACCGGGGAGGGGGATTTGTGAGCGAGATCGTCTTTATCGCCAAGGAATCGGATCCGAACGAGGGACGCGTTGCCGGCTCCGTCGAGAGCGTGAAAAAACTGAAGGCGCTTGGCTTCGACGTGGTTGTCGAAGCGGGTGCGGGCCTCAGTTCACGCATACCAGATCAGGAATACGAGAAGGCCGGTGCGCGGATCGGTACGGCGGCGGATGCGAAAACCGCCGACGTGGTCCTCAAGGTCCGTCGGCCGACTGCGCAGGAGATTTCCGGCTACCGGTCGGGCGCTGTCGTCATCGCCATCATGGATCCCTACGGTAACGAGGAAGCGATATCGGCCATGGCCGGCGCGGGCCTCACGACCTTCGCCATGGAGCTGATGCCGCGTATCACCCGCGCCCAATCCATGGACGTGCTTTCCAGCCAGGCAAACCTTGCCGGTTATCAGGCGGTGATCGACGCCGCCTACGAATATGACCGCGCGCTGCCGATGATGATGACCGCGGCCGGCACCGTACCGGCGGCCAAGGTCTTCGTCATGGGCGCAGGCGTTGCCGGCCTGCAGGCGATCGCTACCGCCCGCCGCCTGGGCGCGGTCGTCTCGGCGACGGACGTTCGCCCCGCCGCCAAGGAGCAGGTAGCCTCGCTCGGGGCCAAGTTCATCGCCGTCGAGGATGAGGAGTTCAAGGCGGCCGAGACCGCCGGCGGCTATGCCAAGGAAATGTCTGAGGAGTATCGGGCCAAGCAGGCGGCGCTCGTCGCCGAGCACATTGCCAAGCAGGACATCGTCATCACCACGGCGCTGATCCCTGGCCGCCCGGCGCCGCGGCTCGTTAGCCGCGAAATGCTCGATTCCATGAAGCCCGGATCGGTCGTCGTCGACCTTGCAGTCGAGCGCGGCGGCAACGTCGAAGGAGCCGAAGCCGGCAAGGTGACGGAGGTCGGGGGCATCAGGATCGTCGGCCATCTGAACGTGGCGGGCCGCATCGCCGCTTCCGCCTCGTTGCTCTATGCCAAGAACCTCGTCACCTTCCTGGAGACGATGGTCTCGAAGGAGACGAAGGCGCTGGCATTGAACATGGAGGACGAGCTCGTCAAAGCCACGGCGCTGACCCATGGAGGGGCAGTCGTGCACCCGGCCTTCGGCGGTGTCATGAGGGGGGAGAAGTAAGATGGCGAACGAACTTCTGGACAAGGCACTGACCGATCTGGAACGGGCGGTCGAGGCGGTGAAGACCGCCGCCGAATACGTGCCCGATGCGGCCGGAGCGGTGGCGCATGGCGCGACCGGCGGCGCGATCGATCCCTTCGTCTTCCGCCTCGCGATCTTCGTGCTGGCGATCTTCGTAGGCTATTACGTCGTCTGGTCGGTGACGCCGGCGCTGCATACGCCCCTGATGGCGGTGACCAATGCGATCTCGTCGGTGATCGTCGTCGGCGCCTTGCTTGCGGTCGGGATTTCCGCTTCGGGGCTTGCCACCGGCTTCGGCTTCGTCGCACTGGTGCTTGCTTCGGTGAACATCTTCGGCGGCTTCCTGGTCACCCAGCGCATGCTCGCCATGTACAAGAAAAAAGAAAAGTGAGGCGGGCCGATGAACGCTAATTTCGCTGCCTTCCTCTATCTCGTCTCGGGCGTGCTCTTCATCATGGCGCTGCGCGGCCTGTCGCATCCGACCACCAGCCGCAAGGGCAATACCTACGGCATGGTCGGCATGGGCATCGCGATCGTCACGACGCTGTTCCTGGCACAGCCGTCGATCGGCGGGTTTCTCCTGATCGTCGTAGGTCTGGCCGCCGGCGGCGGTGCCGGCGCCTATATCGCAAAGCGCATCCCGATGACGGCGATGCCGCAGCTCGTGGCCGGCTTTCACTCGCTCGTCGGTCTCGCTGCCGTTCTGGTGGCGGCCGCCGCACTCTATGCCCCGTCCTCCTTCGGTATCGGTGAGGTCGGCTCGATCCACGCCCAGGCGCTGGTCGAAATGGCGCTCGGCGTGGCGATCGGCGCCGTCACGTTCACGGGCTCGATCATCGCCTTCCTGAAGCTCGACGGCCGCATGTCCGGCAAGCCTATCCTTCTGCCCTACCGCCACGCGATCAATCTCGCGATTGCCGCACTCGTCGTCTTCTTCATCGTCGGGTTGGCGCTCAGTGAAAGCCATTTCGATTTCTGGGCGATTGTCGCCCTGTCGCTGGCGCTCGGCGTGCTGATCATCGTTCCGATCGGCGGCGCGGATATGCCGGTCGTCGTGTCGATGCTGAACTCCTATTCCGGCTGGGCCGCGGCCGGCATCGGCTTTACCCTCGGCAACCTGGCGCTCATCATCACCGGGGCGCTCGTCGGCTCGTCGGGCGCGATCCTCTCCTACATCATGTGCAAGGGCATGAACCGGTCCTTCATCTCGGTGATCCTGGGCGGCTTCGGCGGCGAGACGGCGGCTGCCGGCGGCGACGACGGGGTCCAGAGGACGGTGAAACAGGGCTCGGCCGACGACGCCGCCTTCCTGATGCAGAACGCCTCTAAGGTGATCATCGTGCCGGGCTACGGCATGGCAGTCGCCCAGGCACAGCACGCGCTCCGGGAGCTTGCCGACAAGCTCAAGGAGAACGGCGTCGAGGTGAAATACGCGATCCACCCGGTCGCCGGCCGCATGCCGGGCCATATGAACGTGCTGCTCGCCGAAGCGAATGTCCCCTATGACGAGGTGTTCGAACTGGAGGACATCAATTCGGAATTTGCCCAGGCCGACGTCGCCTATGTCATCGGCGCCAACGACGTCACCAATCCCGCGGCCCGGGACGACAAGTCCTCGCCGATCTACGGCATGCCGATCCTGGACGTCGACAAGGCCAAGACCTGCCTCTTCGTCAAACGCTCACTCGGCTCCGGCTATGCCGGCATCGACAACACGCTGTTCTACAAGGACGGCACGATGATGCTGCTCGGCGACGCCAAGAAGATGACCGAAGAGATCGTCAAGGCGATCAATCACTGAGGATATCGGCTCCATTTAACTGGAGGCGACCTCCGGATCCCAGGTGAAGAGCTCCTTCGCCCTGGCGATGCCGCGCAATGCGAAGCGCCCGAGCGAAACGGCATTTGCCCGATGCTCGGGCGGACAGGCGGCGATGAATTCCGAAGACATGATCACGTGCCGCTCGACGGAGCGGCACATGGCGGAGATACGGCTCACCTCGTTGACGGCCGGTCCGACGACGGTGAAATCCAGCCGATTCTGGCTGCCGATATTGCCGTAAAAGACTTCGCCGATGTGCAGGCCCAGATAGACGTCGGTAGTCGGCTTCCCCTCGTCGAGCCGCCTTGCGTTCAATTCCGCGAGCATGACCCGCAGCTGACGCTCCGCCGCGATGGCGGCGCCGCAGTCCTCGGCCGGTTTGCGGCCGTTGAAGATGGCAAGCACTCCGTCGCCGATAAGCTTCAATACGCTGCCGCCATGATCGTGGACGGCGGTGATCACCATGCCGGAATAGTCGTTCAGAAAGGGGATGACATCCTCCGGCGCGACGCTGTCGGCTATGCGCGTGTAGTTCCGCAGATCGGAGAACCACATGACTGCTTCGATCCGCTCGGCCGAGCCCCGTTCGATGCTGCCCTCGACGACGCGGCGGCCGGCGTCAGGGCCGAGATAGACATCCGCAAGCGTCCCGATGATGCGCATGCACGAGGCTGCCTTCACCGCGAGCGCGAGGGTGGGCAGCAACACTCTCAGTGCCGCGATGTCCTCCTCACGGAAGCCGGCCTGCTTCTTTGTGGTCCAATAGGAGTACAGGCAATCCATCTGCCCTATGCGGCCGCGGTCGGTGAAGTGATGAATCATGCTGACGCAGTCGGTGTGGCCCTCTGCCTTGAGCGTGTCGAGCATGGTGAAGGGAATATGCTTCTCTCCGGCAAGGCGGGTGCGGCGGTCGGTTTCATTGTTCTTGAGCATATGGAAGAAGACGGAACGCTGCCAGTTGGTCTGGGCTTCGCCGCCGCTGGTCGAGCCGTATTGCACGACCTCGGGAACCTCGCCGCTTTCGCTGTTCCACTGGAAGGCGCGTCCCTCGAACTCCGGGTGCAGCGTATCGATGATGCCGAGCGCACGATCTATGGGCAGGCCCGCGGCGTGGCACCGTTCACAGAAGCCGGCAAGAAGGTCCTGCTCCTTCAGGCCTCGAATTCCCTCGTCCGACATCCACACAACGATGTCGCGGATCAGCTGTTCCTTCATCCTGCATCCCGTCGTGCCGGCGTTACCGCGTCCGGCAACGATCATCACCATCACAGTGCAGCGACTTGCGGCGCCGCGCAAGGTGGGCCGTGCGGATCACGCAATGTGGCGCGGACGGGGAAGGGAGAAGAGACGGCCTCACCGCTCGCCCCGCGATCAACCGGCCGGCGCCAGGACCAGATGATCCACGCCAAGGGCGACATTCAGGCCCTCTTGCACCTGGACATTGACCGGTTGCAGCATGAAAGCCTTGTTCGTGCCGCCGGCAATGACCTTCGCTCCGCCACCGACAGCGAAGCTCGCATCGGCGCCGACGCCGACATATTCGCCAGCCAGTGCATATTCGTTCAGCGGAGTGCCGGTTTTCGCCAGCACGTCCCAGATCATGACGGTTTTGCCGGTGGAGCCGATGTCCAGGCCGATCTTGGTGATCTTGCCCGCGTAGACTCCTCCAGGCGAGCCATCCGCCGGCGAGAAGGTGCACATCAGGTTCTTGGTGGAGGTGACGATCAGACCGGTGCCGCCTTCCGAGCCGCATGTGAGACGCCCGAGCGTGACGTAATTCTGGGCGCTGGCAGCTCCGGTGAGCGCCGCAAAGGCGATTGCCGTAATGAGGGTCTGTCGAATCATGGCTCGGATCTCCGTGCTGGACCGTTTCACTGTTCATTCCAACTGCGAAACGCTCTAAACCCGCTGAAACCAGGCGCTTCCGGACGGAAAACCGTTACACACTTTTCCTGGAAGTGCTCTAATCCTTGGTCCAACGCACTTCCGGACGGAAAACCGCTACGCACTTTTCCTGGAAGTGCTTCTAGGCCATGGTCAAACGGATTGAATTCAGGATGGTTCCGCGACCCTGTTCGGCTTTGATGAAACGACTACGCCCGCGACAGGCGCGGGCGTCTGATGTCTAACGGAGAATGGGCGACGTCAGGACATCGCCTTGGCGCGGGCAAGGCCGGCACGCGCCGGCTCGTATTTGGGATCGAGCGACAAGGCATGCGAATAGGACTTCGCCGCCTTGGCCTTGTCACCGCGGCGCTCGTAGATCAGCGCCTGGTTTGCCCAGGACTCCGCCAGCTTGCCATTCAGGTTGATGGCCGTGTTGAAGTCGGAGAAGGCATTGTCGTCGTCGCCCTGCGCCACATAGGAGATGCCGCGGCCGTTATAGGGTTCGGGTGAGCTCGGCGAGAGCGAGATTGCCTTGGAGAAATCTTCGATAGCCTGCGCGTGCTGGTTGCGCGCCTGATAGATCAGGCCACGATTGTGGTAGGCGCGGGGGTCCGCCGTATCGAGTTCGATCGCCTTGTTGAAGTCGTTGAAAGCGGCGTCGAGCTGGTTCGCCTGCCGGTAGAGATTGCCGCGGCCGATATAGGCGACATCGTAATTCGGATTGATCTGCAGCGCCGCATTGTAATCGGCAAGAGCGGCCTGCTGGTTGCCCAGGTTGCGCTGAACCAGCGCCCTGTTGGCATAGGCCTGATAGAAGCGCGGGTTGAGCTGGATCGCCTGGTCGAAATCGGCGACCGCGCGGCGGAATTCGCCGGCGCGCCCGTAGGCCGAGCCGCGCACATTGTAGCCCTCGGGGTCGCTCGGATTGGACGCGATGACGCTCGAGAGCGAGGCGATGTTTTCTTCCGAGCCCTGTGCCCGTTCGACACGGAACATCGATTCGGGCTTGTCGGTCTGGCATCCTGCGATCAGCAGGGCCGAGCCGAGCACGAGAAAGGCGGCAAGCTTCGGCTTGCGCTGGTGGCGGCGGTTCGCCTCCTCGGTGATGAGGCCGGAGACGTCCGCAGTCATGGCAGCAAGTGTCAAAGTCGATCCCTCAATGCGACAAGGCCCGAAAGCCATCGGCTTTCCGTTTACAGAGCACGCAAGTGCGGCGGCTGACCGTCGCCAGCTGTCACGCTAGACTGTCGACGGACTGGGTGTCCATACCAAAATGGCGGCGGCGATCCCTCGCCTCCGCCACTTGCATTGGAAAGCGTCGAAAAAAAGACGATCAGCGGGCCACGAGGCCTTCGCGCTGCGCCCGCTTGCGGGCCAGCTTGCGAACGCGGCGGACGGCTTCTGCCTTTTCGCGCGCACGCTTCTGGGACGGCTTTTCGTAGAAGTCACGCATCTTCATTTCGCGGAAAATGCCTTCGCGCTGCATCTTTTTCTTAAGAGCGCGGAGCGCCTGATCGACATTGTTATCGCGGACAAGTACCTGCACGTGAATCCCGTTCCTTTGCTTCGAGTTGGCAAGCCTCACCATCAGGTTTGGAGAGGCAATAAATTTGCGTTCGCTGGGCGAGAACCCTACGATTGAAAGAGCGGATAACAGATCGCGTGCCGAAAGTCCAGCGGCGAGAGAAAGCGCGTGGGGAAAAAGCGCCAATACCTCTGCGGCGGCGGGCAGTCGATGTCGCAAGACCGCGCAAGTCCGCCTGATCGCGTCGCAAAAGAAACGTTGCGTGGTCCTCGGATTTGCGATTTCTAACGCCAACGAACGTTACCGGGTTCATGGAGTAGCAGGCTGATGCGCAAATATTCTGTTTTTGCCGTGGCGCGCGAGGCGCTGCGCGGCCACAAAGGGTGGGGCCCGCACTGGGCTTCGCCGGAGCCGCGCAAGCAATATGACGCAATCATCATCGGCGGCGGCGGCCACGGCCTCGGCGCCGCCTATTATCTCGCCAAAGAGCACGGCATCACCAACGTCGCCGTGCTCGAGAAGGGCTGGATCGGCGGCGGCAACACCGGCCGCAACACGACGATCATCCGGTCCAACTATCTCTATGAAGAGAGCATGGACATCTACGAGCATTCGCTGAAGCTCTGGGAAAACCTGTCGCAGGACCTGAACTACAACGTCATGTATTCGCCGCGCGGCGTGATGATGCTGTCGCACAACATCCATGACCAGCAGTCTTTCAAGCGTCACATCAATGCCAACCGGCTCTACGGCATCGACAACGAATGGCTGACGCCGGAGCAGGCCAAGGCCTACTGCCCGCCGCTCGACATAGCGAAGACTGCCCGCTACCCGATCAACGGCGCGGCACTGCAGCGCCGCGGCGGCACCGCGCGCCACGATGCGGTCGCCTGGGGCTATGCGCGCGCGGCCTCGGATCGCGGCGTCCACATCATCCAGAATTGCGAAGTGACCGGCATCCGCCGCGACGAAACCGGCCGCGTGACCGGCGTCGATACCAACCGCGGCTTCATCGGCGCGAAGAAGGTCGGCATCTCCGCTGCGGGCCACTCGTCGGTCCTGATGCAGATGGCGGATGTGCGCGTGCCGCTGCAGAGCCAGCCGCTGCAGGCGCTCGTTTCCGAGCCCTTGAAGCCGATCTTCCCCTGCGTTGTCATGTCGAACTCCGTGCATGCCTATATTTCGCAGTCGGACAAGGGCGAGTTCGTCATCGGCGCCGGCACCGACCAGTACAATTCCTACTCGCAGACCGGCGGCCTGCAGATCATCACGCATACGCTGGATGCGATCTGCGAACTTTTCCCGATGTTCCGCCGCGTCAAGATGATGCGGCAATGGGGCGGCATCGTCGACGTCACCCAGGATCGTTCGCCGATCCAGGGCGTGACGCCGGTGCCCGGGCTCTACCTCAATGCCGGCTGGGGGACGGGCGGCTTCAAGGCGACGCCGGGTTCGGCCAATCTCTTTGCCCATCTCATCGCGCGCGGCGAGCCGCACCGGCTTGCCGCGGGGCTCACGCTCGAGCGCTTCCGCACCGGGCGGCTCATCGACGAGGCGGCCGCGGCCGCCGTTGCGCACTAAAGCATGATCCGACGGAGCGAAGATCGATAGGATTACGCTTCAGAGAAAAGAACGTAGAGCGGCCTTGCGCCTTCCAAGGAAGGCGCGGCGCTCTGATCGAGGACATTCCAGATGCTTCTGATTTACTGCCCCTATTGCGAGGAAGAGCGCTCGGAGCTCGAATTCCGCAATGCCGGCGATGCCCACATCGTCAGACCGGCCAACATCGCCGAGATCAGCGACGAGGAGTTCGAGGAGTACTTCTTCCTCCGTCAGAATCCGAAAGGGCTGATCTATGAAAGGTGGCGGCATATCCACGGCTGCGGTCGCTTCTTCAATGCGGCTCGCGATACGGTGAGCGACCGCTTCCACGTGACCTACAAGGCCGGTGAGCCGAAGCCCGATCTCAACGCCGAGCCGAAGACGAGCGAAACGGTCGAGACCTACGAGGCGCTGGAAGGAGTGGCAGAATGACCGGGGTCAATCGAATTTCGGGCGCCGGGCGCCTGACGCCGGCGCGCACCGCCCGCTTCACCTTCGACGGCCGGACGCTGACGGCGCTCGAGGGCGACACCATCGCCTCCGCGCTCATCGCCAACGACATCCATCTCGTCGGCCGCTCGTTCAAATATCACCGCCCGCGCGGCATCCTTTCGGCAGGCGCCGAAGAACCGAATGCGCTGCTCGACGTTTCGCGCGATGCCGCGCGCCGGCAGCCGAACGTGCGCGCCACCGTGCAGGAAGTCTTCGACGGCATGAAGGTGTCGTCTCAGAACCGTTGGCCGTCGCTCGCCTTCGACGTCGGCGGCTTCAACGATCTGTTGTCGCCCTTCTTCGCGGCGGGCTTCTACTACAAGACCTTCATGTGGCCGAAGGCCGCCTGGCACAAGATTTACGAGCCCTTCATCCGCCGCGCAGCCGGTCTTGGCGTGGCGCCCACGGAGACCGATCCGGACCATTACGCAAGCCGCTACGTCCATTGCGACGTGCTGGTGGTCGGCGCCGGCGCTGCCGGACTTGCGGCCGCACTCGCGGCCGCGAATGCCGGTGCGAAGGTGATCCTGTGTGACGAACAGCCTGAAGTCGGCGGAGCCCTGCATTACGACAGCGGCACCGTGATCGACGGCCAGCCCGGCTATGACTGGGCGCTGGCGACGGGCAAGGCGCTTGCGGCGATGGACAATGTCACGCTGCTGACCCGCACGACGGCCTTCGGTTACTACAACCACAATTTCGTCGGCCTCGTCGAACGCGTGACCGATCACCTCCCGGCCCCCGACAAGGGGCTTCCGCGCGAGCGTCTATGGCAGGTGCGCGCGAAGAAGGTGATCCTCGCCAATGGCGCGATCGAGCGCCACATGGTCTTCGCCAACAACGACCGTCCTGGAATCATGCTGGCCTCGGCCGGCCGCACCTATCTCAACCATTTCGGCGTCGCGGTCGGCAAGAAGGTGGGCATCTACACGGCCCATGATTCCGCCTATGAGGCGGCCTTCGACCTGAGGAAGGCCGGCGTCGACGTCGCCGTGATCGTCGACTGCCGCGACAGGCCGGGCGACATGGTGCTCGCCGAAGCCCGCAGCCTCGGCATCGAGGTATTGAGCGGCCACTCGGTCGTCAATACCGCCGGCAAGCTCAGGATTGCATCCATGAGTGTGGCTCGCAACGGCGGCGGAGCATCACGCAAGATCGCGGTCGACGCCCTGCTCGTCTCGGCCGGTTGGACCCCCTCGGTGCATCTCTTCTCCCAGTCGCGGGGCAAGGTGACGTTCGATGACGCGACGGAGCGGTTCCTGCCGGGAACCTATGCACAGGAATGCCTCTCCGTCGGCGCCTGCAATGGCACGGACGACCTGCAGGCGACGATCGACGAGGCACTCGCCGCCGGTGAACTGGCGGCCCGTGCCGCGGGTGCGGAAGGCGGCGGTCAGGTCGCGCTCTCCGGCCGCAACGCTTTCGAATGGACAGGCGGCATGATTGGCGCGGCGGAAGGCGCGGGGCGAGACACGACGGTCAAGGCCTTCATCGACTTCCAGCACGACGTCTGCGCCAAGGATATCCGGCTCGCGGTGCGTGAAGGGATGCATTCGATCGAGCACATCAAGCGCTTCACCACCAATGGCATGGCGTCCGACCAGGGCAAGCTTTCCAACATGCACGGCCTGGCGATCGCGGCGGAAGCGCTCGGCAAGGAAATCCCGCAGGTGGGGCTCACGACCTTCCGCCAGCCCTATACGCCGGTGACCTTCGGAGCGATCGTTAGCCACTCGCGCGGAAACCTCTTCGATCCGGCCCGCAAGACGCCGATCCATGCCTGGGAGGAGGCGCATGGCGCCGAATTCGAGGATGTGGGCAACTGGAAGCGTGCCTGGTTCTATCCGCAAGCGGGCGAAAACATGCACGAGGCGGTCGCGCGCGAGTGCAAGACGGTTCGCGACGTGGCCGGCGTCTTCGACGCATCGACCCTCGGCAAGATCGAAGTGGTCGGCCCCGATGCCGCCAAGTTCCTGAACCTCATGTACACCAACGCCTGGGACAACCTGAAGCCCGGCCGCTGCCGCTACGGGATCATGCTGCGCGACGACGGCTTCGTCTATGACGACGGTGTCGTCGGCCGGCTTGCCGACGATCGCTTCCATGTGACGACGACGACCGGCGGCGCGCCGCGCGTCCTCCACCACATGGAGGACTATCTCCAGACGGAGTTCCCGCATCTGAAGGTGTGGCTGACGTCGACGACCGAGCAATGGGCCGTCATCGCGGTCCAGGGTCCGAAGGCGCGCGAGATCATCGCGCCGCTCGTCGAGGGCATCGATCTCTCGAACGAAGCCTTCCCACATATGAGCGTTGCCGAAGGCAGCATATGCGGTGTGCCGACCAGGCTCTTCCGCATGTCGTTCACCGGCGAACTCGGCTTCGAGGTCAACGTACCGGCCGACTACGGCCAAGCCGTGTGGGAGGCGATCTGGGCTCGGGCCGAGCCGATGGGCGCCTGCGCCTACGGCACCGAGACCATGCACGTGCTGCGCGCCGAAAAAGGCTACATCATCGTCGGCCAGGACACGGACGGAACCCTCACGCCGGACGATGCCGGCCTTTCCTGGGCGGTATCGAAGAAGAAACAGGACTTCGTCGGCATTCGCGGCATGAAGCGGCCCGACCTCGTCAAGGAAGGCCGCAAGCAGCTCGTCGGCCTCCTCACGAAGGACCCGCAGGTGGTGCTGGAGGAAGGGGCGCAGATCGTTGCCGATCCGAACGAAGCCAAGCCGATGACCATGCTCGGTCATGTGACCTCGTCCTACTGGTCGCCGAACTGCGGCCGCTCGATCGCGCTCGCGGTCGTCGCCGGCGGCCGCGCACGCCTCGGGCAGACGCTCTACGTGCCGATGGCCGACCGGACGATCGCCGTCGAGGTGAGCGACATGGTGTTCTTTGACAAGGAAGGAGGTCGCCTCCATGGCTGACCACGCAATCGCTACACGCAAAGCTCCGCTTGCCGGCCGCCGTGGCGGCTCGCCGGCGGCGATCCTTACCCCTGCGGAACCCGCTTCGCGGATATCGCTGCGCGCCGGGCCCGACGCGGTTCCCGCACTCTCGGCAGCTCTCGGCGTGACCATTCCCGTGCGGTCGAAGACGTCCGCGTCGACCGGCCGGCGTCATGTCCTCTGGCTCGGTCCCGACGAGTGGCTGGTGATCGACGAGGACGGCGCCGACCTGATGGCGGCGGCCGCATCGAGCGGGACCGTGCATTCGGCCGTCGACGTTTCGCACCGGAACACTGCCGTCATCGTCAGCGGGGCGGGCGCGGAAGCGGCGATCAACAGCGGCTGCCCGCAGGACCTGTCGCTCGCGATTTTCCCCGTCGGTGCCTGCTCGCGCACGATCTTCGGCAAGGCGGAAATCGTACTCTTCCGAACCGCCGAGGATACGTTCCGCGTCGAGTGCTGGCGATCGTTCTCGTCCTTCGTGTTTGGGCTGCTGGCCGAAGGCGCGGAAGACGCGGGGCACTGAGAAGGCAATTTCCGGCCCCTCATCCGGCCTGCCGGCCACCCTATCCCCGCCGGGCGAAGGTGACTCGCGGCAAGCTCCAGTCCTCTTCGCCGCCCTGGAAAGAGGGCGAGGCGGTGCCCGCATGTTCCTTCTCCCCGTAAAACGGGGAGAAGGTTGCGGCAGCCGGATGAGGGGCATTTCCTCCTCAGGAGCGATCGCGCTAAGTTCTGCCGGTCGAACCGGGATTCGGGAACGGGAGGAGCGACCTTGAAGACGCGTGCGGCGGTGCTGAGGAAGTCACCGGTCGGAAGGCCTTATGCCCATACGAGGCCGCTCTCGATCGAAACGATCGATCTCGATCCGCCGGGACCGGACGAGTTGCTGGTGAGGATCGGCGCCGCCGGACTCTGCCACTCCGACCTCTCGGTCATCAACGGCGACAGGCCGCGGCCGGTGCCGATGGCGCTCGGCCACGAGGCCGCCGGCACCGTGGAAGCGGTCGGAAGCGGCGTAGGTGACATCGTCCCGGGAGACCGGGTGGTGATGAGCTTCATGCCGAGCTGCGGCCATTGCCTCCCCTGCGCGGAAGGCCGGCCGGCGCTATGCGTTCCCGGAGCGGAAGCAAACGGCAAGGGCACGCTGCTTTCGGGGGAACGCCGGCTGCATTGCGGCGAAGTCCCCGTGAACCATCACCTCGGCGTCTCCGGATTTGCCGATTATGCGGTGGTTTCGCGCCATTCCGCGGTCAAGATCGAGACGGACCTGCCGATGGTAGAGGCGGCGCTGTTCGGCTGTGCGGTGCTGACCGGCGTCGGAGCGGTCGTCAATACGTGCCGGGTTCGGCCGGGCGAATCCGTTGCCGTCATCGGGCTGGGCGGGGTGGGATTGGCAGCCCTTCTGGGTGCCGTTGCCGCCGGCGCCCAGCGCGTCGTCGCGATCGATCTCGCCGAGGACAAGCTGAAGCTTGCCCGCGCGCTGGGCGCGACGGACACGTTCCTTGCAGCCGATCCGGATGTGGCCGAGACTGTCCGACAGGCGACCCGCGGCGGCGTCGACCATGCGGTCGAGGCCGCGGGCTCCGTAAAAGCCTTCGAGCTCGCCTATCGAATTACGCGGCGAGGCGGGCTGACGGTTTCCGCAGGGCTCGCCCATCCTTCAAGCCAGATAGCCATCCCCGCGGTGAGCCTGGTTGCGGAAGAGCGTAGCGTGCGCGGCAGTTACATGGGAAGCTGCGTGCCCTCCCGCGATATCCCGCGTTTCATTGCGCTCTACGAACGCGGCAGGCTGCCGGTCGACCGGCTGCTGTCGAGCACCGGACCGCTGGAGGAGATCAATGAGGCATTCGATCTTCTCGACCAGGGCCGCGTGATACGCCACGTGATCACGTTCTGATACGGCCGCCACACGGTCAGCCGTCCGCCGGCCATCCCTGCCAGGCGATCCAGCGTCCGTGGAAGTCGGCGCGGCCGACGAGATGCCTTTCGCCCTTCGGCCAAATCTGCAATGACAATGCGGCACCCGGCGCCTGTCCGTCGGCTTCCATCTGCAAACGGGCAAGCGGGGCCTCGGATGTCGCGGTCGCCCCGGCGGTAGCGATCAGGGCCTCGCCCTCTTCCCGCGCAGCTTCCGGCAGATACTGCCAGGCGATCGAATGATAGACGACGTGGACAGCGCCCGGATGGACGTGCGCCAGCCGTGTTTTCAGCCAGTCGATCGCGTCCGCCTGCTCGACAAGGCTCCTTTGGGAGGCGGCAAGCTCCAGCGCCTGCCGCGTGCGGTCGATCCGGTCTTGCTGATCGGCCCAGACGTAGGAGAGGAGCCGTAGCCGATCCTCGCTATCGGCCGGATCGAGGGGGTTGATGTCGCAGCCGGCGCGTTCGATCACTTCGACGGGTCGCAGAGGCGGCGCTGCTCCCGACCACTCGGGGGCTATGCTCACGGGGCTGGCTGCATCGCCCCAATGGCTGTTCGCGAGATCGTAGCGGTAGCGGTCCCAATGGAGATTCAAGCCGGCGCTGGCGCCGATCTCGGAAAGGATCAACGGCTTCCCGAAAAGCTGTGCCACGGTGAGGAAACCGGGAAGCAGGGCGCCCGAGCGGCGCACCTCGTTCGTCTGCGGCGCGGAGGTGAGACGATCGAGGATGAAGGGGGCTTCCCGCTCCATAGCCTGAGCGATCGCCTGCCAGAGAGTGTCGTCGTCCGTCCGGTTCGGCGGATAACACGCGCCGAGGGCCGCGCTGCGGCCGGACAGAACCAGCGCGTGCAGAGCACCGGCAAGGCGGAGCGCGACGGAATCGCCCTTCGAAGTCGGGTCGCCGGACCAGCCGAGAACACGCTCGCCTACCCGCGAGTCCGCACCGATCCGGTCGGCGACGAGACGGCAGAGTCGGGCCGTAAATGGCGATCCCAGCTCGTCACAGGACTTCGCCTGGCCGCGGAAGGCATGGCGAACGTGGGTCCCGTCCGGTCTCCCCTCAGACATCGTCCGGCCGATCCTTCGGGTCGAACTGGATGATCGTCTGCCAGGTGGCGGTCAGGGCAGGCTTTCTTTCGCCTTCGATCTCGACCGTGACGTCATAGGTGATCATCAGCATGCCGGCCCCGCGGAAGCGTGCGTCTGCCATGGTGAAGCGGCCGCGCACGCGCGCGCCGCTCTTGACCGGCGCCACGAAGCGCACCTTCTCGAAGCCGTAATTGATGCCCATCGTCTGCTCGCGGATCTTGGGCAGGCAATTGTAGTTCATCGCCGAAAGCAGCGACAGCGAGAGGAAACCATGCGCAATGGTGCCGCCGAAAGGCGTCTCCGCCGCAGCGCGCACCGGGTCGGTATGGATGAACTGGAAGTCACTCGTCGCCTCGGCAAAACGGTCGATCGTCTGCTGCGTCACGGTGATCCAGTCGGAGACGCCGAGCTCCTTGCCGATCAGATCCTTAATATCGGAAAGTGAAATATCCTGCGGCATATGATTTTCCTGAAAATGGGGCCTCCCCGCTGATCTATAGGCCGGCTCGGCAAGGTCTAGCAAGTGGTCCTAAGTCTTGAGATGGTTCACTGTTTTCTTGAAACAGCGAAACCATCCAACTCTCTGGAGCCGGGCACTTCCGGGCAGAAAACCGTTAGACCCTTTTCTTCGGAGCGCTCTCGAAAACCTCGGCGAGAAAGGTGACCGAACGGGCCGGTGCGAGAGAAGGAGCGCTAAGGTCCGAGAGTGCGTCGCGCCATTCGCCCATAAGGCTCGAAGGCAGGCGGAACGGATGCGGCGAGTGGCTGCGGTTGATGACCACCGCAAGTCGGGTCGGGCGCCCCTGACGGCGGTCGTCGGTCGCGAGCATCACGACGAGATTGTCGGTTGCGGGATGCTCCCAATCCTCCACCGTAAGCGGCTCCCCGTCGAGGCGAAGCCAGGCGACGTCGCCGCTGCCGGTAAAGAACCCGGTCTCGCCGAAGACCGAGAAGCGCCGGCGCATGGCGGAAAGCCTGGCGGTATGCTCGACGAGCTTGCCGTCGAGTTTGCTCCAGTCGAGCCAGGTCACGGCATTGTCCTGCGCATAGGCGTTGTTGTTGCCACCCTGGCTGCGCCCGCCTTCATCCCCGGCCGTCAGCATGATTGCGCCGCGCGAGGTGAAGAGCGTGCCGAGGAGCGCCATGACATCGCGTTGCCGGAAGGCGGCGATCTCCGGATCGTCGATCGGACCCTCGGCGCCGTTGTTCCACGAGAAGTTCTCGTCGTGGCCGTCCCGATTGCCTTCACCGTTCGCCTCATTGTGCTTGCGGGCGTAGGAAACGAGATCCATCAGCGTGAAGCCGTCATGGGCGGCGATGAAGTTGACGCTGCGCGTGGCCGTCTCGCCCCAGCGGGAAAAGCTGTCCGAGGAGCCGGCGAGCGCGGTTGCAAGGACGCCGATCGCGTGCCGGTCGCCGCGCCAGTAGCGGCGGATGTCGTCGCGGGCACGGTCGTTCCATTCGAGGAAGGAATGGGGGAAATTGCCGAGCTGGTAGCCGCCGGGGCCGGTGTCCCAGGGCTCGGCGATGAGCACGCGGTCGCAAAGGACGGGGTCGGCGCAGATGGCCGAGAAGAGTGCGGCATCGCGGCGGAAGCCGCCCATGTCGCGGCCGAGGATCGATGCGAGGTCGAAGCGGAAGCCGTCGACGCCGGCGGCAAGGACGAAATGGCGCAGGCTGTCGAGGATCAGACGCTGGACGACCGGATGGTCGCAGGCGATCGTGTTGCCGCAGCCGGTGTCGTTGATGAGCTCGCCCGGGCGGCCCGTCGCGTGGCGATAATAGGTCAGGTTGTCGAGCCCGCGCATCGAAAGCGTGGCACCGAAGCGATCGCTCTCTCCGGAGTGGTTGAAGACGAGATCGAGGACGAGGCCGATACCGGCCTCGTGCAGGACCTCCACGGTCATGCGCAACTCCTCGATGCCGCCCGGCACCAGGCGTGGATCGAGCGCCATCGGCGCGATCGGATTGTAGCCCCAGCCATTGTGGAGACCGAGCGGAGGCAGGTGCCGCTCATCGATCCAGGCCGTGATCGGCATGAGTTCGACCGCGGAAACGCCGAGCTTCGTAAGGTGATCGATGACGACGGGTTCGGCGAGAGCGGCCACCGTGCCGCGCTTCCTTTCCGGCACGCCCGGATGAAGGATTGTGAACGGCTTGACTGCAATCTCGTAGATCAGTCCCCCGGCCTGAAATAGCGGCGGCTTCGGCTCCAGCGGTTCTGCCTCGGTCACGATGGCCTTCGGCACGAGGTGCGCCGTCTCTTCGCCGAAGACCGTCAGCCGCTGGTCGTGACGAAAGGGCCGGTCGAGCCTCACCGCATAGGGGTCGACCAGAAGTTTCGACGGATCGAACCAAAGCCCATGGTCCGGCGAGTAGACCCCGTCGGCGCGAAAGCCGTAGCGGGTGCCGGCAGCTATGTCGGGCAGCGCGATGCTGTGGACGTCGCCCTCGCGCAGCATAGGCAGGCGGCTGAGTTCGGTGTCGCCCGCTTCGTCGAACAGGCAGAGATCGATGCGGGCGGCATTGTGCGACCAGACCGCAAAGCGCCTCCCGTCGGGTGTGCGCGTCACGCCGAGAGGTGAAATTCCGGTCGTCGGCATGGGGGCCTCTTTCGAAGTCTAGTATCGCATGGGTTTGCCACGAGTCGATCTCCCCCTTGTGGGGGAGATGCCCGGCAGGGCAGAGGGGGTTAAGAGGGGGCGCAGGAAGTGGCGCTTTGGTACAGCACCCTCAGGTGATTACGCTCGGTTGGTCGCGGTTGGTACGCTCCTTGATCTCGGCGATCTCGTCGGCAACGGCGATCAGATCGGCAAGCGCTTCCTGCGTATCGAGATCGTGGCGCGCCGGATCCGGCTCGTAGCGCTCGATATAGACGCGCAGCGTCGCCCCCGACGTCCCCGTGCCCGACAGGCGGTAGACGACGCGGGATCCGCCCTCGAAGAGGATGCGGATGCCCTGGTTCTTGCTGACCGATTTGTCGACCGGATCGTGGTAGGAGAAATCGTCGGCAGTCTCGACCGTGAGCGCGCCGAAGCTCTTGCCGGGCAGCGCGGCGAGCTTGTCGCGGAGCGCGGCAACCAGGCCGTTGGCCGCATCGGTGTCGACCTCTTCGTAGTCGTGCCGGGAATAATAGTTGCGGCCGTAGGTCGCCCAGTGCTTGCGGGCGATTTCGAGTGCGCTTTCCTTGCGCGCGGCAAGGATGTTGAGCCAGAGCAGCACGGCCCAGAGCCCGTCCTTCTCGCGTACATGGTTCGATCCGGTGCCGGCGCTTTCCTCGCCACAGATCGTCGCCAAGCCCTCGTCGAGCAGGTTGCCGAAGAATTTCCAGCCGGTCGGCGTCTCATAAATGCCGATGCCGAGCTTTTCGGCGACACGGTCGGCCGCGCCGCTCGTCGGCATGGAGCGAGCGATCCCGGCAAGCCCCTTGGCATAGCCCGGCGCTAGATGCGCATTGGCGGCAAGCATGGCGAGGCTGTCGGACGGAGTGACGAAGATTCCCTTGCCGATGATCAAATTCCGGTCGCCGTCGCCATCGGACGCGGCGCCGAAATCCGGGGCGTCCGGCGCCATCATCGTCTCGTAGAGCGCTCGGGCGTGAACGAGGTTCGGGTCCGGATGATGGCCGCCGAAGTCGGGCAGCGGTATGAAGTTCATGACCGAGCCCTTCGGGGCGCCGAGCCGTTTTTCGATGATCTCCTTGGCATAGGGCCCGGTGACCGCGCTCATCGCGTCGAACACGACACGGAAGCCGCCGGCGATCAGCTTGCGGATCGCATCGAAGTCGAACAGGCTCTCCATCAATTCGGCGTAGTCGGAGACGGGATCGATGACCGTCACGGTCATGTCCTCGACCTGCTGACTGCCTTCGACATCGAGATTGACGTCCGGCGCGTCGGCGATCTTGTAGCTGTCGATCACCTTGCTTCGGGCGAAGATCGCATCCGTCACCTTTTCGGGAGCCGGGCCGCCATTGCCGACATTGTACTTGATGCCGAAATCCTCGGTCGGCCCGCCGGGATTGTGGCTTGCCGAAAGCACGATGCCGCCGAAGGCCTTGTATTTGCGAATGATATTGGATGCGGCTGGCGTCGAGAGGATGCCGCCGCGGCCGACGAGCACGCGGCCGAAGCCGTTCGCCGCCGCCATCTTGACGGCTTTCTGGATGACCTCGCGGTTGTAATAGCGGCCGTCGCCGCCGATCACCAGCGTCTGGCCTTCGAAGCCCTCGAGCGAGTCGAAAATCGACTGGATGAAGTTCTCGGCATAGTTCTTCTGCTGGAATACCGGGACCTTCTTGCGCAGGCCCGAGGTGCCGGGTTTCTGGTCCCCATAGGGGTTGGTCGAGACGGTTCTTGTCATCTGTTTAGCCTTTCGCGAGAAGAGCGGAGTAAAGCGAGACGTAGCGTTCCGCGCTTTTGGCCCAGGAAACGTCGGATTTCATGCCCTGGTTCTGCAGGCGTGCCCAGAGCTTGGGTTCATTGTATGCGCGCAGGACGCGCCGGATCGCAAGTTTTAGCCCGTCGGTGTTCACCGGCAGGAAATGAAAGCCGGTCGCGCACTTCGCCGACAGCGCCGCCTCGTTGGCGTCGATGATCGTGTCGGTGAGACCGCCGGTGCGGGCCACGACCGGAACGCAACCATAGCGCAGGCCATAGAGCTGCGTCAGGCCGCAAGGCTCGAAACGTGACGGAATGAGGATAGCATCGGCGCCTGCCTGCATGAGATGCGACAGCGGCTCGTCATAACCGGTCACCATGCCGATATGTCCGCGGTGGCGCGACGCGGCTGCCATAAGCGCGCTTTCCAGCGCCGGATCGCCGGAGCCGAGCACGACGAGCTTGCCGCCGAGAGCCACGATATCGTCGGCGGCTTCGGCGACGAGGTCCATGCCCTTCTGCCAGGTGAGGCGGCTGATGATGCAGAAGATCGGCCCCGGACCTTTTTCGAGGCCGAAACGCTCTTCCAGCGCCTTGCGGTTGCCGGCGCGCCGTTTGAGCGTGCCGGGCCCGTAATGCGCCGGAAGGTGCGGGTCCGTCTGCGGATCCCACGTGTCTCCGTCGATGCCGTTGACGATGCCCGTCAGGTCCGCGACACGGCTCGACAGGAGCCCGTCAAGACCCATGCCGAACTCGGGCGTCAGGATTTCCTGCGCGTATGAAGGGCTGACCGTCGTGATTGCGCTTGCCGTCTGCAGGCCGCCTTTGAGGAAGCCGACATCTCCATAATATTCGACGAACTGCGTGGAAAAGGCTTCCGGCGGCAGCGCCAGTTCCGGGAACACCGAGGCGCCGAACTGACCCTGAAAGGCGATGTTGTGGATCGTCATCACCGTCGGCAGGTCCGGCGCCGGGCCGAAGCGCATATAGACGGGGGTGAGTGCCGTCTGCCAATCGTGGACGTGAACGATGTCCGGCTTCCAGTCGGAGATGATGCCGTTCCCCGCGATCTCCGCAGCCGCCAGCGAGAGAGCGGCGAAGCGCCGGAAATTATCGGGATAATCCCGCCCGGTCGAATCGAGATAAGGGCCACCGTCCCGGGCATAGAGAGCCGGCTGGTCGAGGACGAGCAGGTCCATCCCGTTGACCTCGGCGGCAAGCACCGTGGCTGGATGGCCGAAGAGGTTGTCGAAGCGGCCGACCGTTTTTTTCTTCTTCAGTTTCTTCAGCACCGAGGGATAGCCGGGCACCAGCGTGCGCGTCCGCACACCATGCAGGAGAAGTGCGGAGGGCAGCGCGCCGACGACATCGGCGAGGCCCCCCGTCTTCACCAGCGGGTAGACTTCGGACGCAACTGACAGGATGTTCATACGCGGCTACATTCCCAGCTTGTCGATCATCGTTTGCGTGATCAGGCAAACGCCGCTCTCCGTGCGGCGGAAGCGTTTAGCATCGAGTTCCGGATCGTCACCGACGACCAGGCCCTCCGGAATGACGACGCGGCTGTCGATGACGACATTGCGCAGAATCGAATGCCGACCGATCGTCACGTCAGGGAGAACTACGGCATTTTCGAGTCTGGAGTATGAATTCACCCGGACGCCGGTGAACAACAGGCTCCTGTTGAGAGCGGCACCCGAGATGATGCAATCGCCCGATACGAGCGAGGACGTGGCCGAGCCGCGGCGGTTCTCGTCGTCATGGACGAATTTGGCCGGCGGCTTGATTTCAGAGAAGGTCCAGATCGGCCAGGTGCTGTCGTAGATGTCGAGCTCGGGCGTGATATGGGTGAGATCGATATTGGCCTGCCAATAGGCGTCGATGGTGCCGACGTCGCGCCAATAGGCCTCGCGCTCGAAGTCTGACCGGACGCAGGAATGGGTGAAGCGGTGGGCCACCGCTTTGCCGTGTTCGACGATGTAGGGAATGATGTCCTTGCCGAAGTCGCGGCTCGATTTGGGATCGGCGGCATCCCGACGCAGCATGTCCATCAGGAATTTCGTGTGGAACACGTAGATGCCCATGGACGCGAGTGCCATGTCCGGATTGCCGGGGATCCCCGGCGGATCGGCCGGCTTTTCGACGAAGGCGATGATGCGGTCCGCATTGTCCACATGCATGACGCCGAAGCCCGTCGCCTCCATGCGCGGCACCTCCAGGCAGCCGACGGTCACGTCGGCGCCCGAATCGACGTGCTGCTGCAGCATCAGTTCGTAGTCCATCTTGTAGACGTGGTCGCCGGCGAGAATCACCATGTATTCGACGCCATGGTCCTCGATGATGTCGATGTTCTGATAGACCGCGTCGGCGGTGCCTTCGTACCACTGCGTTTCGGAGACACGCTGGCTCGCCGGCAGGATATCGAAGCTCTCGTTACGCTCCGGCCGGAAGAAGTTCCAGCCGCGCTGGAGGTGCCGGATCAACGAGTGGGCCTTGTACTGCGTGGCGACGCCGATGCGCCGGATGCCGGAATTCAGCGCATTTGAAAGCGCGAAATCGATGATCCGCGCCTTTCCGCCGAAATAGACGGCAGGTTTCGCACGCCGGTCGGTGAGTTCCTTGAGCCGGCTGCCGCGGCCGCCGGCGAGAACATAGGCCATGGCATCACGGGCCAGGGGTTGCGTACGTTTTTCCACCATTTTTCCTCCCCAAAATCATTTCGGGGGACTGCTTGGCGTCTCTTCGACGCCTCGCGCCCAAACGATTTCCTCCTGTTCCGCCCGTCGAGCCAGTCCCCGTCGGGCGGGACGCTCTAATCCTGCTCCAGCATCAGCGTCGCCAGAGGCGGCAGCGTGATGGTGGCGATTATCTCTCCGTTCGCTCTCTTCTCTGCCTGGACGGCGCCGCCGTTGCCCTTGCCACTGCCTCCATAGATTTCCGCGTCGGTGTTGAGAACTTCCTTCCAGCGCCCTGCCACGGGAAGCGGTATGTCGTAATGCTCCCGGTAAACCGGAGTGAAGTTGGTGACGACGGCGACCAGCTTTTCTCCGGGCGCCTTCCTGAGCCAGGCGAAGACGGAATTTTCGCGGTCGTCGGCAATCAGCCATTCGAAGCCGTCGCCCTCGCAGTCGCGCGCATGCAGCGCCGGCTTCGAGCGATAGGTGCCGTTCAGGTCGCGCACCAGACGGCGCATCCCCTCATGCAGATTGTATTCGAGCAGATTCCAGTCGAGGCCGCGGTCCTCGGACCACTCGCGCCATTGGGCGAATTCCTGTCCCATGAAAAGGAGCTTCTTACCGGGATAACCCCACATGAAGCCGTAATAGGCCCGGAGATTGGCGAATTTCTGCCAGTCGTCGCCGGCCATCTTGGCGATCAGCGACCCCTTGCCGTGGACGACCTCGTCATGGGACAGCGGCAGCACGAAATTCTCGCTGAAGGCGTAGAGCAGCCCGAAGGTCATGTCGTTGTGGTGGAACTTCCGGTGCACGGGCTCGCGCGAGAGATATTGCAGCGTGTCGTGCATGAAACCCATGTTCCACTTGAAGCCGAAGCCGAGCCCGCCCGCATGCACCGGGTGCGAGACCTTCGGCCAGGACGTCGATTCCTCGGCGATGGTCAGTACGCCCTGGTGAATGCCGTAGATGCGGGTGTTCAACGTCTGCAGGAAACGCACGGCCTCGAGATTTTCGTTGCCGCCATATTCGTTCGGCACCCATTCGTCATGCTTGCGCGAATAGTCGAGATAGAGCATCGAGGCGACCGCATCGACGCGCAGGCCGTCGACATGGAACTTTTCCGCCCAGTAAAGAGCGTTGTTGACCAGAAAGGCGACGACCTCCTGACGGCCGAAATTGTAGATTGCCGTGTTCCAGTCGGGATGGAAACCTTGGCGCGGATCCGCATGCTCGTAAAGCGCGGTGCCGTCGAACCAGCGAAGCCCGTGTTCGTCGGTCGGAAAATGCGCCGGCACCCAGTCGAGGATGACACCGATCCCGACCTTATGGCAGCCGTTGACGAAACGGGCAAAGCCCTCCGGCTCGCCGAAGCGTGCGGTCGGCGCATAGAGACCCGTGGTCTGATAGCCCCAGGACGGATCATAGGGATATTCCGAAATGGGCAGGAACTCGATGTGCGTGAAGCCCATATCGACGCAATAGGGGATCAGCCTTTCCGCCAGTTCGTCCCAGGTGAGCATGTCGCCATTGTCGCGGCGCTGCCATGAGGCGGCATGGACCTCGTAGATCGAGATCGGCTGGCGGCGCGGATCGATCTCGGCCCAGTGACGACGATGCGCCTCGTCCTCCCAGTCCTGGGCGATCTCGCCTGCGGTCATCGAAGCCGTGTCGGGCCTGAGCTCCGAGCGTCGGGCAAAGGGGTCGGCCTTCAACGGCAGCAGCGTGCCATTGCTGTCGACGATTTCGTATTTATAGGGCGTCCCCACGGGCACGCCGGGAATGAAGATCTCCCAGATGCCCGTGTCGGCGCGCAGGCGCATGACGTGCCGGCGTCCGTCCCAGTCGTTGAAACTGCCGACCACGGACACGCGGCGGGCGTTCGGCGCCCAGACGGCGAAGTGAAAGCCCTCGGCGCCGTCGTGGCTGATCGGGTGCGCGCCCATCTTGTCGAAGAGGCGAAGATGCGAGCCCTCGCGGATATAGTAGTCGTCCATCGGCCCGAGCACGGGGCCGAAGCTGTAGGGATCGATGACGGTCCACTCGCCGCCGTCGTTGCGGGCGCGGTAGCGGATAGGCTGCTCCTTGCGCAGCGCCACCGGACCCTCGAAGAAGCCGGCCTCGTCGCGCCGCTCGAGCGTGCCGAGTTCCTTGCCGCTGAGCGTTTCCGCGACCACCGTGTCCGCGCCCGGCACGAAGCACCGGGCGATATAGGTCTTGCCGGCGGCATGAACGCCAAGGACGGCGAAGGGGTTGCTGTGGGTACCGGAAAGTATTGCCGCGATTTCCGGCGCTGGCAGCATGCCTGACGGGGCGGGGGCTGGGTCCTTGCCGGGCGGAACCGTCATCCGGCTCTCCAGATCTCTCCGGCATATTGCCGGATCGTGCGATCGGACGAGAACCAGCCCATGCGGGCGGTGTTGCGGACCGCCTTCGAATACCAGGCGGACGGGGTGGTCCAGAGCTGGTCGATCTCGCGCTGCGCCTTGGCATAGGCCTCGAAATCGGCTGCAACCATGAACCAGTCGTGGTTGTAGAGCCCGTCCACGAGGCCGGAGAAGCGATTGCGGTCGTCGGGCGAGAAGACGCCGGAAGCGATCGCATCGAGCGCCTGCGAGAGTTCGCGCGAATTTTCGATGACGGCGCGCGGATTGTGTCCTTCCGCTCGCGCCTTGCCCACCTCCTCGGCGGTCATGCCGAAGATCTTGATGTTTTCCTCACCGACCCAGTCGCGCATTTCGACGTTGGCACCATCGAGCGTGCCGATGGTCAGCGCTCCGTTGAGCGCGAACTTCATGTTGCCGGTGCCCGAGGCTTCCATGCCCGCCGTCGAGATCTGCTCGGAGAGATCGGCCGCCGGCACCATCACTTCCGCAAGCGACACATTGTAGTTGGGGACGAAGACGACCTTCAGGAGCCCGCGGACGGCCGGATCGTTGTTGATGACGCGGGCGATGTCATTGGCAAGTTTGATGATCAGCTTGGCGTTATGATAGCTCGGTGCCGCCTTGCCGGCGAAGAGCTTGACGCGCGGCACCCAGTCGAGCTCGGGATGGGAGCGGATCTGGTCGTAAAGCGCCACCGCTTCGATGAGATTCAGCAGCTGCCGCTTGTATTCGTGGATTCGCTTGATCTGGATGTCGAACATCGCCGAGGGATCGATCCGGATGCCGAGATTCGCCTGGACCAGCTTTGCCAGCCGCACCTTGTTGGCGCGCTTGACGGCTGCGAAGTGCTCCTGGAAATCCGCCTTGTCGGCAAAGGCGTCGAGGGCCTGAAGTGCCTCGGTATTGTCCATGAACTCGTCGCCGATCGCCTCCCGGATCAGGCCGAAAAGACCCGGATTGCACTGCATCAGCCACCGGCGCGGCGTGATGCCGTTGGTCTTGTTGTTGATGCGGTCCGGATAGAGCCCGTGAAGGTCGGCGAAGACCGTTTCCTTCATCAGTTCGGTGTGGAGAGCCGATACGCCGTTGATCGAGTGCGAGCCGACGAAGGCAAGATTGCCCATGCGCACCCGCCGGTCGCCCGTTTCGTCGATCAGCGAGATGTTGCGGATCGCCTCGTCCGTCGCGTGCCTCTCCCGGCGTGCCTCGATCAGGATCTTGGCGTTGATGGCGTAGACGATCTGCATGTGACGCGGCAGCAATCGCTCGAAGAGCGGAACGGGCCAGCTCTCGAGTGCTTCGGGCAGCAGCGTGTGGTTCGTATAGGAGAAGGTCCGCCGAGAAATGTCCCAGGCCTGTTCGAAATTGAGCCCGTGGACATCGGTCAAGAGACGCACCAGCTCGGCGACGGAGACTGCCGGATGCGTATCGTTGAGCTGGATGGCGACGGCGTCCGGCAGCGACGTGAAATCCGGATATTGCTGCAGATGACGGCGCAGGATGTCCTGGAGCGAGGCGGAGGAGAAGAAATATTCCTGCCGGAGCCTCAGTTCCTGGCCGGCCGGGGTGGCGTCGGCCGGATAGAGCACGCGCGTCAGGCTTTCCGCCTTGTTGCTTTCGCGCAGCGCCCCGATATGGTCGCCGGCATTGAAGGCGTCGAGCAGGATGGGGTCGATCGGCTGCGCGGCCCAGAGGCGAAGCGTGTTGACGCGCGTTGCCCGCCATCCGACGGCCGGCGTGTCGAAGGCGGTGGCGATAACGCGCTCGGCCGGCTTCCACACGTAGCGCTGCACTTCCTCGTCGATGTTGACCGTTTCGACGCTGCCGCCGAAGCCGATCTCGTAGGAGCTTTCGCGGCGCTCGAATTCCCAGGGGTTGCCGTGAGCCAGCCAGGTCTCCGGCAGCTCGACCTGCCAGCCGTCGGCCATCTGCTGACGGAAAAGGCCGTGCATGTAGCGTATGCCATAGCCGTATGCAGGCACGTCGACGGTCGCCATGGATTCCATGAAGCAGGCGGCGAGGCGGCCGAGACCGCCATTGCCGAGCGCCGCATCCGGCTCCAGAGCCGCAACCACGTCGATGTCGACGCCGAGCGAGGCGAGCGCATCGCGCATCTCGTCCATGAGGCCGAGATTCGTCATCGCGTCGCGCATCATACGGCCGATGAGGAACTCGAGCGACATGTAGTAGACGCGCTTAGCGCCGGTCGAATAGGTCTTGCGGGTGGAGTCCATCCATTTGTCGGTGATGCGGTCACGCGCCACGAGGATGGCGGCCGTCAGCCAGTCGTGCGGCTTGGCGACTTTCGGGTCCTTGCCGATGCGGTATTTCAGACGCTCGAGGATCTCGACTGCAAGCTGGCTGGGTTCCGAGGATCTGAGGGCGGGTTGCGGCAGTTCGGTGGTTGAGAGCCGAGTCATCATGAGAACTGTCATACCCTTATTGCATTTCGGAAAGCCCCAGGTCGGAACCGACCAGGTTCAAGGGCAATTTATGCATCGATCCGAAGCGCTTGCAACAGGTGTTTTTAAAAGGATTAAAACAGCAGATGCTTGTCAGCCCCCGCTTCCGGCAGCAGTTGAACATCAAGGCCGCCCGGCAGGACCGGGCGGCACTTCAGCCGGACTCCTGGGTCATTTCGTCAGGCGGGAAGCCAGTGCAGAGGCGCGTTCGCCGATCGCCTTGAAGGCGGCGACCAGATCGGACGCCTCGTCCGCTTCGAAATAATGCGAGGAGGACGAAGCGCAGTATTTCAGCAGCTTCTGGCCGCGGTCCGGCGCCATGAAAGCTACGCTGTAGACCTGAACCTTGCTCGCCTTGGCCGTGTCGCACCATTGTTTGGTGACGGTATCGTCATTGGCGTAGTTGTTTTCGCCGTCGGTCATGAAGACGATGTACTTCGTCGGCACCTGTCCGTTCCTGGCGCCGTGCGCGCTGTCTTCGGTCAGGGCTGTCACTTTCTGGTAGGCGGTCTTGAAGGCGCTGCCGGAGGCAGTTCCGCCCGTTGCCACGAGGGCGTTGACATAGTCGGCTGCACCCTTCGTGCCCCAGGAGAGACCGCTCGCCGTGTCCTGAGCGGAGTTGTAGGAAACCGCGCCGGTACGGACATAGATCGATTCCGGGTCCGCCGTCACAAGCTGGCGAAGGAGGTCGGCGACGGCTGCCTTCAAGGCGTCGACCTTGGTGACGTAGCAGGGGCTGGTCGCCTTCAGGTCCGGATACTTGCTCCAGTTCGCTTCCGTGTAGTTTTGGCATTTCGCCTTTGCCGTGTTGACCGTGTTGGTCTTCCACGCCATCGAACCGGAGCGGTCGAGCACCAGATACATGGACAGGGCGTTCTTGCTCTCCGTAGCGCTCTCGGCGGTCGACTGAGTTTCGATCTCGACCGACTCCTGACCGAGCAAGCGTGTCATCGCATTGAGCTGGAGGCGGTGTTTGTTGGCGACCGTGACCTGGAATGACATCCCCTTCGCGCCGTTTGCCGTCGCGGCGATATTGATCTCCGTCGTGTTGATGTCGTCCCATTGTGGTGCGGCGGCCGCCGGTCCCTCGCTCTCCGAAGCCTGGCGGGTGCCAACCTGCTGTTCCTCGCCCGGCATGTCCGTCGCGGAGGCCACTGCCGTCTGGGTCTTCAGGAACTTGCGTGCGATCGCCTTCGCTTCTTCGATGTCCGGTTTCGCATCGGATACGAGCGCGGAAGCCGCCGCGAGCGCTGCCGCGTCGGTTGCGTCCTGAAGCTGGTTCTGTGTCATCAGCATGTTGGCGACATCGACAGACACGCCGCCCACGGCCAGGAGCAGTGGCGCGAGCAGCGCCGTCATCATTCCGAAATTGCCGCCCCGATCGCGCAGCATCGCCAAGAAGGGTCGGCTTATGATTGATCGTCTTCGCATCTGTGAACACCCCAGCAAATACATTGCAAGCCCAGGGGGACAATTAGCGGCGATACCTTGCTCTCAAGTTCAGGAAATCGGTTGAATTTTAGCGAAGCTCCTGAAAAACCCATGGCTACTAATGGAATTTCGCCCGGTGCGGCCGTGCCGAAGCAGGACATATGTGCCGTTTCGGGTCAGCCGACGGGTACGACGTCGACGGCCTGCTCCGTCGTGTGACGGCCGTAGCCTTTCAGCACCCCGATCACGGGGGCGACATCGCCGTAGTCGCGGCCATGGCCGACGACGATGTGGTCGATGCCGGCCGGAATATTGTTGGTAGGATCAAGCTCCATCCAGCCGCCCGTGGTGCCGCACCAGAAGCGGACCCAGGCATGCATCGCGTCGGCGCCTTCCAGCCGGTCCCGGCCCGGCGGCGGCAGGGTTCTCAGGAACCCGCTGACATAGCCGGCGGGGATCCCGAGGCTGCGCAGCGCCACGATCATCACATGGGCGAAGTCCTGGCAGACGCCGCGCTTCAGCTCGAAGGCCTCGCCGGGGGTGGTGTTCACGGTGGTCGCTTCGGGGTCGTAGGCGAAGTCGCGGTGGATGCGATCGCAGACGGCGGCTCCGATCTGCTCGACCGTCATAGGGTTGCCGGCGATCGCGCGGGCATAGGCGGCAATCTCCGGCACGGCGGGAAGGAGGGGGCTCGGACCCAGGAAATGATGCGGGGATTCGGCGTCGACCGACCAGCAGGCGGCAAGCTCGGATGCAAGACTGCCGAGCGGAGGCGAGAGGTCGGCCGTGAGCGCCGGCGCCTCGGCCTGGACACGCGCCTGCATCCGCATGACGAGATGGTCATGCACGGAGCGGAACAGGATCGACGTCGTGTGATTGGCGAAGAAATCCTTGCCTTCCCGGCTTTCGAAGGGCACCGGCTGGCAAGTCACGGATCCGGCTACAAGACGTTGCCGCCCGGGAATGGATACTGGCAGGACACGTAAGAGATGTCTTCCGCCGCTTACCGGAGCCTCGTAACCGTAGGTGATCTTCAGGCTGATGTCGTAGAGCACGGCAGCCATCTCCCTCAGCCGAGATAGGTCTGCGCCAGCAGTTCGGACATCCGTTCGAGGTCCTGCATCAGGCGCCTGTAGACGGCCATATCCATCTGCTCCGGCGTCATGATCGCAAGCCCGGAATGAACCCGCATCGTCTCGCGATAGAACGGTGACATCTGCCCGTTGACGAAGGCATTCGGCAGGAGCTCGACCTCTTTCTTGATCTCGTTGAGCTGATAAAGCACCGAGCGCGGATTGAGCGGATCGAGCGCCAGAAGGTCGGTGACCGTCGGTGCCGCCGTGTTGACGTTGTAGCGCCGGCGGTGCGTCATGACGCTGTCGCCGATCTCCAGCAGCATGTCATAGGCGCCGTCGGGAGCCTCCGGGCCGGACATGTGGCCGAGCAGTCCCGTCATATGCAGGCCGCGTTCGAGATAGCGTCCGATCGACAGGAACCGCCATCCCGTGAAGCGATACATGTTTTCGTGCACCAGGCCCGCGAAGCCGGCGAGTTTTCGCAGAAGGACCGTCATCGCGTGCGTGGCGTCGTCGCCCGCCTGCACGGTCGCGTGGAACTTCCGCGCCGTTCTGGAGAGGTCGTTGAGCGCGAGCCACCCGTCCGGCGAGAAGCGGTCGCGGATGTTCCCGGCGCTGAAAAGGGCGCTGTCGATGCTGGAAAGCAGGCTGTCCGGTACCGGCTCTTCGGTATTGATTCCGAGTACGGCGAGGTAGTCGCTCACGTCCTTCAGCAGCGGCATGTTGGCATCGGCGGATTCGGCGAAACGCCCGTGCCAGGCGCGCAGAACCCGAAGGGCGCCTTCCGCCCTTTCTATATAGCGGCCGAGCCAGAAGAGGTTGTCCGCAGCCCGGCTGGGCAGGCTGCCGGGCAGGTTTCGGGTGAAGCTCTCCTCCGCCGGAAGCAAGGTCGTGCGGTCAACGGGCTTGCCGCTCACGATCCAGACGTCGGCGGCAGTGCCGCCGGCCTGCATCGCTATTGCCGCCACGTCATCGCCGGAGCCGATGCGAGCGAAGCCGCCCGGCATGATCTGCCAGCCGTCGCGCGTGCGCGCGGCAAACACCCGGAGGCTCATCGGTCGAGGTGTGAGCCGGCCAAGCACCCAGGCCGGCGTCGTCGACAGCGTAACGGCCTCCTGGCCCACCAGCTTGCCGCCGTCCGCGGCGAGCCATTCGCCGACGGAGGTCCCGGCGCTTTCGCGAAAGGAGGCGCCGAGTACCGACTGGCCTTCGTCGTCGAAGAAGGGCCGCGTCGAATAGGCCGGGCCGATGACCATGCGCTCGATATTGCCGGCGACATGCCGCCGTTCGGCTTCCTGTCCGCACCACCAGGTGGCGATCGACGGCAGCTTCTGCTCCTCGCCGAGCAGATGACGGCAGATCGCCGGCATGAAAGCCAGGAAGGCACGCGTTTCCAGGATACCGGATCCGAGTGCATTGACGATCGAAACGGAGCCGGCCCTCAGCGCCTCGACGATACCCGGTGTGCCGATATGGGAGGATTGATTGAGTTCCAGCGGATCGGCAAACGATGCGTCGAGGCGGCGCCAGAGCACACCGACGGGTTTCAGGCCGGCCACCGTGCGCACCATGACCCGTCCCCCGACAACCGTCAGATCTTCGCCCTCGAGCAGCATGAAACCGAGATAGCGGGCAATGTAGGCATGCTCGAAATAGGTCTCGTTGGCGAAGCCCGGTGAGAGCACGGCAATGCGGTCGTCCGCATGCTGCTTGTGCCCCTGCAGCGTGTCGCGGAAGGCCCCGAAGAATCCCGCCAGGCGATGGACATGGCTTTCTGCATAGAGGTCGGAAAAGGCGCGCGTCGTCGCCACCCGGTTCTCGAGCGCAAAGCCGGCGCCGGAGGGTGCCTCGGTCCGGTCGGAAAGCACCCACCAGTTTCCGTCGGGGCCGCGTCCGATCTCGAAGGAGCAGAAGTGCAGAAAATGTCCGTTCGCCGGTTCGAGACCGACCATCGGGCGCAGGAACTCCGGATTGGAAGCGATGAGCGCGGGGGGCAGAAGGCCGGCCTTGACCAGCCGGTTCTCGCCATAGACGTCGGCAAGCACCCGCTCGAGCAGTTCGGCCCGCTGGACGAGGCCGGCGGAAACCGTGGCCCATTCCGCCTCGTCGATCAACACGGGAATGTGCGAAAGCGGCCAGCCGCGCTCGGAATTCTCCTTGCCGTAGGCGCGATAGAAGACTCCGGCATCGCGCAGATACCGGTCCGCGCGGGCGAAGCGGTTGGCAAGATCCGTCTCGTCCATGCGGCCGAGCGTCGCGAGCAGTCGCTGCCATACCGGCCGGACGTTGCCGCGCGCGTCGAGCATTTCGTCGGCGACGCCGGGCAAGGCGCAATAGCCATAGGCCGGGCCGCCCTCGATTCGGCTCGTCTGTTCCGGCCCTGCCGCCTGCCTCTTCGTCATTCCAACTCCTGCCGGACGCCCCGCTCGCGCAACATCATCGGCTGAACCGCCGATTCCGATTCGACCATGTATCACAAATATGGAATGTTTCGCTGGCGAAGCTTTCGGCAGATGGCCGGCAGGCCCGTTTGGAGCTGCCGGCTTCGCCGCTTGCGTGCATGTCCCGTTTCTTCAGACGACCGGCGGGTTGATCCGCGCGAAGCCCTCCTGCCGGTAATAGGGGAAGTAAGGGTAGGGGGCGGTCGTCACACTCGCCGCGTCGAGCCGGGCAACCGCCTCGGCGGTGAGCGACCAGCCGACGGCGCCGAGGTTCTGTCTGAGCTGCTCTTCATTGCGCGCGCCGATAATGACACTCGAAACGGTCGGGCGCTGGAGAAGCCAATTGATGGCGATTTGCGGAACGGTCTTGCCGGTTTCCTGCGCGATGGCATGGAGAACCTCAACGACGGCGTAGAGCTTTTCCTCGTCGACCGGCGGCCCGAAGGAGGCGGTGTCGTGCAGGCGGCTGCCCTCGGGCCAGGGCTCGCCGCGGCGGATCTTGCCGGTGAGCCGCCCCCAGCCGAGCGGGCTCCAGACGAGTGCGCCGACGCCCTGATCGAGACCGAGCGGCATCAGTTCCCATTCGTAATCGCGGCCGACCAGCGAATAATAGACCTGGTTGGCGACGTAGCGCGGATATCCGTGGCGGTCGGCGGCGGCGAGGGATTTCATCAGCTGCCAGCCGGAAAAATTGGAAACGCCGACATAGCGCAGCTTGCCCGAGCGCACGAGCGTGTCGAGGGTCGACAGCACCTCTTCGACGGGCGTTCCGGCATCGAAGGCGTGCAGTTGCAGCAGGTCGATATAGTCGGTTCCGAGTCGTTTCAGCGCCTTTTCCACACCGCTGATCAGGCGCGAGCGCGACGAGCCGGCGGCGTTCGGTCCTTCGCCGACAGGAAGCGACAGTTTCGTCGACAGAATGATGTCGTCGCGCCGGCCCTTGATCGCGGCGCCAAGAACCTCTTCCGAAGCGCCGTCGGAATAGACGTCTGCCGTGTCGAAAAGATTGACGCCCGCCTCCAGGCAAATGTCGACGAGGCGGCGCGCCTCGGACGCATCCGTACTGCCCCAGGCGCCAAAGAGCGGCCCTTTGCCGCCGAAGGTGCCCGCTCCGAAGCTGAGGACCGGTACTTTCAGTCCCGAGGAACCAAGCCGTCGATATTCCATAGCTGCAACTCCACTCTTGCTCATGAATCAGTCACATGAAGATGGAGCTGTACTCGCTTTGGATATAGACTGTCGCCGGGAATATTATCTGTGAGCTGAATTCATATGTCGAGACCATCGGTCAATCGCTCGGGCGAAATGGAAATCTTTGCGAAGGCGGTGGAGCTTGGCGGATTTTCAGCTGCTGCCCGCCATTACCGGATGACGCCTTCGGCCGTCAGCAAGCTCGTGCTGCGCCTCGAGGAGCGGCTTGGCGTGAGGCTGGTGAACCGCTCGACGCGAAAGCTGCAGCTGACGCCGGAGGGACATGCATTCTACGACCGCACGGTGCGCATCCTCGCCGATATCGACGAGGCGGAGCGATCTGCATCGGCCGGCGAGAGCCCTGTCGGCCGGGTCCGGCTGAACGTCAACGCCTCGTTCGGCACCCACGTCCTGATGCCGCTGGTGCCCGAGTTCCGGGCGCATTTTCCTGCCGTCAGCCTCGACATCGTCATGACCGACGCCGTCGTGGACCTGATGGAGGCGCGCGCCGACGTGGCTGTCCGCGCGGGGCCGCTGAAGAGCTCGACGCTGATTGCGCGCAAGCTCGGGGCGACGCGGATGATGATCGTGGCGGCACCGTCCTACATAGAACGGTACGGAATGCCCTCGTCGATCGAGGAGCTCAAGGAGCATGAGCGGCTCGGCTTCTGCTACGCGCGCGCCGTCGACGGCTGGCCGTTGAGGAGAGGCGGGGAAACGGTGGTGCTGCCGGCCTCGGGGGCGGTACAGGTGAGCGATGGCGAGGGGTTGCGCCAATTGGCGCTTGCCGGCGCCGGGCTGGCACGGCTTGCGGAGTTCACCGTAAGGGAAGACGTCAGCGCCCGGCGGCTTCTGCCGGTTCTGGAAGACCTTAATCCGGGCGATCTCGAGGAGGTTCATGCGGTCTATCTCGGCCAGGGCGGCGCTCTGCCCGCGCGCGTCCGCGCCGTCCTCGATTTCCTCGCCCGCCATGCCCGCGTCACGCCGGGGCAGGACGCGGGCAGGCGCCGGACTTCGCCGGTACCGGCACCGGCATGAGATGATCGCCGGAGCAGGACAGCGGCGAAGATGTTTGGCGCCTTCCCGCATTTCGAGAGGCGCCAACCTTCAGCGTTTCGGCGCGACCAGCGCGAAGAGCGCCCCTTGAGGGTCGGTGAACTGGGCGATCCACGCTCCGCCGGGCACTTCCATCGGACCCATCAACAGCTTCGCGCCGCCGGATTGCGCCCGGTCGATTGCCGCGTCGATCGCCTCGACATTGAAGTAGTAGAGCCAGAAAGGATTGGGAACCTCTCTCGGTCTGGTCATCATCCCGCCGATCGGCTGACCGTTATGGGCGAAGATCTGATAGATGCCCATCTCGCCCATATCCATCGCCTGGTCCTTGGTCCAGCCGAACAGCTTGGAATAGAAGCTGAAGGCCGTGTCGAGGTCGCCGGCCATCAGTTCGTGCCAGCCGATATTGCCGGCAGCCATTTGTTCCATGGCCGGTGGCGGATCGCCGTCGCCCCTGAAGAGGGCGAAGGCGGCGCCGTGCGGGTCGGTCACGATCGCGAAGCGGCCGATATTCGGAATGTCCTCCGGCGCTCGATGGACCGTTCCGCCTTCGGCGGCGAGTTTGGCGGCGGTCTCGTCGACATCGTCGACCGCGATATAGCCGAGCCATGCCGGCGGTATCTGCATGTCGAGCGCACCTTCCGGCATCGTCATGAGACCCGCTACCTGGTGGTCACCGGAGGAAAAGAGCGTGTAGTTCATGCCGGGCACTCCCGCGTCGCGCGCGCTCCAGCCAACGATGTCCCTGTAGAAGGCTTCCGCCGCCTTCATGTCCGTCGTCATCAGTTCGTACCAGACGAATTTCCCATGCATTGTCGGTCCTCCGGTTGTTCTGGATGTGTCGTTGCGGTTGGCGACGGACGGTCGCGTGGGGGGGACGCGAACGCAATCGAAGGCTAGTTCCGGTCCGTCCGCACGCGCTTCATGTCGTTGGTCGACCTGAAATCGTGAACGTGATCGCCTGTAAGTCAGCGCGGAATGCGGGCGGAAAACCGCGCGCACTTTTCCTAGATTCCTCTCTAGCGGCGGCGGTATTCCGCACGCATCATTTCTTTCCAGTCGCCGCTTTCGGTCTGGACGCGGGCCGTAAGGGTTCGGCGGTTCGCGTCGATGAGCGTTATTCTATCCTGATATCGTGCGGTCTTGCCGGGATTTTCGAAGTCGGGGCCTTCACAATTGAGGGCAAGCGTCTTCCCGTCGTCCTCGATCACGCCGTCATAGACCCACATATGCGTCATCATGGATCCTATCCAGGTGCCGAGATAACGCTTGGTGTCGGGATTGTAGCCGAGCGTCATCAAAGTCTGGCCAGGGCTTCCCCCGGGCATGATGCCCTGTCCCTCGCACACGACCCAGAGACCGTGCATCGAGCGGACGTTTTCGATCCAGGGCTGGCTGTCCTCGCCGCTTCCCGTCGAATCCTCCGACGTGACGGTCCACTCGCCGAGCAGCTGTTCCAGCCATCGGTGTTCTTCCTGCGGCTCTATTTTCACGATTCCCTCCCATGGTCGTGCACAGCCGTCCCCTTCGCCGGGCGCGGCGCTGAAGCGCCGCTCAGCGGCCGAAGGATCCTTCCGTGCTTCCTTTGCGCGCGCCTCACGCCGGCGCTTGACTAATTATGTTGATATCAACATTACTATTTTATGTCAAAGCCGCTGCCGATCCCTTTTTCCACCACGCTCTTCGTCAGGGACACTTGCCTCTGCCTGCATGTCCAGCGCGCCGCCCGGGCGCTCGCCCGTCGGTTCGACGAGGCGCTGAGGCCGCTCGAGATTACCAATGGTCAGTTCTCGCTGATGATGTCGCTCAACCGGCCGGACCCGCCGAGCATGAGCGCGGTTGCCGCCGTGCTCGCCATGGACCGCACGACCTTGACGGCGGCGCTGAAGCCGCTGGAGCGACGAGGCCTTGTAGAGGCGTTCGCCGACCCTGGCGACAGGCGTCTGAAACGCGTGCGGCTGACGGCGGAGGGCGGCCGGCTGCTGGCCGAAGCCCTGCCGATCTGGAAGGCAACCCATGAAGCGCTCGACGAAGGTCTGGGGGAGGGCGGCGCGCAACGTCTGCGGGCAGATCTTCTCGCACTGACCTGATGGGGCCGGCAAGCGCGCCGAGAAATCGCGAGCGGAGGTAGCGCATCATGGAATAAGCGGGGCAACTCGCTCGTCTCTACGCCGCGGAGGAAAAATGGGACGAACCGGAAGCATCGAGGCGGGAACGCGAGCAGCCCTGATCGGGTGTCATGTCGGGTATCATGCGCTCGCGCGTTGAACGGAGACTGGAACCGCATTATGCGCGGCTTTTCGCTTATGCCGTCGCGCTTTCGCGCGATCGCGACGGAGCACAGGATATCTTCCAGGAGTGCATCGCCCGCGCCTTGGATGCGCGAAGCGTGCCCGAAACGGAGCCGGCATTTCGCGCATGGCTCTTCGCCATCCTTCGGAACATCTGGATCGACCAGTCCCGTTCTCGCCGCCGCCGGTCCGACCTGGAACAGGAGTTCGTCACGGATCTGGTGCCCGCGCCGGTCGCGCCGGAAACCGTGCTGGTCGATGCGTTTTCCGTGCGCCAGGCGTTTACCCGGCTTAGCACGGAACACCGGGAGATACTTGCACTCGTCGATATATCCGGTTTCAGTTACGAGGAAGTGGCAATGATGATCGCCGTGCCCAGAGGTACCGTCATGAGCCGCGTCAGCCGGGCCAGACGGGCACTGGCAGCGCAGCTCGGCGAGGCCAACGTCGTCCAGCTCACCCGGCAACGAGAAGGCCGAAAATGACGGAAAACGAGATCGATCCCGAAATCTTGAGTGCCTATGTCGACGGTGAGCTCGAGCCGGAGGAAGCCTCGCGCGTCGCGCGTCTGATCGCGTCCGACGAGGCCGTCGCGCGGCACGCGGCGAAGCTGTCGGAGGTCAAGGCCGCGGTGGCTGGGATGGCTCCGGAAATCGTCGTGGTCACCGTGCCTCGTCCGCGGCCGGTGAGTAGATGGATGCTGTCGTTTGCTGCGGGTGCGTGCGTCACGCTACTGGTCTTCGCGGCGACCTGGTTCGGGGTCGCGAGGGCGCCGGGAGGGCCGGTGGATGCGGCGGTTCGCGATGCCGCTCTGGAACATGCTGCATGGGTCGGGGGCTCAATAGCGCCGCCGGTGCTTCCGGCTTCCACGCCCGCGGACCTGTTTGCACCGGAAATGACCGCAGCCGGCTTGACGCCCGCCTTCGTGCGCGACACGTCCGTGGACGGCAAAGCCGCCCTGCATACGGGGTATGTCGGGCGCTCCGGTTGTCGGCTGAGCCTTTTTCGATTCACTCGCCCCGACGCGAGACAGGAATTCGACTTGTCGAGCGAAGGCGGACTTCTTCACGCCTCCTGGTCGGGCGGCGCCGAAGGCTTCCTGCTCGTCGCCCGAGGCATGGACGAAGCCCGCTTCGCCCTTCTCGCCGGTTCCCTGAAGCTCGCGAGCGAAGGGGAGCGCCAGGGAGGGGGGCTCATCGCCAGCCTCGGGGTGATGCGCCAACCCTGCGTCGGCTGACCGCTCGATAAGTCGCGGCACCGTCGGATTTCGGAAAAATAATCCGACGGAGGGAATTTTCCACGCCGTCACTCGTCTCTTCCGATCATTCGAAGAAGATCGACCGGGCATGCTGCCCTGCGGAAAAGGGAGACGCGACTTGATTGACTTGCTGACCATGAAGCGGCGGAGTTTTCTGACCGGGAGCGCCGGAGCTGTCGTCGCTGCCGGTACCGGTGGGCTTGCGCAGGCGAAGGAAACGAAGCCTCTGCCCGACTACATTGCCTGGAAAGACGCCGACGCGCTGATCGTTCACAGTGACAAGACGCTGGAGACCAAGCGGAGCGAGTTCGGCACCAGCGTCATCACGCCCGAGGATAAGCTCTACATCCGCAACAACGTCAACACGCCTCCCGAATCGATTCTTGCCGATCGCGACGGATGGAAGGTGGAGATATCAGGCGTAAAGGAGCCGCGGACGCTCACGGTCGCCGAGCTGAAGACTCTGGGCCTGGTGACGGCGGCGACTGTGCTGCAATGTTCGGGCAATGGACGCAAATATTTCAAGGATCAACTGACGGAAGGTCAGAAAATGAGCGGCACGCCCTGGACGGTGGGTGCTGCGGGCTGCGTCATCTGGAGCGGCGTCCCTCTGAAGGCCGTTGTCGAGGCCCTGGGCGGGCCTGCCGAAGGCGCCCGCTTCATCACGGGGACGGGCGGTGAGGAGCTTCCGGCAGGTCTCGACCCCAAGCTTCTGGTGGTCGAGCGCTCGGTCCCGATCTCGAACCTCGATAATGTGATCCTGGCATGGGAGATGAACGGGAGGCCTCTTTCCCTCGCCCACGGCGGCCCGCTGCGCATGGTCGTTCCGGGCTATTCGGGCGTCAACAACATCAAATATGTGAAGACGGTCGCCCTGACCGAGGCAGAGACGGACGCGAAGATCCAGAAGTCCAGCTATCGCCTTCATGCGCTCGGGCAAAAAGGTGCGCCCGACCAGCCATCGGTCTGGGAGCAGCCCGTGAAGTCCTGGATCACCACCGCGCAGGAGGCCGCGAAAGCGGGCCCGGTTCAGATTGCAGGCGTCGCCTTCGGCGGAATGAATGCCTGCAAGAGCGTGGAAGTCTCTGTGGACGGCGGCCAGACGTGGCAGGAAGCCGAGTTCGTCGGACCCGACCTTGGACGTTTCGCCTGGCGCGTCTTCGTCCTCTCGGCCGACCTGGCGCCCGGGACCTACACGCTCGTCAGCCGTGCGACGGATACCGAGGGCAACGTACAGCCCGAGGAAAGCGAAATGAATGGAGGCGGCTACAGCCACAACGGCTGGCGTGCGCCGGGCGTCAAGCTCACCGTCTCCTGATGAAAGGAAGGGTTCCGCTGCGCATGCCGCGGAACCCTGTTTCACGATCTTCCCCTATCAGTTTCGGATCAGAAAATGACCTATGCTTCAAGCCGCCGGATCGCGGCCGTGCTCACCTGCGTAACCATCGGCCTGTCGACGATCACGGCATCCGCCGAAGAAGACAAGCTTGCACTCGGTAAAGAGATATTCCTCGAACGGTCGGAACCGCAGTGTGCGCTCTGTCATACGCTGGCGGATGCGGAGGCCGTCGGGGAAGTTGGACCCAATCTCGATGAACTCGCACCCGACGCGGAGAGGGTGAGCACGGCCGTCATCAACGGCATAGGCCCGATGCCGGCCAACGAAATCCTCACGGACGAAGAAATCGAGGCCGTTGCGCTTTATGTCTCGACGGTTGCCGGAAAGGCCGAGTGATCGGCGTCATGCGAGCGTTGCTCGTCAAGCAGAGGAGAGTGCGTTGAAGACAAGAATGATGCTTTTGGCGATGTTGGGGGCGGCGTACGCAGGTCAGGTACAGGCCGAGGAATTTCGCATCGAAATGCTGAACAAGGCCGCCGACGGCCGGATAATGGCATTCGAGCCCGCAGTCGTGCGTGCCCAGCCCGGAGACACCATCACCTTCGTGGCGACGAACAAGGGGCACAATTCAGCTCTGATGAAGGGCGGTGCGCCGGAAGGGGCAGAGAGCTGGAAGGGCAAGATCAACGAAGAGGTCAGCGTGACGCTGAGCGAGCCCGGTGTCTACATGTATCAATGCACGCCGCATCTGGGCATGGGCATGATCGGCGCCATCGTGGTCGGAGAGCCGACGAACCTCGAAGCGGTCAAGGGCATCAAGTATCCCGGAAAATCGAAGGCAGCCGCGGAGGAGATCTTCGCGGAAATCGAGCGCGGCGGCTGACGGACGGTTGCTTGCGCTTGTAGCGGGATGAGGAAAATTGCTTGCGGTTTTCCGTCCGCATCCCGCGTCTTCTTGGAATCGATCACGTTCATGATTTCAGATCGGCCCGACCTGAGATCATTGTGATTTCGTGTTTTCCTGATTTCTGTGCTTGTCACAAGGACCAGCAGCGCTACGCCCGTGGCGCGGGAGTTCTTTCCAGCCCAAGGACTTGGGCTGGCTGGATTCCGGTGACAGGCACGGGAACGAGGAGCGGAAGGGTAGCGTAGCGATAGCCGGCGACACCGCCGCTGCCGTCTTCGTTTGCAACAACCGTTTTGCCGGCGGCGCTTACGGCGGGGCCGCCGCACCGCGCTCGCGGAAGAGCGCGATGATTTCTCCGACGAGCACTGTCGCCCGCCGCAGCTTTTCCTCTCCGACTTCGCTGCCAAGCTCATTCGCCCAGACGGTCTGGCGTGCGGTGATCTCGGCGAAGACCGTCTCGCCCCGCGGCGTGAGCACAATCAGCTTCGCGCGCTGATGTGCGGGATTGTCCCGGTACTCTATCAAACCCTCGGCTTTCAGAATGTCGGCAATGCGCTGTACCCCCTGCCGGGCGAGCCCGAGTGCACGCGCGGTATCGGCAACCGACATGGCAGCATGTCGAGCCGCGGCCAGAACCTGCCAGCGGGCGCTGCTCTGGCCGGATGGTTGCGCGAGCCTATCTCCTTCGGAGGTCAGATGTCCGGCGAGGCGAAGGACCGAGATGGCGAACTCTGCGAAGGCGTCGCCGGGCGGTGTACGAGAGCTTGGATTCATATTGACAACATATTGTCGTTCCGCTTAGATGACAACATGTTGTCACTATGCTCGATGCTTGGCAAGCCTGCGATCATTGAACATCAAGGAATGTCTCGAACATTTAGATTCAAACGGGGAGAAACGAGGATGCAAAAGACCTATCAGGGCAGCTGCCACTGTGGACGGATCCGCTTCGAGGTCGATGTCGACCTCGAAGCGGGAACCAGCCGCTGCAATTGCTCGTACTGCTCGAAACTGCGTTATTGGGGCGCAAGCGTTAAGCCGGAGGATTTCCGGCTGATGTGCGAGGAGGCAGGCATCGGCGACTATCAGTTCGGCACGATGAGCGGCCATCATCGGTTCTGCACGGCGTGCGGCGTGACGCCCTATGGCCACGGCTATGTCGAAGAGATCGGCGGCGCCTTCGTCTCCATCAATGTCGCATGCCTCGACGGGGTCGATCCCGCCGAGTTTGCGGCCCTGCCGATCCAATATATGGACGGGCTCCACAACAACTGGTGGAATGCACCGGCCGAGACCCGGCACATGTGAATTGACAGCTCCGAAACGAAAAGGCTCCCGCCGCGGCGGGAGCCTTTCGACAGCGGCAATGCCGCTAGTTTAACGGTCGCCCAGATCTCTCACGGCGCCGCGGTCGGCTGATGTCGCAAAGGCCGCGTAGGCCTTGAGCGCGGTCGTCACCCGGCGCTTGCGTTGCTCGACCGGCTTCCAGCCCTTGCCGTCCTGTTCGGTGCGGCGAGCGGTAAGCTCGGCCTCGTCCACCCGCAGACTGATGGTGCGGTTCGGAATGTCGATATCGATCATGTCGCCTTCGCGCACCAGCCCGATCGTTCCGCCGTTCGCCGCTTCGGGCGAGACGTGGCCGATCGAAAGACCGGAGGTGCCGCCGGAGAAGCGTCCATCGGTGATCAGCGCACAGGCTTTGCCGAGACCCTTCGACTTCAGGTAGCTCGTGGGGTAGAGCATTTCCTGCATGCCCGGTCCGCCCTTCGGCCCCTCGTAGCGGATGACGACGACGTCGCCGGCCTTGATCTCGTTGGAGAGGATGCCCTTCACGGCGGCGTCCTGGCTCTCGAAGACGCGCGCCGGGCCGGAGAATTTCAGGATGCTCTCGTCCACGCCCGCGGTTTTCACGATGCAGCCGTCGAGCGCGATGTTGCCCTTGAGTACCGCGAGGCCGCCATCCTTCGAAAAGGGATGTTCGACCGACCGGATGACGCCGTTTTCGCGGTCGGTATCGAGCTCGTCCCAGCGCGCCTCCTGGCTGAAGGCGACCTGCGTCGGAATGCCTCCGGGAGCGGCGCGGAAGAAGTTTCGGACAGTGTCGCTCGACGTGCGGGTGATGTCCCAGCGGTCGATGGCGTCGCCGAGCGTCTCGGCGTGGACAGTCGGGCAGTCGCGGTTGATAAGGCCGCCCTTGTCCAGCTCGCCGAGGATCGACATGATGCCGCCGGCCCGGTGTACGTCTTCCATGTGCACGTCGGCTTTCGCCGGAGCGACCTTCGACAGGCACGGGACCTTGCGCGACAGCCGGTCGATATCGTCCATGGTGAAGTCGATCTCGCCCTCATAGGCGGCGGCCAGGATGTGGAGCACCGTATTGGTCGAGCCGCCCATGGCGATGTCGAGCGCCATGGCGTTCTCGAAGGCCTGCTTGGTGGCGATGTTGCGGGGCAGCACCCGCTCATCCTCCTGCTCGTAATAGCGGCGCGCCAGATCGACGACGAGGTGTCCGGCCTCGACGAACAGGCGCTTGCGGTCGGCATGGGTCGCGAGCGTCGAGCCGTTGCCGGGCAGCGACAGGCCAAGCGCCTCGGTCAGACAGTTCATCGAATTGGCCGTGAACATGCCGGAGCAGGAGCCGCAGGTCGGGCAGGCGGAGCGCTCGATGATCTTGACGTCCTCATCGGAAATCTTGTCGTCGGCGGCAGCGACCATGGCGTCGACGAGGTCGAGCGCATGCGTCTTGCCGTGCAGCACCACCTTGCCGGCCTCCATCGGCCCGCCGGAGACGAAGACGGCCGGAATGTTGAGGCGCAATGCCGCCATCAGCATGCCGGGAGTGATTTTGTCGCAATTGGAGATGCAGACCATGGCGTCGGCGCAATGGGCGTTCACCATATATTCGACGCTGTCGGCGATGATCTCGCGCGAGGGCAGCGAGTAGAGCATGCCGTCATGGCCCATGGCGATGCCGTCGTCGACCGCGATCGTATTGAATTCCTTGGCGACGCCGCCGGCCGCCTCGATCTCGCGCGCGACGAGCTGGCCGAGGTCCTTCAGATGCACATGGCCCGGCACGAACTGCGTGAACGAGTTCACCACCGCGATGATAGGCTTGCCGAAGTCGCTGTCCTTCATGCCCGTCGCGCGCCAGAGGCCGCGGGCGCCGGCCATGTTGCGGCCGTGGGTGGTGGTGCGGGAGCGATAGGCAGGCATGAACGTGTTCCTTCACGGACGAATGTCATTAGGCGGATGTGGCGATCGCAGAGCGCCGTTGCAGGGGGGTAGTAGCGCAAAATTGCGCGCGCGTCATCTTCCGCGCCAGATTATTTCCGGCGGCGCGCGCTGGCGCCGGCACGGCTCCGCGCAAGAAAAAAGGCCGGGCTGAACCCGACCTTCCTCAACACCTTCAGCCGATGCCAGTACATCCGTGGTCAATGGCGAGGTGGGTATCTCTTAACAAGCGAACATGAAAACCATGTGACAACGATTCGAAAATCCCGCGCGCGCTTTCGGCAATCCGGCAGAATCGCCGCCGTTCACGGGTTTCGGTCTCGGCTTCGGTTAAGGGCGAAAATGCTCTGCTCGGATCAGCGAGGCTGGGGGAATTGAAAAAGGGCTTGCGGTCTCCCGTAAGCCCTTTTGAAACTGGGATGGTGGGCGTGACAAGGATCGAACTTGTGACCCCTACGATGTCAACGTAGTGCTCTCCCGCTGAGCTACACGCCCATCCGATGCGGCGCATAGACCACAAAACCGGCGCCCGCGTCAATAGGCTCTTCGAAGGTTTTTTGACAGAAATTGCGCAAGGTCCGCGCGGCATGATTTCAGGGGGACCGGCACTCTTTTCGGACCTCCTGCAGATACGGCGAGCGCGCTAACGCATTGAAATAACGAAGCCGCCATCGATGCTGTTGATCGAGGGCGGCTTCGAGGCAATGCTTGCGCGGAGCGGGTCTCAGGCTTCGGCGAAGGGTGCGCCGGGAAGCTCGGCGCACATAAGATCGCTGCTCAGGCCGCCAGCATCTTGTTGACCTCGTTGACGAGGTCGCGCAGGTGGAAGGGCTTGGAAAGGACCTTGGCATCCTTCGGCGCCTTGGAATCCGGGTTCAGCGCAACGGCGGCGAAGCCCGTGATGAACATCACTTTCAGGTCGGGGTCGAGTTCGGTCGCACGGCGGGCGAGCTCGATGCCATCCATCTCCGGCATGACGATATCGGTCAGGAGAAGCGAAAAGGGTTCTTCGCGAAGCCGGTCATAGGCGCTGGCGCCGTTGTCATAGGAAAGGACCTTGTAGCCAGCCTTTTCCAGCGCCTTCACTAGAAACCGGCGCATGTCGTTGTCGTCTTCGGCAAGGAGGATTTTCGCAGTCATATCTGGCCGTGGCTACTTCTTCTGGATGCTGGTGAATTGCGGCAGCTCAGCAAACCGCAACATGGTAAATATCTGGTGAACGGGCGCGATCAAGTCCCTTGAACCAGCGGGCGGCCACTATGGACACAGAGGCGACCAACTGGCAACATGATCTGAATAGCAAGAACCGGACATGGTAAAAGGGTTCCGATGGGGGAAGCGGTTAAGTGGGAGTTTTTCGAGGTTCTGGAACCCGCAAGCCAGAGGATACCCTTCGTTTTCAACTCGCCGCATAGCGGCCGGCATTATCCCCAGTTCTTTCTCGACCAGTCGCGCCTTGATCCGCATTCCATCCGCCGCTCCGAAGACCATTTCGTCGATGAACTGTTTCGCAGCGCCACGTTTCTGGGGGCGCCCTTGCTTCGGGCGCATTTCCCGCGCGCCTTCCTCGACGTAAACCGCGAACCCTACGAACTCGACCCGCGCATGTTCGATGGCGCCTTGCCGCCGCACGCCAATATCAGTTCGATGCGTGTTGCCGGCGGCCTTGGCACCGTGCCGCGCCTCGTCGCCGAGAATATGGAAATATATCGTGGCCGTTTTCCGGTCGAGCAGGCGCTCGAGCGCATCGAGACGATCTACAAGCCCTATCATGCGACGCTCAGAAAGCTGATCGCCCGCACCCATGTCGAGTTCGGGATGTCGATCCTCATCGACTGCCACTCGATGCCGGGCAACGTGCATCTGCCGGGAAGCGGCCATCGCCCGGATTTCATTATCGGCGATCGCTACGGAACGAGTGCGGCGGCGGAACTGTCCCGGGTGGCGGTGGAGCTTCTGGAGCAGCTCGGCTACGCGGTCGCGCGCAACAAGCCCTATGCCGGCGGCTTCATCACGGAACATTACGGCCGCCCGACGCGTGGACTGCATGCGCTGCAGATCGAAATCAACCGCGGCCTCTATGTCGACGAGGCAACCCTGATCAAAAAGCCGGGATTTGCGGCACTCGAGGCCGACCTCGCAACCTTTATCGCGGCGCTCGCGCGGCACGTCGAGGATTTCGCCGCCTATCTGCCGCTGGCAGCGGAATAGCAACGCGAAAGGGCTTTTGTGTGCCCGGCGGCGCAACGCTGCTCAAAAAGAACCGCGCCAGCGGCGCGGTCAAGTCTAGGGAGGAAACACCCAAGGAGGGTATTTGCAGCCACGAGTGACTGCAGAAAAACTGTAATGCTGCGCTGCACAATTGTCAAGATTCGAAGACGCAGACTTTCGTATCGGTACAGGGCGCCGTCTTCCGGCGTGCCTCACGGAAGCGGCAGCCGACGTCGGTCCGTTGCCTTTCGCTGAATTTCGTCTATTCAGATCGAACCTCCTTCCTCGCAGAGAGCGACATGCTGCCCGACCGTACCTTCTTCGACCGTCTAGCCGACGCCGCCAAGGCCGAAACCATGCCGCGCTTCCGGGTCGGCACGAGTGTTCTCAACAAGCTCGAAGGCGGCTTCGACCCGGTGACGGAAGCCGACAGATCGGCGGAGGCCTCGATCCGCGCTTTGATCGAGAGCAGCTTTCCGGAACACGGCATTCTCGGCGAAGAGCACGGCAATATCGGCCTCGACCGCGAGCTCGTCTGGGTCATCGACCCGATCGACGGGACCCGCGCATTCATCTCCGGCCTGCCGGTGTGGGGCACGCTGATCGGCCTCTACCGGAACGGCAAGGCCGTCATGGGGCTTATGGATCAGCCCTTCACCGGCGAGCGATTTTTCGCCGACGGCGAGAAGGCGCTCTATCGGGGACCCGACGGAGAGAGGGTGCTCGCCACGCGGCCCTGCCGTGCGCTTTCGGATGCCGTCCTGTTCACGACATCCCCGCACCTCTACACGGGCGAGCTCAAGGAACGCTTCGAGGCATTGCAGGAGAAGGTGCGGCTCTTCCGCTACGGCTGCGACTGCTATGCCTTCGCGCTGCTCGCAGCCGGCCATGTCGATCTCGTCGTGGAATGCGGCCTGAAGCCCTACGACGTCGGCGGGCTCATTCCGCTGATCGAGCAGGCGGGCGGAATCATCACCGACTGGAAGGGCGGGCCGGCGGAAATGGGCGGCGAAATCATAGCTGCCGGCAGCCGCGAATTGCATGCGCAGGCGCTTGAGGCCCTCAAGGGCCGGGGTTAAGCCTCTTCCAACTGTCGCGGCAGGGACGCGGGATCCTCGGCGTCGGCGCCCGGCAGGAAGGCCAGGATCGCGGCCAGCGCCTGGGCACGATAGCGGTCGGCCTCCTGCAGGAGCTCGTGCCGCGCGCCGTCGATCGGGATCAGATGCCCCGCACGGAAATTGCTGGCCAGCCGCTCGACCGGTAGATACGGCACGAGCTTATCGGCCGTCGGGGCGAGTATGACGGCGGGTATGGTGATCCTCGTCAGATGTTCGTGCTTGAGGACGCGCCGGATCGTTTTGAAAGCTTCGCTCAGCCAGCGGGCCGTCGGCGGTCCGACCCGCAATTGCGGACGCGCATCGATGAGCGCCAGGTTGCGAGCGTAGCGCCGCTCGTCCGCGGTCAGCACATTGCCCTTGAAAGGGGTACGGTTGCCTTTGTCGGCGCTCAGCGGCAGCCTCCCGAGGCCGATCCAGCGCATGGCCGTCGCGATCGCCCCGATACCCCGTTCGCCGATCGCCTGACCGCCCAGGCCGACGAAGGGGGCAAGCAGCACCATCCGGTCGATCCGGCTCGCGAGCATGGGAGCGAGCGACAGGGCGACGAGCGCTCCCATGGAATGGGCGACGATCGAGAAGGGCAGGCGGGTGTCGGGCAGGACGATCTCGTCGAGGAAAATAGTCAGATCGCGCTCGTAATCGGTGAAATCCTCCACATGGCCGTGGGTCCAGTGCGGCGACAGCCGTTCGGAACCGCCCTGTCCGCGCCAGTCGAAAGTCGCGACCCAGAAACCGGCGGCCACGAGATCGCCGATCGTTTCGAAATATTTCTCGATCGACTCGTTGCGACCCTGCAGCAGGACGATGGTGCCGCGAATGACCGGGGCCTTCGACCTGAACACCGTGTAGCGGATCTTGCGGTTGCCGGCTCCGTCGAAAAAGCCCACCACCGGATCGCCCGGCATCGGATTTTCCGGCATCGAATGAAGGAGCGTGGTCATGGGGAGCGGGCCAGAAGGAACATGCAAATAGGGATAGGCGGCGGCCCGCCACCCGTCAAAGAAAAAAGCCGGAAACGGTGGATGAAATCCGGACGATCACCGTTTCCGGCCGCTGAAGGGAGAAGGGACATGTCACTTCAGCCCTGGGAAGACCCAGTGTCTCCTTTCTAGCCCACGGCGGCTGAACGGCGGCCGAACCCGTCGTTCATCCATTGTTCAGGAAGCGCCGGCGGCATCCCTCTTGAACTCGCGCGCGGGCATTCCCATGTCTTCTCCGCGGGCGCCGAAGAAGGGTCCGTTCACCGGTCGAGCCACAGCCGGAACGGGGTGGCAGGCCAGATATCGCAACCGTTGCTCTTATGGAGGACGACATCATGCGTCACTTTGATTTTTCTCCCCTCTACCGCTCGACTGTCGGCTTCGACCGTCTGTTCACCATGCTGGATAGCCTTGGTCAGCCGGATCAGTCGCAGACTTATCCGCCTTACAACATCGAACGAACCGGCGAAAACGCCTATCGCATCACCATGGCCGTTGCCGGTTTCGACGAAAGCGAGCTTTCGGTCGAAGCGCGTGAAAACACGCTGACGATCAAGGGCGAAAAGAGCGAAGAAAAGGGTGAGGAAACCCAGTTTCTCCATCGCGGCATAGCCAAGCGCGCCTTCGAGCGCCGCTTCCAGCTTGCCGACCACGTGGAGATCAAGTCCGCTTCGCTGAAGAACGGCCTGCTCCACGTCGATCTTCTGCGCAATATCCCGGAAACGGCCAAGCCGCGCCGCATCGAGATCACAGCGGCGGCTTCGCAGCCGAAGCAAATCGAGGCGCAGACCGCCTAGAGCGCTTCCATGTTCATGGAAGCATTGAAAGGCTCTAAAGTCTTTGAAGCTGCGCACTAATGTAAAGACGGCGTCCAAAAGGGCGCCGTCTTCGTTTTGCGGGGTGCCTGTGACGGGCAAACCGTCAGTTCTTCACCGTATCTTCCAGGAAAAATCGGCCGAGCGGATTCTGGTAGAAATTCTCGATGTTCTTGCGCGAAACGTTGAGATAGGGGCTGTAGTAAAGGTCGATCCAGTGGACGTCGTCCTTCGCCGTCTTCTGGATTTCGACATACATGGCCTCGCGCTTCGCCGGATCGAGTTCCAAACGTGCCGCTGCGACAAGCTCCTTCACTTTCTCGCTGTTGTAGCGGGTCATGTAGTTCATATTGGTGTCATGGCCGAGCACGAAGGTGGTCTTCTGGTCCGGATCGAGGACGTCGTTCGTCCAGTACATCACCGAGATATCGTAGTCCCCGGCGACGAGCATGTCCCAGCTCTGGCTCGCGTCGACCTTCTGCAGATTGACCGTGACGCCCGCCTTTGCAAACTGCTGCTGCAGCAGCACGGCGATCTGCTCGTCGACCTCGTTGCCCGCGTTTACGACATAGTTCAGCGTCAGGTCCGATGCCCCCGCCTCGGCCAGCATCGCTTTGGCCTTCTCCGGATCGTAAGGATACTGGTAGTTGGCGTCGTAGTGATAGAGCGAGCCCTTTGGGATGTAGGAATTTGCGACCGTGCCGAGGCCGAACGTGACCGTGTCGACGATCGCCTTCTTGTCGATCGCCATGTCCAGGGCCTGGCGCACTTCCTTTTTGGCAAGCATGCCGTGCTCATGGTTGATGAGCAGATGGTCTTCGCGGGTCGAGGTATCGATGTGGACCGTGAGGTTCGGGTCCTTCTTCAATTCCTCGACGCGCGAGAACGGAACGAAGATCGCCGTGTCGAGCTGGCCGGCCTGGACGTTCAGCATGCGCGTGTTGTCGTCCGGAACGGAAATCCATTCGACGCCGTCTAGTTTCACACGATCCGCCTGCCAGAAGTTCGGATTCTTTTCGAGGATGACCCGGTCGCCGCGCCGCCACTCCTTGACGGTGAATGCGCCGGACGATGCCGTTGGCAGTTCGGCGAAGGCGTCCTCGCCAGCCTCGACGGCTTTCTTGGAAAGCACCGAGACGTTCGGAAGGGCAAGCGTCGACAGGAAGGGGGCGGAGGGCGTCTTCAGCTTGACGACCAGTGTCTTCGGATCGGCCGCCTCGGCGGTTTCGACGATCTTGTAGCTGTCGCTCCACAGAGAGCCTTCGTGGTCGCGTATGCGCAGCAAGCTGAAGGCGGCATCCTCGGCCGTTATCGGCGAGCCGTCCGAGAACTTCGCGTCGCGGATCTTGAACGTGTAGGTCAGGCCGTCGTCGGAAAGGGTCCAGCTTTCGGCGAGGCCGGGCTCCAGCTTGGTGCCGGTCTTGTCTACGCGGACAAGCACGTCGAAGACGTTGGAGAACACCCAATTGTCGACGTTCTGGGCCGACTTGATCGGATCGAAAGTCGTCGAATCTTCGCGGCGGCCGATGGAGAGGATACCGGCGGCCTCCGCATAACCGGCACTGAGCATAAGGGCGGCTGCGAAAGCGGCCCGGCCGATATTGTTCCACCTTTTGATCATTGTTTGTTCCCTTCGTTATTGTGGCAGGCGTTTGACGGACAGGATCGGTTCCACTGGCGCCGCATCGGTAGGGCCGAGCAACGACCTGTCGGGATCGATGTCGGGGATCGCGGCGATCAATGCGGCGGTGTAGGGATGTTTCGGCCGGGAGAAGACGTCCTCGGAGCGGCCCTCCTCGACGATCTCTCCGCGATGCATCACCACGGTGCGTTCGCACAGATTGCGCACGATCGCGAGGTCGTGGGCGATGAAGATCAGCGTGAGGTTAAGGTCGCGGGCGAGCTTGCGGAAGAGGTCGACGATCTGCGCCTGGATCGTGACATCGAGTGCTGCGACGCATTCGTCGGCGATGATCAGCTTCGGATCGACGGCAAGCGCACGGGCGATGCCCGCCCTCTGGCACTGGCCGCCGCTCATGCTGCGCGGCTTGCGGTGGGCGAATTCGCGCTCGAGGCCGACAAGGTCCAGCAGCTCGCCGATGCGTGCCGGAATGTCGGCTCCGCCGATCTTTTTCTGCACTCTCAGAACTTCAGCAAGAGTCTGGCCGATGGTCAGACGCGGGTTCAGTGCATTGAACGGATCCTGAAAGACCATGGCAGACTCGTGTCGCAGCCTGGCGAGACCCGCACCCCTCTGCTGAGAAAGATCGATACCGTCGAAGCTGACGCGACCGGCGGAAATCGGCGTCAAGCCCAGCATGGCGCGGGCAAGCGTACTCTTGCCGCTGCCGGATTCGCCGACGATACCAACCGTTTCGCCGGGCATGATCTGCAGGTTGATCCCTGAAACGGCGCTGACGGTCCTGGCGTTCTTACCCCAGAAAAGACTGCCGCCCGACGGGAAGCGCACATGCAGGTCATCGATCTCCAGAAGGGGCCTTGTCGTTCCATGCAAGGGCGTTGGGAGACTGATGGCGGGGGGCACCGCATCAGGCATGGATGGATGGCTGTGGATGAGGCGAACCGTGTACGGGTCCTGCGGTGCGGACAGGATCGTCCGTTTAGGACCCTGTTCCAGCAGCTTTCCGCCGCGCATCACGGCAATGCGGTCGCAGGTCTGCGCCACGATGCCGAGATCATGGGTGATGAGAATGATCGACAGGCCGCGTCTGTCGCGGATGTCCATCAGGAGTTTCAGGATCTGCGCCTGGATCGTGACGTCGAGCGCGGTGGTCGGTTCGTCGGCTATGAGGATTTGCGGATTGCAGGACAGGGCCACACCGATCATGGCCCGCTGACGCATGCCGCCGGAAAGCTCGTGCGGGTAGCTGTCGTACTGGCGGGCGGGGTCAGGGAAGCCGACCTGCCCCAGTATCTCGACCGCTGCCGCCCGCGCATCGCGGCCGCTCAGGCCCTGATGGTAGCGGATGCCCTCGGCGATCTGGTCGCCGATGCGCATGACCGGGTCGAGGTGGCTGGTCGGGTTCTGGAAGATCATGCCGATCTCGGCGCCGCGTACCTCCAGCATCTCGGAGTCGGTGACGGCAGTGAGGTCGCGCTCTCCGAGGAGAACCGCACCGCCTTCGATCTTCAGCAAGGATGATGGCAGGAGGCGAATCAGCGCGCGGCAGAGCAGGCTCTTGCCCGATCCGCTTTCGCCGACGAGGCCGAGGATCTCGCCCTTGGCCAGGTCGAGCGAGACTCCATCCAGCAGCGTGCGCGTCTCTCCCTGGAGATGCGCCTTCACGGTCAGGTCGCGGACAGACAGGACCGAGACGCTCATTCGTGCACTCCGAGCAATTCTCCGAGCGCGTCGCCCAGCATGCTGAAGCCGAAGGCAAGGCAGACGATGGAAAGGCCGGGAAACAGCGTGATCCACCAGGCCGTGGTGATGAAGCTCTGGCCCTCCGCGACCATGATGCCCCATTCGGCGACCGGCGGCTGGACGCCGAGACCGAGATAGCTGACCGCCGCCCCGCTCAGCAGCACCAGGACGGCATCCGACATGGCAAAGACGATCGAGCCGGCAATGGCATTGGGCAGCAAGTGCCGGAACATTATGCGGAAGCGGCCGAAACCAAGGCTGACGGCGGCCACCGCATAGTCGCTGTTCTTCAGAACGAGAATCTGTGCCCGGATCAATCGGGCATAGGAAACCCATCCGACCAGCGCCATGGCGATATAGAAGCTGCCGAGGCCCGGACCCAGAATGGCGATTATCGACAGCATCAATACGAGGAATGGAAAGGCGAGGATAATGTCGACGAGGCGCATGAACAGCGCGTCGACAATGCCGCCGAAGAAGCCGGCGACGGTGCCGACGATCGTTCCTATGACGAAGGGGAAGGCGACGCCGATCAAGGCGATCTGCAGGTCGATGCGTGTGCCCCAGATGACGCGTGAAAGGAGGTCGCGGCCGAAGTTGTCGGTGCCGAACGGATGCAGAAGCGACGGCGGCTGCAAGCGGGCCGCGCCGTTCTGCAGGATCGGGTCATAGGGGGCGAGGACGGGTGCGCCGATCGCCAGCAGCAGGAAAAAAAGCAGGATTCCCGCCCCAATAACGAGGGCCGGCCGCCGGCCGAAGAGCAACCGCCAGCCGGCCGGCGACGAGGACACCGTACCGGCGCTCATAGTTTCACCCGCGGATCGACGGCGACGGTGACGATGTCGGCGACGAAATTGACGAGCACAGTGGCGCAGGCAAACACCATGGCGACACCCTGCACGACCATGTAATCACGCGAGAAGATGGCGCGTACCAGCAATTGTCCCATGCCCGGCAGGGCAAAGACGCTTTCGACCACGACCGTGCCGCCGATCAGCCAGCCGATGTTGACCGCCAGAAGGTTGATGGTCGGCACCAGCGAATTCGGAACGACATGCCGCCAGAAGACGATGCGCTCAGGCATGCCGCGCGCGCGGGCGGCTGTCGCCACGTCTGACTTCAGGGACTCGATCATTGCCGCGCGCAGGCTGCGAACCAGCACCGTCGACAGGGAAAGAGCGACCGTCAGGCTCGGCAGGATCAGATGGGCGAGCTTGTCGCCGAAGGTCGCCCCGTAGCCGGACACCGGCAGCAGATCCAGTTTGACGCTGAAAAGGATCATCAGCATCAGGCCGAGCCAGAACGGCGGAAAGCCGATGCCGAAAGTGGAAACAATCCGGACGATATGGTCCGGCGCCCTGCCGGAGTTACGCGCTGCAAGCGCCGCCATGGGAACGGCGATGAGAACCGCCAGAACGACGCTCGACAGCACGAGCGCGACGGTCGGCTCGATACGGGTGGCGATAAGCTTCAGGACATCGATCTTGTAGAGGATCGACTTGCCCATCTCGCCATCGGCGAGATTCTTCAGAAAGTAGAAATATTGCTGCCACATCGGCTCGTCGAGGCCGTACTGGGCGCGGATCTTGGCGATGGCCGAAGGGGTGGCGCGGGCTCCAAGCAGATTGCGCGCCGGATCGCCGGGGATGAGCCGCACCAGAATAAAGGTTATGATGCTGATCCCGAAGATGACCGGCAGGAACTGCAACGGTCGAGTGAGCACGAACCTATAGCGATGCATGGCGATGCGCGCGCCTCCGTCTCGTTCGGATGTCTCTCGCCATGTTTTGCATCAATTCGGCCTGTGCCGCGACAGGAAATCGATCAGCGCAGGATAATAGTCCGCGGGGTTCTCGTAAAACGGCATGTGGCTTGCATTGGCAAAAACCCTGAGCTCGGCATCCGGGATGGCGAGCTTCATCTTCAACGCGCAGGCCGGCGTGAGCTCGTCGTGTTCTCCCGTGGTGATCAGCGTCGGCACCTGGATGCCGGGGAGGTCGGGAATGCGGTTCCAGTCCTTGAGATTGCCGATATAGAGAAACTCGTTCGGGCCCTGCATCGTGCCGTAGGGACCCATGTTCCAGTCGTCCAGGGACCGGCGCACCGGTGCGGGCCATTCCGGCAGGCGGCAGACATGGCGATAGTTCAGGATGGTGATGGCAGCCAAATATTCGGGATGATCGTATGTGCCCTGCGCCTCGTGCTTCTGCATCATGGCGACGGTCTCCGGCCCGAGGGCGGCGCGCAGCCGCTCAAGCTCGGTGACGAGGTGCGGCATGTCGGCGACCGTATCCTCCAGGATCAGCGTCTGCAGGTTTTCCGGGTATGTCAGCGCGTAGTCGATCGCCAGCCAGCCGCCCCAGGAATGGCCGAGCATGTGCACCTTGCCGAGCCCCAGCGCCTTGCGAACCGTTTCGGTTTCCTCGACATACCGGCCGATCGTCCAGAGCGAAGGATCGGTCGGGCGGTCGGAGGCGCCGGTGCCGAGCTGATCGAAGGCGACGACGCGATAGCCCTTGTCGATGAGGCACGAATGAGCCTCACGCAGATAGTCACAGGGTAGTCCCGGCCCGCCATTCAGGCAGAACAAGGTCTCCGGGCCCGAACCGAAGCTGTAGGCCACCACCTTGTAGCCATCGACTTCGATTTCGTGTCGCGCCTCCGGCTCGATATCACGCCACATTGACCGCCCCGGCAAAGAAACTGCTTGCTCAATATTTGAGCACGGCTAAATTTTATCCGAAAGGCCAGCAGGCGCCCAGCTATAAGAAGTGATAGGTTGGGGAGTGACCGGGACCGGAGACAAGGATGTTTGACGAACTCGGGACGATCAGGAACCAGTTCACCGCGCACGACACGCTGGATGGCCGTATAGACCAGGTGTTCGAGGCGATGAAGGTGATCGGCTTCGAGGCGCTGATCTACGATTATACGCCGGTGCCCCGCGATCTCGACGGCACGATCATGGTCCCGTCGCTGCTGAAACTTCGCAACATCTCGGAGGATATGCACGACTACTGGTTCGATCGCGGCTATTTCCGCATCGATCCCGTGCAGCAGGTGGCGCTGCGCACGTCAACGCCGTTCTTTTGGAACTATGATCCCGATGCGGACACGCTGATTAGACGCTTCATGAGCGATGATACGGCGCCCGTCGCCCGCTATCTGAGCGAACGGGACATGTCGACCGGCGTCACCGTTCCGGTCCACATGCCGCGCGGCGACTATGCGACGGTCACGGGTGTGCGTTTCGGCGGCAACCGGGCATTCGAGCGGCATGCGCTGCGGTACATCGCCGATTTCAACCTGCTCGCCCATGTGTTTCACGAGGCGGCCTATTCGCTGTTCGACGCGCAGGCCTTCGACGCAGGCACTGCGAGGCTGACGGAGCGGGAGCGCGAATGCCTCCGCCATTCCGCCGAGGGCCACTCGGCCAAGGAAATTTCGCGTATCATCCACCGTTCTGTGCCGACCGTGGTCATGCATCTCAACGCCGCGGCCAAGAAACTCGGCGCTAAGAACCGTACCCAGGCGGTTGTGCGCGCCACGCACTACCGGCTGCTCGAAGAGCGCCCATCCTATAACTTGTGATAGCTGCCACGGCTTGAAACCCCGCGTTATGTTCCCTCCGTTGTCCGTCAGACATGGAGATGCATGTGGCCGCCGTCGCGTCGAAGGAAGCCTTTCTGCCCTTTCGCGAATACCAGACCTGGTATCGCATCACCGGTTCGCTCGACAGCGGCAAGCTGCCGCTGGTCGTTGCCCACGGCGGACCGGGCTGCACCCACGACTACGTCGATTCCTTCAAGGGGATCAGCGAGATCGACGGACGCGCCGTCATTCACTACGACCAGCTCGGCAACGGCAACTCCACGCGCCTTCCGGACAAGGGCCCGGACTTCTGGACACCCGCTTTGTTCCTCGGGGAACTCGACGCGCTGCTGAAGCATCTGGGCATCCAGGATCGCTATGCCTTTCTCGGACAGTCCTGGGGCGGCATGCTGGGCGCGGAACATGCGGTTCTAAAGCCCCCCGGTCTGAAGGCGCTGGTCATCGCCAATTCGCCGGCCAACATGCATACCTGGGTGGCGGAAGCCAATCGCCTGCGCGGGGAACTGCCGAAGGCGGTTCAGGATACGCTGCTCAGGCATGAGCAGGCCGGGACGATTACCGATCCGGAATACATCGCCGCCTCGCGCGTCTTCTACGACCGCCATGTCTGCCGCGTCACCCCGTGGCCTGCGGAAGTCGCGCGCACCTTTGCGATCATGGACGAGGACAATACGGTCTATCGCAACATGAACGGCCCGACCGAGTTCCACGTAATAGGCACGATGAAGGACTGGACGATCGAGGACCGGCTGATGCGGATCGAAGCACCGACCCTTTTGATTTCCGGAAGATACGACGAGGCCACGCCGCTCGTCGTCAAGCCGTATGTGGATCGCGTGAAGGGCTGCGAATGGGTGCTGTTCGAGCATTCCAGCCACATGCCGCATGTGGAGGAGAAGGAATTGTGCCTGGAAACGGTCTCTCGTTTCCTGTCATCCCACGATACCGACGCTTGATAAGACGACGCGCCGTTTCGTTCATGCTCTTCAGGTGGGCGTAGCCGGGACGGCGGTTCCCTCGAGCTCTGCCGCCTTGGCGGCATAGCGCTGGGCAATGACCGCACAGGCCATCAACTGGATCTGATGGAACAGCATGACCGGCAGGACGATCATGCCGATGTTCTGTCCGGCGAAGATCGCGCTTGCCATCGGAATGCCGCTCGCCAGGCTCTTCTTCGATCCGCAGAAGGTGATGGCGATTTCGTCCGCGCGGTCGAAACCGAGGAGCCGGCTGCCGAATGTGGTGGCCGCCAGAATAAGCGCGAGCAGAGCAATCTCGATTACCGTCAAAACGGTGAGGTCCGTCAGGGTGAAGGACTGCCAGAGGCCCGCCGTGACGGCCTGGCTGAAAGCCAGATAGACGACCATCAGGATCGAACCGCGATCGACCGGTGCGAGCAGTTTCTTGCGGGCGCGAATCCAGCCGCCGATCCAGGGCTGCAGGATCTGGCCTGCGACGAAGGGCGCAAGCAGCTGCAGGAGGATCTGTTCGATCGCGTCGAGCGATACGCCGCCATGTCCGCCGGCCGAGAAGATGACGCCGACGAGAAGCGGCGTCAGGAACACGCCCAAGATGTTGGATGCCGACGCCGCGCAGACGGCTGCCGGAACATTGCCGCCGGCCATCGACGTGAATGCGATCGACGACTGTACCGTCGAAGGCAGAACGCAGAGGAAAAGGATGCCGGTATAGAGCGACGGCGGCAGGATCCATGGCGGGACGAAACCGACCAGGAGGCCGATGAGCGGGAAAAGGGCGAAAGTCGAAAACAGAATCGCCAGGTGCAGCCGCCAATGCAGGAAACCGGCAATGACGACCTCGCGCGAAAGCCGTGCGCCGTGGAGAAAGAAGATCAGGCCGACGCCAAGCTTCGTCGCGATGGCGAACCAGGCCGCGGCGGCTCCGTCGATGGGCAAAACCGCTGCGAGAGCGACTGTCAGCATCAGGAGGATGGTAAAGGTGTCGGGGAGATAACGGCGCATGGTGCTTGCCGTGTAAGCCCATCCGGAAGCCGGATGCAAGCACTAGATCACGATGTTTTCAGATCGGGTCGACGAAAAACATGAACGCGATCGCTTCCGAGAAGTTGAGACGCGGGATGCGGGCGGAAAACCGCACGCACTTTTCCTCATCCCGCTCCATCGGTCGCGATGCGCGTGGCATTCAAGCGATTTCATGCGGCGCGCTTCGAAATCTGCCATGCATCAGCAGGCGGCGACGAAGCGGTCGACGTCCTCGGCGCGGGTGGCGAAGCTGGTGACCAGGCGATAGAGCCCTTCGTCTTCCGCGAGGTCGCCTTCGAGATCGTGCGGCACTTCCCAATCGTAGAAAAGGGCGCCCTGCTGCTGCAGCCGGCCGGCGGCCTCCCGCTTCAGCACGACGAAGACCTCGTTGGCATCGGGCGCCCAGGCGAGCCGGCTCCCAGCCGAAGCGGTGATGCCGTCGGCGAGGCGCCGCGCCATCGCGTTGGCGTGGCGCGCGAGATCGAGCCAGAGATCTCCGGCGAAATAGGCGTCGAACTGGGCGGAGACGAAGCGCGACTTGGAGAAGAGCTGAGCCGAGCGCTTGCGCAGGAAGTGCATCTCCTGCGCCTTCGAAAGGTCGAAGAGCACCAGCGCCTCGGCGCACCAGCAGCCGTTCTTCGTTCCGCCGAAGGAGAGCAGATCGACGCCACGCTTCCAGGTCATCTCGGCCGGTGTCGTCCCAAGGCTGACCAGGGCATTGGCGAAACGAGCGCCATCCATGTGCAGCGGCAGTTTATGGGACCGGGCGATCGAGGCGATCGTTTCGATCTGGTCGAGCGAATAGACGGTGCCGCTCTCGGTCGCCTGCGTCACCGTCACCGCCATCGGCTGACCGCCATGGACGTTCTCCTTCGGGAACCGCCGAATTTCGGCCTCGAGCTTCGCCGGCTCCATCTTGCCGTGGGCGCCCTCGACCGGGCACAGCCTCGCGCCGTGCGAAAAGAACTCCGGCGCGCCGCACTCGTCGACGTTCACATGCGCTTCGCGATGGCAGAAAGCGATTCCGCCCGCCCGATTGGCGCTCGAAAGTGCAAGGGAGTTTGCGGCGGTTCCGGTGCCCACGAAGAATACCGCAACCTCCCTCTCGAAAATCTCCGAAAAGCGCTGTTCCACCTTCCGATCGAGCTCGCTCGTGCCGTAGGCGGAAGCATAGCCCTGCGCATTCGTGACCAGACTTTCGGCGATCGCCGGATGCGCGCCGGCCCAGTTGTCGGAGGAGAAGATCATCTGAAGTTTACCCTGTTTACATCGAGCCACGCCGTGCGGAGAGGCGCGTCGGCGCGACCATAGCCGAGTCCCGTCGGCAAGCAAACGGCTGCGCTCGACTGTGCCTGCCTTGTAGTGCCAACCGGAGACCAGTTTGAAACCAAAGTAAAGAAAGTGCCGGATACGGGTAATTAAATTTTAAACCCGGGCAATTTCCGGCAATGTTCGGCAAAATCTCTCGTATTATTTGCGGCCGAGGCCCTTGCGAAGGAGGGCGGTTTCTGGCATAGAGCGCATGAAATAGGACAGGTTTGCTGTCCTATTTCGGTCTAGGGGCCGGAACAATCGCCGGAAGCACCGTGAAAAGCGGCAGCCGGCGTGAAGCGCGAGGGGGTTTCGCCGGATTTCATCCGGTCGTTATTCCTTGGCGTCAGGATGGTCGCGGACATCGGTGCCTGACGCGGCCGCGCTTCATTTGCGACCTGATCAGGATCATGCGACGATAATGCCCGGCTTGCCGCCGTGCGAAAAGCACCATGCGGCAACTGCGTGCGGGCCGCGTTATGCCCGGAATTCCCGGGTTCAACAGGAGGGAAAAGATGACGGATCATTCGCCATCACGACAGATTGGGCTCAACCTCGCACAAGACGCTGCGACGGCTGTGAAAACGCCCGCATTCCCCTCCGGCCTGCCGCGAAAACAGGGGTTGTACGATCCACGGAACGAACATGACGCCTGCGGCGTCGGCTTCGTCGCCCATCTCAAGGGCGAGAAGTCGCATCAGATCGTGCGCGACGGCCTCTTCATGCTCGAAAACCTGACCCATCGCGGAGCGGTCGGTGCCGACCCGCTGATGGGCGACGGCGCGGGCATTCTGGTCCAGATCCCCGACCGCTTCTTCCGCGAGGAGATGGCGAAGCAGAGCGTCACCCTGCCGAGGGCCGGCGAATATGCCGTCGGCTATCTCTTCATGCCGCGCGACGAGACGCTTATCGCTCACTTCAAGGAGGTGATCAGCGAGGTCGTGGCCGAGGAGGGCCAGATCGTGCTCGGCTTCCGCGACGTGCCGGTCGATAATTCGTCTCTCTCCAAGGCGCCCGATATCGCCGCGACCGAGCCGCACCATGTCCAGGTGTTCATTGGCGCCGGCCGGGAGGCCGCGAGCAGCGATGAATTCGAACGGCGGCTGTTCACACTTCGCAAGGTGATCTCCAACCGCATCTATGCGGAAGCCGATGGTGGCGATCTCGGCTTCTATATCGTGTCGCTGTCGACCACCACCATCGTCTACAAGGGCATGTTTCTCGCCTACCAGGTGGGTGCCTATTACAAGGACCTCGCCGACGAGCGCTTCCAGTCGGCCGTCGCACTCGTGCACCAGCGCTTCTCGACCAACACCTTCCCGTCCTGGAAGCTCGCGCATCCCTATCGGATGGTTGCGCATAACGGCGAGATCAACACGCTGCGCGGCAACGTCAACTGGATGGCCGCACGACAGGCTTCCGTTTCCTCGCCGCTCTTCGGCGACGACATTTCCAAGCTCTGGCCGATCTCCTATGAAGGTCAGTCGGACACGGCCTGTTTCGACAATGCGCTCGAATTCCTCGTGCGCGGCGGTTATTCGCTCTCGCATGCCGTCATGATGCTGATCCCCGAGGCCTGGGCCGGCAACCAGCTCATGTCGCCTGAGCGCAAGGCCTTCTACGAATATCATGCGGCGCTGATGGAGCCTTGGGACGGCCCGGCGGCGGTCGCCTTCACCGACGGCCGCCAGATCGGCGCCACGCTCGACCGCAACGGCCTGCGTCCGGCGCGCTACATCGTCACCAGCGACGACCGCGTCATCATGGCGTCGGAGGCCGGCGTGCTGCCGGTCGCCGAAGACAAGATCGTCAAGAAATGGCGGCTGCAGCCCGGCAAGATGCTGCTGATCGACATGGAAGAGGGGCGCATCATCTCCGACGAGGAGGTGAAGTCGTCGCTCGCCGGCAAGCATCCCTATCGCCAATGGCTCGACAACACCCAGCTGATCCTCGAAGAACTGAAGCCGGTCGAGCCGCGGGCGCTGCGGCGCGACGTGTCGCTGATCGACCGCCAGCAGGCCTTCGGTTACACCCATGAGGACACGAAGCTCCTGATGTCGCCGATGGCGACGACCGGTCAGGAGGCGATCGGATCGATGGGCACCGACACGCCGATCTCGGCGATGTCCGACAAGCCGAAGCTGCTCTACACCTATTTCAAGCAGAACTTCGCGCAGGTCACCAACCCGCCGATCGATCCGATCCGCGAGGAACTGGTGATGAGCCTCGTCTCCTTCATCGGCCCGCGCCCGAACATCCTCGACCACGAGGGCATGGCGCATGCGAAGCGGCTGGAAGTCCGCCAGCCGATCCTGACCAATGGCGACCTCGAGAAGATCCGCTCGATCGGCCACACCGAAGACCGCTTCGACACGAAGACGCTCGATTTCACCTATGACATTTCGCGCGGTGCCGAAGGCATGCTGGAAATGCTCGATCGTCTCTGCGAAAGGGCGGAAGCGGCAGTCAAGGGCGGCTACAACATCATCGTGCTTTCCGACCGGCAGATCGGTCCCGATCGCGTGGCGATCCCGGCGCTGCTCGCGACCGCGGCCGCCCATCACCACCTGATCCGCAAGGGTCTGCGCACCTCGGTCGGCCTCGTCGTCGAGTCGGGCGAACCGCGCGAAATTCATCATTTCTGCCTGCTCGCCGGCTACGGCGCGGAAGCGATCAACCCCTATCTCGCCTTCGACACGCTCGTCGACATGCACAAGCGCGGCGAGTTTCCGAAGGAAGTCGACGAGAAGGAAGTCGTCTACCGCTACATCAAGGCGGTCGGCAAAGGCATCCTCAAGGTCATGTCCAAAATGGGCATCTCCACCTACCAGTCCTATTGCGGCGCGCAGATATTCGACGCCGTCGGCCTTTCGTCCGCGCTGGTCGGCAAGTACTTCTTCGGTACTGCGACGACGATCGAAGGCATCGGCCTCGAGGAGATCGCTGCCGAAACCGTGGCGCGTCACAAGGCGGCCTTCGGGAGCGATCCGGTGCTTGCCAATACGCTCGACATCGGCGGCGAATATGCCTTCCGGATGCGCGGCGAAAGCCATGCCTGGACGCCGGACGCCATCGCCTCGCTGCAGCATGCCGTGCGCGGCAATGCCGAGGACCGCTATCGCGAATTCTCGGCGACGATGAACGAGTCGGCCAGCCGCATGAACACGATCCGTGGGCTCTTCACGATCAAGGGGGCCGAGGCGGCCGGCCGCAAGCCGATCCCGATCGAAGAGGTCGAGCCGGCTGCGGAGATCGTCAAGCGCTTCTCGACGGGCGCCATGTCATTCGGCTCGATCAGCCGCGAGGCGCATACGACGCTCGCGGTCGCGATGAACCGGATCGGCGGCAAGTCCAACACCGGCGAAGGCGGCGAGGAGAGCGATCGCTACCTGCCGCTGCCGGACGGCTCGACGAACCCCGAGCGGTCGGCGATCAAGCAGATCGCCTCCGGCCGCTTCGGCGTCACCACCGAATATCTGGTCAATGCCGACGTTCTGCAGATCAAGGTGGCGCAGGGCGCAAAGCCCGGCGAAGGCGGCCAGCTGCCGGGACACAAGGTAGATGCGACCGTCGCCAAGACGCGGCATTCGACACCGGGGGTCGGCCTGATCTCGCCGCCGCCGCATCATGACATCTATTCGATCGAGGATCTGGCGCAGCTGATCTACGATCTGAAGAACGTCAACCCGGAAGCCGATGTCTCGGTCAAGCTGGTATCGGAAGTGGGTGTCGGCACCGTTGCGGCCGGCGTTGCCAAGGCACGCGCCGATCACATCACCATTGCCGGCTTCGACGGCGGCACCGGTGCTTCGCCGCTGACCTCGCTGAAGCATGCGGGTAGTCCGTGGGAGATCGGCCTTGCCGAAACGCAGCAGACGCTGGTGCTCAACGGTCTGCGCTCCCGCATCGCGCTGCAGGTCGATGGCGGCCTGAAGACCGGCCGTGACGTCGTCATCGGAGCGCTGCTCGGCGCCGACGAATTCGGCTTCGCGACCGCGCCGCTGATCGCGGCCGGCTGCATCATGATGCGCAAGTGTCACCTGAACACCTGTCCCGTCGGCGTCGCCACCCAGGATCCGGTGCTCCGGAAGCGTTTCAAGGGGACGCCGGAGCATGTCGTCAACTACTTCTTCTTCGTTGCGGAAGAAGTGCGCGAGATCCTCGCATCGCTTGGTGCCAGAAGGCTCGACGACATCATCGGAGCCTCGGATCTGCTCGACCGCGACCGGATGATCGAGCACTGGAAGGCGAGGGGCCTCGACTTCTCGAAGATCTTCCACAAGGTGGAGGCTCCGAAGGAAGCCACCTATTGGACGGAGCGCCAGAACCATCCGATCGACGACATTCTCGACCGCAGGCTGATCGAGAAGGCGAAGCTCGCGCTCGAGACCAAGGTGCCGGTCGCCTTCGAAGCCGGGATCAGGAACGTCGACCGTTCGGCCGGCGCGATGCTTTCGGGCGCGCTTGCCAAGCGCTGGGGCCACAAGGGGCTGAAGGACGATACGATCCACGTGACCCTCAAGGGCACGGCTGGCCAGTCCTTCGGCGCGTTCCTCGCCCGCGGCATCACCTTCGATCTCGTCGGAGACGGCAACGACTATGTCGGCAAGGGCCTCTCGGGCGGGCGCATCATCGTCCGGCCGCCGGAGAACGCTCGGATCGTGCCGCACCAGTCGATCATCGTCGGCAACACCGTGCTTTACGGCGCGATTTCCGGAGAGTGCTACTTCAACGGCGTCGCCGGTGAACGCTTTGCCGTGCGCAATTCCGGTGCGATCGCGGTCGTGGAAGGCGTCGGCGATCACGGCTGCGAATACATGACCGGCGGTGTCGTCGTCGTTCTCGGCGGCACGGGCCGCAACTTCGCGGCCGGCATGTCGGGCGGTGTCGCTTACGTGCTCGACGAGGAGGGCGACTTCGCCCGGCGCTGCAACATGGCCATGGTCGAACTGCAGCCGGTTCCGGAGGAGGACGACATGCTGGAGAAGCTGCATCACCACGGCGGCGACCTCATGCACAAGGGCATGGTGGACGTCTCGGGCGACATGACGCGCCACGACGAGGAGCGCCTCTACCAGCTCATCTCGAACCACCTGCACTATACGGGTTCGGTCCGCGCCAAGGAGATCCTCGATCGCTGGGCGGATTACCGGCCGAAGTTCCGCAAGGTGATGCCGGTAGAGTACCGCCGCGCGCTCGAGGACATGGAGCGCATGAAGATGGCTGAAGCGGCCGAGTAACCGGCCTTCGTGAATACGGCTCCCGGCCCGCCCGGGTCAGGGGCCATCACGCGCGCTCGAGCGCGCCTGTTGAGATTGAAGATGTCAGGATCATAAGATGGGCAAGGTTACTGGGTTTTTGGAGATCGACCGGCAGGTGGCGAAGTACCAGCCGGCATCCGACCGCATCCGCCATTTCCGCGAATTCACCATTCCGATGTCCGATCAGGAGGTGCAGAAGCAGTCCGCTCGCTGCATGGACTGCGGCATTCCCTATTGTCACGGGCCGACGGGGTGCCCGGTGCACAACCAGATCCCGGACTGGAACGACCTCGTCTATAACGGCAATTGGGATGAGGCGATCCGCAACCTGCACTCGACCAACAACTTCCCGGAATTTACCGGCCGCGTCTGCCCGGCGCCCTGCGAGGAAGCCTGCACGCTGAACCTCGAAGACGTGCCGGTGGCGATCAAGACGGTCGAGCAGGCGATTGCCGACAAGGCCTATGAGATGGGCTATATCGTGCCGCAGCCGGCCGTGACCAAGACCGGCAAGAAGGTCGCGGTCATCGGCTCCGGGCCGGCCGGCATGGCGGCTGCCCAGCAACTGGCGCGCGCCGGCCACGAGGTGCATGTCTACGAACGCGAGTCCAAGCCCGGCGGGCTGCTGCGCTACGGCATTCCCGATTTCAAGATGGAGAAGAACTTCATCGACCGTCGGGTCGAGCAGATGCGGGGCGAGGGCGTGACCTTCCATTGCGGCGTCAATGTCGGTGTCGATGTCGCGGTGCAAAAGCTCGTCGATGAAAACGACGCCGTGCTCTATTGCGGCGGCTCCGAGACGCCGCGCGACGCCGGCATCCCCGGCGTGGAGTTCGTCGGCGTGCACGACGCCATGCCTTATCTGGTACAGCAGAACCGTCGTGTCGGCCGCGAGAACATCGACAGCGTGGGCTGGCCGTCCGAGCCGATCCTCGCCGGCGGCAAGCACGTCGTCGTCGTCGGCGGCGGCGACACGGCATCCGACTGTGTCGGTACCGCCTTCCGCCAGGGCGCCGTCAAGGTGACGCAGCTCGATATTCGTCCGCAACCGCCCGAGAAGGAAGACAAGCTTGCGGTCTGGCCCTTCTGGGCGACGAAGATGCGCACCTCCTCCAGCCAGGCCGAGGGTGCGGTTCGCGAGTTCCAGGTCGCGACGCTCGAGTTTGTCGGCGACGAGGACGGTAATCTCACCGGCGTCAAATGCTGTCAGGTCGACGAGCGCCGCAAGCCGATCGCCGGTACCGAGTTCATCATCAAGGCCGATCTGGCCTTCATCGCCATCGGTTTCCGCGGGCCCTTCGCAGACAGCGTCCTCAAGGATCTCGGCGACAAGCTGACGGTCAACACCGACCGCCGCGGTTCGACCAATGTCGTCGCCAACGAGCGCGACTACAGGACTTCGGTCGACAAATTGTGGGCGGCGGGCGACATTCGCCGCGGCCAGTCGCTCGTCGTATGGGCTATCCGCGAAGGCCGGCAGGCGGCGCGCGCGATCGACGAGGCGCTGATGGGCTCGACGGTGCTGCCGCGGTAGGGCCAGTCCTCGCCCGGCCCGGCAGGCGGATGAGGGGCAAAGGCGGTATTCCCGGAGAGCCGCGTTTCCGCAATCAACGGGTAGAACTGCCCGGCGGCCCCTGCTTCGTCAGCCGGAAATCGTCGATACGTCCGGCCGGGGCGACGACCACCTCGCCCTTTTCGATGAGCCGGTCGCGCGGGCTCTTGCCCGTGCTCTTGAGGGGCGTGTCGCCGCCGAGAAGGGCGGTCGCTCCATCGAGTTCGGGATCGATGAGGCTGATCGGCTGCGTCTTGATGATATCTTCGTTGGCAAGCGGCTTGCTGACGACCAGGTCCTTCAGGCCTTCCGCACCGGGAACGTCCGTGGTCGCTGCCGCTTCGCCCAATAGCTTGCGAATGTCCTTTTCGACATAGAAGGCCAGTTTGCGCTTGCCGGCCTTGGTCAGGTTGATGCCGTCAGAACCCCTGAGGCGGACCTGCTGCCCGTTGATGTCGGAGCCGGTCAGGACGAACTTTCCCCCTTCATCGACGAAGCCGTCCCAGATGTCGATGAACTGGCCGCCGACCTTCTCCACCTCTTCGCGGTAGATTCCGTTGAACGTCACCATGTCGGCGGTCATGGACGTCGATTGGAAGGGCGGCATTCCGACCCAGAGGACCGGAAGATTGTCCTTGCGCGCAAGCGTCGCCAGTGCGTTGACGCGCTTGCGGTATTCTTCCGTCCAGGCGTCGGTCCGGAACTTCTCCTGCACGTCGCCGATCCGCATCATCTGGCGATCATTGGCGCCGAGGCTCACGACGATGACGGCGGGCTTGAGTTCCGCGATGGCGTCCGGCAGCGCCTTGGGCCAGTCGAAATAGTCGTCGCGGACGATGCCCGAGGAGCCGTTGGCGCGCGTCTCGATGACGATGCCGGGCGTCGTTTCGAACGCGATCTTCAAACCGTCGCCAAGGCTGCCGGCAACGAAGTCTCCGACGACCAGGACCTTCTTGGCGTCCGGAGATTTCTCCACGACGACCGGCGCGGGCGGCGGTGCCGCGGCGGGCCGCGGCTTGGCCCGGCTCGGGCGCGACTGCCGTGGCTCCGATGGTTGCGCTCGGCGCTTCTGTATGCGCTGCGGCCGCGGCTGGCGCCGAAGATCGTATTGATCCTCGTAATAGACGCGCCTTTGCGGCGTGAAGACGCCGAAGAGCCTTTGCAGCACGTTGCGTCGTGGCACCCGCTCCTGCGCCTCGGCCACAGTGGCAAAGAAACCGGCGGCGACCATCGCCGCAGCGCCGAGCAAGACGGGAGCCAGCCGAAGCAAACGCGAAAACAGTCCCTTCCCGCGGTATCGGATCGTCAGCATGATCATTTCACCGTCGAATGGCAGACACTCCCGCAACCATACGCCAGATCACGGCGATTGGCACCGTTTGATCGGGAATCGCCGTGATGAGAGAAAGCTGCGGGTGCGTTCACCTGCGTAGGGCGCGCAACAGACGCTGTGTCGGCTCCCCGTCCGGCGCCAGGCCGTTCTGGTTCTGGAACGCCTGGATTGCCGCTTTCGAGCCCGAGCCGAAGTTGCCGTCGACTTCGCCGTCGTAATAGCCGAGTTCCTTCAACCGGTTCTGCAGTTCGAATTTTTCGCTGATGTCGAGCGAACCGTCCGGACGCGGCCAGCGTTGCTGCATGCCGGCATATCCTGCGATCTGATCCGCAAGAAGCCCGACCCCGAGCGCGTAGGAATCGGAGGCGTTGTAGCGCTTGATGACGAAGAAGTTCTTCGTCATCAAGAATCCGGGGCCGTTGCCGCCGCCGGGCAGCTTCAGTTCGGCCCGCATCTTCGGATTGCTGAAGCCCCTGCCGCCCGGACGGGAGAAGCCGAGGGCCGCCCACTGGCCGAGCGTCTTGGTCTGGCCCGAATATTTCGCCGCATTGGCCGGCGGGACGACCTCGTAACCCCATGTTTCGCCGGGGCGCCAGCCGTTCTTCCGCAAGAGATTGGCAGCCGTTGCAAGCGCATCCGGCACCGAGTTCCAGATATCCCGATGGCCGTTTCCGTCGGCATCGACCGCATAGAGCAGATAGCTCGTCGGAATGAACTGGGTGTGTCCCATGGCGCCCGCCCAGGAACCCGTCAGCTCCCGCGGGGTGATGTCGCCGCTCTGCAGGATCTTCAGTGCCGCGATGAGCTGGGTCTTCGCAAATTTGGACCGCCTTGAATCGGCATAGGCAAGGGTCGCCAGCGCCCGCGGCACGTAATGCAGCCGGTCGTCTTTCTGGAGAATCGCGCCGTAGTTCGATTCCATCGACCAGATGGCGAGCAGGATGGATTTGTCGACGCCGTAGTGCCGTTCGAGGGCATTGAGCGTGCGGGCATGCTTCGCCGCCATTTCCTGTCCTATCCGCTTGGTATACGGATTGACACGCGCGTCGACATACTCCCAGATCTTGTGCTTGAATTCGGGCTGATAAGCGGCCTTCTCCAGCACGGCCGGATCAGGCGTCTTCACGCCGGCGAAGGCCTTGCGATAGGTCGCGTGGCTGATGCCGCTCTTGGCAGCCGTTGCATAGAAGTTATTGATCCAGTTTTGAAAACCCTGATCCGCACGCGCGGGCGACGACCCAAAAGCGGCGGCAACAACGAGAGCGGCGGCGATATGTCGGAAGAACGTCCTGCGGTTTTTCATCATCTGCTGTCGGTTCCGTTTCTCGGTGGAGCGTTCAGCCGGCGTTCATGCCGGACCGACTACTCCGAGGTTCGCAATTTGCCCGCACCAGGCCACTGGAAAGGGCAGTATGCGGTTCTTCTAGGGACCGGACGGCGGAAGCCGTACCGGTCGAGGGAGAAGCCTACAGAAACGAAGTCAACAAAGTCTTTACCATGAAAATACCGAGTCGTCTTCCTTCGTAAAAAATTGGCAATGGGCGACTAAATCCAATTCAATTTTCCTGTTTCAGGCTAGACTGAGATGCACTGCAAGGAGGTGCCAATGACCGACAAGCGCAAAGTCCGCAAAGCCGTTTTCCCCGTTGCAGGTCTCGGGACCCGTTTCCTTCCCGCGACCAAGGCGGTTCCGAAGGAGATGCTGACGGTGGTGGACAAGCCGGTCATCCAATATGTCGTCGATGAGGCGCTCGAAGCCGGCATCGAGCATCTGATTTTCGTGACCGGCCGCAGCAAGGCGGTCATCGAGGACTATTTCGACATCCAGGTCGAATTGGACCAGACGCTGCGCGAGCGCAACAAGAAGGCGGAGATCGAGCTCCTCGAAGCCATGCTGCCGAAGGCCGGTACCACGAGCTTCACCCGTCAGCAGGCACCGCTGGGCCTCGGCCATGCCGTCTGGTGCGCCCGCGATCTCGTCGGCAACGAGCCCTTCGCGCTGCTCCTGCCCGACATGATCATGAAGGGCGAGAAGGGCTGCCTCAAGGGCATGGTCGAGCTCTACGAAGAGTCCGGCGGCAACGTCGTCGCGGTCGAGGAATGCGCGCCCGACCAGGCGCATAAATACGGGATCGTCGGCGTGGGCGAGACGGTCGGCGACGGTTTCCGGATCACCAAGATGGTCGAGAAACCGGCCAAGGGGACGGCTCCTTCGAACTTCTTCATCAATGGCCGCTACATCCTGCAGCCGGAGATTTTCCCGATCCTGGAAAAGCAGGAACGCGGCGCCGGCAACGAGATCCAGCTGACCGACGGCATGGTGAAGCTCGCCGAAGCCCAGGCCTTCGCCGCCTATCGCTTCCGCGGCGATACGTATGATTGCGGCGCCAAGGACGGCTTCATCCTGGCGAACGTCGCCTTCGCTCTCGAGCGCGGCGATATCCGCCCCATCGTGGAAGGACCGCTCAAGACGCTCCTGCAGGGTCTGAAGTAAGCTCGCGCGTAGCCGGGGAGGCCGCGCAACGCGGCCCTCCCGATCAGCGCCGGAGCGTCAGGCCGAGGCCAACCCGCGTGGTATCGGTCGAGCTACCCTCGTCCCTTTCCGTGCGCTCGTAGCTCACGTCTCCGGTGAGCGCGAGATAGCGGCTCATGTCCCAGGTGAGTCCGGCGCCGGTTCGCCAGGTCGTCTCGTCGGAGGCGGTCGCATCCGAAGGAAAATCGCGAAGGGTGAGACTGTTCGAAAGCCGGCCGACGAGGGTCGAACGCAACTGATGCGTGACCACGTTCGTCAGCTCGTAATTGATCGATCCCGCCTCGCCCGGAGTGGTCGAGGGATCGACATAGGTCAGCACGCCGAAAAGGACGTCGGTGCCGCGGTGCGGTGACCAGTTGACGCGGCCGTCGAGCGAGAATCCGTTGAGGTCGCCGAGCCGTTCGTCGTCGAAGCGGAAGGTCTCGTAACCGAGCGCCAGTTCACCGTTGAGCTTTTCGCCGAGATCGACCTCCATGCCGGCGCGGCCGGCATAGCTCTCATAGGAGCGCTCGAAGCCGAACGTATCCCGACGCAGATCATAGATCGATTTGCCGACGGAGGCCTCGAGGAAGGGGACGAGCGCCGGCGAAAGCTCGTAGCCGATCCGCCCGGTGAGGGTGCCGAGATTGCGGTCGCGATCCTCCTGCGAGAGCGTCGTCCCATTGTCGAGCTCGACATCGCCATAGGTGCGGCGCTCGAAATCCACGCCGAGCGAGCCGCGAATGAGACCGAGGTCGCGCTCGACCGCGGCGCCCAGGCGATAGCTATGGACGCCGGATTGGCTGTCTGCATTGGCGATGGCATTCGGGTCGTTCGCATCTTCGCGTTCGAAACTGTAGCCTGTCCTCAGCCTTGCAATGGTCTCCGCGCCGAGGTCGAGGCGCAGTTCCGCGTCGATGTCGGCGCGCGGCTCCTCCTGGCCCTCACCGGATATGTTGTCCTGGATCACGCCTTCGCCGGTCACGCTGAGCTGATGGCGGGACCAGTCGGAGGTGAGCGAACCCTTGAGCCCGGTCTCCATGAAGCTCCGGCTCTGACTGCTGCCGCCGTTCTTCTGCCGTTCGTGGTTGAAGGTCTCGCTGAGCGCCGGCTTCAGAACGAAGGTGCCGATGCGAATGCCGGGCGCCTGACCGTCATCGGGATCGATGCGCCTGCGCAGCCCGTCGATCGTCTCCTCGCGCCGGTTCAGGCGGTTGAAGTCCTCGTCCAGGGCAGGCGAAAGGTCGGTTCCGGCAAGGGCGCCGGTCTCCTGCGGGTCGATTAAGACCGGAAGCGGCTGGTCTGCTGAGGCGGCGACGGAGACGCCCGCCGGGGATGGATCGCCGAGGCTTTGCGCGCTCGCTGGCGCACAGGCGAGGAAAGCGCAGCCCGCCAGCAGCCATGCCGGCGGCTTCACACGCAAGGCGCCCGCCATCATCGAGCGTGAGATATTGGGCACCATGCGCCGTCTGTCCGCAATTTGATTGCAATCGTTTCGCAATCGTAAAGGCGCGTGGTTAACCAATCGTTTCTCTACCGCAGTTTCCGAACGCGGATGTGTTCAGATCTGCTCGACCGTCAGGTGGCGGCCGCTGCTCGCGACGATGCGCACGCGTGTGCCGACCGGAAGGTCGGGGCCCTCGACGGACCATGTCGTATCGTCGAGCCGCACGCGCCCGCGGCCCTCCTTGATCGGCTGCTCGAGCACTGCCGTCCGTCCGACGAGGCTTTCGCCGCGCCTGTTGAGCAGAGGCTCGTCGCTCTCGGCGGAAGAGGAGACGAAGCGCCGCCCGATAAGGACGGAAGCGACCGACAGCAAAGCGAAGGCGACGAACTGCACCTGCCAACTCCAGAACGGCGCCTCCCAGAAGAAGAGCGAGAGGGCCCCGGTGACGAGCGCGGCAAGCGCGATCCACACGAGGAAGACGCCGGGCAGGATCAGCTCCGCCGCCAGCAGCAGGAGGCCGAGGACCCACCAGCTCCAGGGGCCGAGTTCGAGGATGATGCGCGTGATCATGGGCGATCCTCAGGGCGTTTCCGAGGGAACGGCAGGACCGGTTCGGGGCGTCGACTGGCGCTGGCGCGGGGAGGACGCGGTGCCTTCACCGAAGACCTCCTTCGCGATCGCACCTATGCCGCCGAGCGAGCCGATGAGCGACGAGGCTTCCATCGGCATCAGGACGATCTTCTGGTTGCTCGCCGTTCCGATCGCGGCAAGGGCCTCGGTATATTTCTGCGCGACGAAATAATTGATCGCCTGCACGTCGCCGGCTGCGATCGCCTCGGAGACCATCCGGGTCGCCTTGGCCTCCGCCTCGGCCAGGCGCTCGCGCGCCTCCGCCTCGCGGTAGGCGGCCTCGCGCTGTCCTTCGGCCTGGAGGATCGCCGATTGCTTCGCGCCTTCGGCACGCAGGATCTGCGCATTTCTGGAGCCCTCCGCTTCGAGCACCTGTGCGCGCTTCTCGCGTTCCGCCTTCATCTGTCGGGCCATGGCGTCGACCAGGTCTTTCGGCGGCGCTATGTCCTTGATCTCGATGCGGGTGATCTTGATGCCCCAGGGATTGGCGGCCTCGTCCACGACGTGGAGCAATCGATCGTTGATCGTGTCGCGGTTCGACAGGAGTTCGTCGAGATCCATCGAGCCCATGACGGAGCGGATGTTGGTCATCGTCAGGTTGAGGAGCGCGTTTTCCAGATTGGCGACCTGATAGGACGCCTGTGCGGCGTTCAGGACCTGATAGAAGGCGACCGCATCCGCCGACACGCTCGCATTGTCCTTGGTGATGACCTCCTGCGTCGGAACGTCGAGCACCTGCTCCATCACGCTCAGCTTGGAACCGATGCGATCGATGAAGGGGACGATGAGATTAAGCCCCGGTTCCATCGTCCTCGTGTAACGGCCGAAACGCTCGACCGTATAGCGGTAGCCCTGCGGCACCGTCTTGATCCCGGCAAAGAGCACGAGGATCACGACAACGACGAATGCGACGACTGCGATATCCATACCGCCCATGACAGCCCCTTCCTTCTGCAACTCCAGCGTTTGGAGTCGCGCCCGAGTGATCAGGTGGCGATTCGCGGGGATAATTCAAGCGTGTCGGAAAGGTCCGCGCGTTTCTGCGATGCCTCACGGCCAACTGTCGTCAACACAAATGGGTCAGGTGCCGTTATCGGCATGGTCGAGGTGGCGGATCGCGTGATAGAGGTTTGCCTGCCGGCGGGACAGCGCCGCCCATGCTTCGGCGGTGGCTGGGCGCGGTTCGACCTGTTCGGCGAGGCGCGACATGGCGTCGGCGGCCTCGCTGAAATGCCCGTACCAGCCGGCGCCGACGGCAGCGGACATCCCGGCGCCGAGTGCGGAGGCCTCGTTCGAAAGGCTGCGAATGACAGGCAGTCCGCTGGCATCTGCGATCATCTGCCGCCAAAGCGGGCTGCCGGCGCCGCCGCCGATGACGAAGATCCGGTCGGCCAATACGCCCATCGATCTCATCTCGCGCAGGGACCGGACGAATTCCAGGGTAATGGCTTCCATCGAGGCACGGTAGAGATGGCCCATGCCCGTCTCAGGACCCATGCCGGTGAAGGCTGCGCGGGCATCCGCGTCCCAGTGCGGGTCCATGCAGCCCATGAGGTAGGAGCAGACGGTGACGCCACCGGAGCCGACACTCAGGCTGGCCGCGTCCGCTTCGAGCCTCTCGAAAATTGAGGAATCCGATCGTCCTCCGGCGAAGGTGTCCAGCAGCCAGTTGACGAAATAGGCGCCTGCGCGCTGGCAGCTTTCGAGCAGATAGCCTTCGCCGCTCGGCGAGACCAGGGTGCGCCAGTACCGGCTGAGCTTGCGGGTCGGGGTCCAGCAACCGCCGACGACGGCCGTACCGAGATTGAGATAGACGACGCCCGGTTTGATCACATTGACTCCCAGGCCGGCGCAATGGCCGTCGCCGCCGCCGGCATAGACCGGCACCCCCGCGGCGAGGCCCGTCGCCGCCGCCGCATCCGCGGTTACCTCGCCGATCAGCGTACCGGGCCGGTAAAGCGGCGGCAGCTTGGTGATCGGAATGCCGAGGTGGTCGAGAATCGCGCGGGACCATTGCTTCGTCTCGATATCGAGGAGCCCGAAGGGATCGCCGCTGGTCCAGCTTGCAGCGGCCTCGCCAGTCAGCTTCTGAGTCAGGTAATCATGTACGCTCAGTATCTGCGCCGCGTGGTCCAGCATTTCCGGCTCATACTGCCGATAATAGAAAAGGCGATACACGCAGGGAATGGTGTCGACCGGCTTGCCCGAGGTCGCATGCAGCCGCTCGGCGCCGAATTCGTCCGCGAGCAGCTGAACCACGTCCTGCGCGCGGCGGTCGAGCCAGAGGGTTGCCGGGCTGAGCGGCTTTCGGTCCTGGCCGAGCAGGACCATCGTTTCGCGCTGGTTCGAAATCGCAATACCGTCGACCCGGGCCGGATCGATCTGGCGCATGAGTGATGACAGCGCCTGGCAGGCGGCCGACCACCAGTCCTCGGCATCTTGCTCCGCCTTGAGCGGATGCGGCGTCGAGATGTGGTGCGGCGCGCGGCCCTCGGCACGCGGTGTGCCGTCCGCTGTCCAGGCGATGGCCTTGACGGATTGGGTCGATGAATCCAAGCCGATGACATAGCGTTCGTCCAGCTGCATGCGCACCTCCTCCACGGCTCAGCACTATGCGGCCCTCCTCAGACCGCACCACACGCGTTGGCCCTTCCTCCCGGCCGAGATCAGCCGCACCGGACGACCGGGGTCGCCCTGATCACTTCGCCAGCAACGCCTCTCCCGTGGCGATGTCGGTTACGAAATGGGTGGCGTAGCCGGCTTCGAGCGTGGCGGTGATCGCGGCGATCTTGACCGCGCCTCCGGCCACGCAAATGCGGCTCGCCACCTGCTTCAGCTCGTCGAGCGAAATGCCGACCATCCTTTCATCGTGGTCTCCGCCGATCGCGGCACCATGCGCATCGATGAAGCGACCGATAATCACGGCCGTGGCACCGCGCGCGACATAGTCGTCTATCTCCTCCCGGCTTGCGATGCCGGAGGCCCGCACCGTGCTCTTCGTGCCGATGTCGCCGACGCCGAAGAGAATGCGGTTGGTCGAATGCACCAGATCCATCTGCTTCCTCAGCACCGGTTCGTTGAGCAACGCCGCCTTCAGCTCGCGCGTCGACAGAACGGCAGGCGCCAGAAGGTTGACGCAGCGGGCGTGGATGCGGTTCGAAAGCAGGGAGGTGCAGAGTTCGGGCGAGAAGTTGGGCTCGCCGGTCGAACTGCCGGAGACCTGCACCACGGTAAGATTTCCGACAGGGCGCGTCAGGGAAATGCGGTCTGCGACGGCGAGTACGGTGCGCCCCCAGGCGACGCCGATCGTATCGCCGTCCTCGATCTGGTCGGCCAACACGCGCGCGCCGGCTTCGCCGAGCCGCTGCGACAGGCTCTCCTCGTCACCGTTCGGGATGACGAAGGCGCCTTGAAGGCCGAACTTCTCCATCAGCGCGCGGGCGACGCTGGTGCGGCCGCCGGCCTTGGGGTTGATGTTCACGGAGACGATGCCGCGCTCGCGTGCCTCCTGCAGGTAATTGACGATGGTGGCTCGCGATACGTTGAGCTGCTTGGCGATCTCGCTCTGCGTCATCTGGTCGGCATAGTAGAGCCAGGCGGCCCACATCACCGCATCATCGAACTCGGTGGGTATCCCCGCCGTGGTTTCCTCGCCGGTCCTGCCGGAAGTCTTTTCCCTTGCCATGGTGCTATCTGGCAGAGCCTGATGGCATTTGTCAATCAGCTCTGGCATCTGTATTGACATATGCCAATTCATGTTGTCACATGCTACGAGATTGAGAGCACGGAACGAGGGTATGGAAACGGCAAGCCAGCAGAACACCGCCGCATGTGCGCCCGAAGGAGGCTGGGCGGTCCTCATCGACGACATTCTTGCCGGGAACTGGATCAACCCCGAAACGGGTAGGCCGGCCAGCGTTCCCTACGAGAAGATCGCCATTGCGGAATCGCTGGACGGAGCCGAGGCCGATCTCGTCGCCAGCCTCGGCTTGGGCGAACGCTATGCGGTGGTCTGCGACGCAGCCACCTGGGATGCGATGGGCGGGCGCGTCGCATCCGCGCTGAAGAGCCTCGGTCCGGTCGATGCGGTCATTCTCGACCATCCGCATGCGGATATGGGTGCCGTGAGCGCGTTGACCGAAAGGCTTTCCGGGGCGGATGCCGTGATCGCGGTCGGTTCCGGCACGATCAACGACCTCTGCAAATTCGTCACCGGGCGCACCAATCGCCGATACGCCGTGTTCGCGACGGCCGCCTCGATGAACGGCTATACTTCGACGACTGCCTCCATCACCTTGGAAAACGGCCTGAAGGTCTCGCTTCCCTCGCATGCGCCGGCCGGCTTTTTCGTCGATCTCGCGGTCACTGCCGCGGCGCCTCGCTATCTCTCGGCGGCCGGTTTCGCCGATTGCCTCGTGCGCTCTGTCGCGCAAATCGACTGGTGGATGTCCCACCGGCTGACGGGCAGTCTCTATTCCAGCGTACCCTATATCCTCCAGGGTGCCGACGAGCGGGCGTTGAACGCGCGTGCGGCGGGCATTGCCGAAGGTCGCATCGAGGCCAACGGCTACCTTCATCGCGTCCTGACGCTTTGCGGCTTTGGGGTCTCCTTCACCGGAATGTCGAACCACGGCTCGATGGGCGAGCATCAGATATCTCACTATATCGACTGCTTTGCCGGCGAAAATCATCCGGGCACGCTGCACGGCCAGCAGGTGGGGGTAGCAACGCTGACCATGGCGCGGCTGCAGCGCATCTTCCTCGACAGCGACAAGCCGCCGGTCGTCCGCCCCACGAAGATCGACCCTTCCGAGATGGCCCGGCGTATGGGCGACGACATCGCCGCCCAGTGCTACGCCGAAATCCAGCCGAAGATTTTCGATGCAGCTTCCGCCGGCGAGATCAACGAAAAGCTCTCCGAACTCTGGCCGACGCTGCGCCGGGAGCTGGAGGCTTTCGCACTGCCGGTGGCCGAGATGGAGAGACTTCTACGGGATGCCGGCGGCCCGATGACGGCGGCCGACCTCGGGCTGCCCGCCGATACCTACCGGGAGGCCGTGCTGCACTGCCGAGAGATGCGCAACCGTTACACCTTCCTCGATATCGCCGCCGACGCGGGCATCCTCGAGGATTTCGCCGCCGGGGAGGCGTGAGGCGATGCGCGCGGTTGCCGAGATGCCTATCGATGTCGCCGCCCGGATCAAGGTGCTCTTTGCCGACATCGACGACACACTGACCAACGAAGGCCGGCTGCCGGCCGCCGCCTACGACGCCGTCGAGCGCCTCGCCGATGCGGGCGTTGCCGTTGCCCCGATTACCGGGCGACCGGCCGGCTGGTGCGACATGATCGCCCGCATGTGGCCGGTCGCGGGAGTCGTCGGCGAAAATGGCGCCTTCTATTTCGCCTACGACCAGACGGAGCATCGCATGCACCGCCGCTTCGCTATCGCCGAAGCCCAGCGTGCCGCCGACCGCGAGAAGCTCAGCCAGGTGAGCGCCCGTATCCTCGCGGAAGTGCGCGGCGCAGCGGTCTCTGCCGATCAGCTCTACCGAGAGGCCGATCTCGCCATCGATTTTTGCGAGGACGTGCCGGCGCTCCCGGCATCGGAGGTGGACCGGATCAAGCGCATCTTCGAGGAGGAGGGTGCCGTCGCCAAGATCTCTTCCATCCATGTCAACGGCTGGTATGGCGCCTATGACAAGCTGACCACGACGCGTCGCTTCGCCGCCGACATTCTGGGCGTCGACATCGACAGCGAGCGCGAGACGATCGTTTTCGTCGGCGACAGCCCGAACGATGCGCCTATGTTCGGCTTCTTCCCCAATGCCTGTGGCGTTGCGAACGTGCTCTCCTTCAAAGGTCGCATCGAGGCGGAGCCGGCCTATGTGGCGGCCCGCGAGGGAGGTCACGGCTTCGTCGAGGTTGCGAACCACATCCTCGACGCCCGGTCGGGGAGGGACGCGGCATGAAGGGAGCGGCCTTCGACATTGCCATTATCGGCGGCGGCATCAACGGAGCAGGCGTCGCCCGCGATGCGGCTGGCCGCGGTCTGAGGGTCCTGCTCACCGAACAATCCGACCTCGGTTCGGCCACATCCTCGGCCTCCACCAAGCTCATTCATGGTGGCCTGCGCTATCTGGAACACTACGAGTTTCGACTGGTCCGCCATGCTCTGGAAGAGCGCGAGCGGCTCTGGGGAATCGCGCCGCATATCATCTGGCCGCTGCGCTTCGTGTTGCCGCACCGCAAGGGATTGCGTCCCGCCTGGCTGCTGCGGCTCGGCCTGTTCCTCTACGATCATCTGGGCGGGCGCAAGCTCCTGCCGGCAACGCAGACCGTGCGGCTGAGGAACCACCCTGCAGGGGAGCCGCTGCGCGACGTCTCGTCAGTTGGGTTCGAATATTCCGACTGCTGGGTGCAGGATAACCGACTCGTCGTACTCAATGCGCGCGATGCGGCGATGAGAGGCGCCGACATCAGGGTGCGTACACGCTGCGTAGCCGCGCGCCGCGAAGGCGGTCTCTGGAGGCTGACTTTCGAAGATGCCGAGACCGGCCTGAAGAGCGAAGCGACGGCTCGCGCCCTCGTCAACGCCGCGGGCCCCTGGGCCGACAGGATCGTGTCCGACGTCGCGGGCGTCGGTGCGGCGGGCCGCGTACGCCTGGTTCAGGGCAGTCACATCGTCGTCAGGAAGCTCTACGAGCACGACCGCTGCTACATCTTTCAGAATCCGGACGGCCGCATCTTCTTCGCTATTCCCTATGAGGAGGATTTCACCCTCGTCGGCACGACCGATCGGGATTACAGGCACGCTCCCGAAGAGGTCACCGCGTCGGCGGAGGAGATAGATTATCTGCTGACCGCAGCATCGTCCTATTTCCGTGCCGATCTTTCCGCAGCCGACGTCGTCTGGACCTATTCCGGCGTGCGCGCTCTGTTCGACGACGGCGCAGCCAACGCGCAGGAGACGACGCGCGATTACGTGCTGGAGCTCGATCGGCCGGAAGCGCAGGCGCCGATGCTCTCCATCTTCGGCGGCAAGATCACCACCTATCGCTGCCTGGCCGAGGATGTCCTGGAACAGCTCGCGACGGTCTTTCCCGAGTGGACCAGGCAGCGGGGCTGGACGGCGGCGCAGCCGCTTCCAGGCGGCGCCTTTCCGGTTGGAACGGCCGACGATCTCGCAAGAGCCGTTCTCTCCGAGCATCCCTATCTCACCTGGCGGGAGGCGCGCCGACTGGTGCGTCATTACGGACTGGAGGCACGCGGCATTCTCGGCAAGGCACGGGAGCGCGCCCATCTCGGCCGCGACTTCGGCGGCTCCATGACAGAGGCGGAAATCATCTTCCTGATGGAGCGCGAGTTTGCACTAACGGCTGCCGACGCAGTCTGGCGGCGCACGAAGTCGGGACTGCGGATGACGAGCGAGGAGATAGAGGCGCTCGACAGATACATGCAGGAACGGCGCCGCAGCGGCGAGGCGGCGCGCGCGGCAGGCTAGGACCGCTTCCGGGGAAGGCGGGCGCACGAGGGGAGACGACGGTGTTCCGCACCGTCGAATTGTCGGAGGGGACGGACCAGGGCGGGTTACCGCCGCGACTGGCGTCCGTGGGAGGAGAAGGCAATGTCGATTGCACAGGTAAAACGCATCGCGATCTCGGATTCGCCGTGGCCGTGGCTCCTGCCGCTTATCGCGCTGCTCGCCGTCTTCACCATCTATCCGTTCATCTACAATGTCTGGCTGAGCTTCCACGAATTCGTGCCGAAGAGCCGAGGACTCAAGTTCGTCGGCGTCGACAACTGGATTCAACTTTGGAACGACAGTCGCTTCTGGGGTGCACTTGGTGTCACGTTCCTCTATTTCGCCGTGGCCCTGACGATCGAAATCGTCCTCGGCATGGCGATCGCGCTTCTCCTCGACGCCGAACTGCCGGGTTTCGGGATGCTGCGCGCGGTGCTTTCTATGACGCTGGTCATCCCCCCCGCCATTGCCGGCATGATGTTTCTCCTGATGGAGGATTCGCAGTTCGGGGCGCTCTCCTATCTGCTGGGCCTCGTCGGCCTGCTCGACAAGGCGACGCCGATGCTTGCCACGTCCTCGCTCGCGCTGATCGGGGTTCTGATCGCGGAAGTCTGGCAATGGACGCCGTTCATGGTGCTGATCTTCCTGGCCGGGCTTCGCTCGCTGCCGGCGGAGCCTTACGAGGCGGCGATGATCGACGGCGCATCGTCCTGGCAGATGTTCCGCCGGCTGACGCTGCCGATGATGTCGCGCGTCATCGCCGTCGCGGTGCTCTTGCGCGGCATCGACCTCTTCCGCGTGTTCGACTACGTCTTCGTCATGACCTCGGGCGGGCCAGGCACCGCCACCTACACGGTCAGTCTCTATGCCTGGCAGCAGACCTTCTCGTTCCTGAAGTGGGGCTACGGCGCCACGCTGAGTCTGACGAGCCTGATCATCGTCATGGTCATTGCCAACACATTCATCCGCGTTGCAAAGGTGAGGTGGTAACATGCATCAGAGCGCTTTCGCCCGCACGCTGCGCACCATTGCCGGTTGGCTCGTCGTCGGAGCCTTCTTCTTCCCGATCTATTTCTGGACATCGGTCGCCTTCCGCGACGCAAAGGACATCTTCAACTGGCCGCCGATTTTCTTCGGCTTCCAGCCGACCGTGAGGAATTTCGAGCAAGTCTTCGGCATATCGCTGGGTTTCGGCTTCGGCAGCCAGGAAGCCGTGACGCCGGGTGGCGGCAACTTCTACATGGGGCCGCGCCTTTGGGATTCGATCGTCGTCGCATCCTGCTCGACTGTGCTGGCGATCGTGGTCGCGACACTTGCCTCCTATGCACTGTCGCGCATGCATTTCCGCGGCCGCCATGAATTCGTCAACTGGGTGCTGTCGACCCGCATGATGCCGCCGGTAGCGGTGGCGATCCCGATGTTCTTCATATTCAAGCAGTTCAACCTGCTCGATACCTATACGGGTGTCATCCTCGTGCACGGTCTCATGAACCTGCCGCTGGCGGTACTGCTTCTGAAGAGCTTCTTCGACGACATACCGGCGGAGATCGACGAGAGCGCGCTGCTCGACGGCGCGTCGCGCTGGACGATCTTCCGACGCATCGTGCTGCCGATGGCCAAGGGCGGCATCGCCGCTACCGCCGTACTTTGCTTCATCTTCTCGTGGACGGAGTTTCTCTTCGTCCTGACCCTGACGCAGACCGGGCTGAAGACCGTGCCGGTCGTGTCGTCGACCTTCGTGACATCGATCGGAACGGCCTGGGGCAACATGGCCGCCCTCGGGGCAGCGGCGATCGTGCCCGCCTTCGTCGTGATCCTGCTCGTTCAACGCCACCTCGTCCGTGGCCTGACGATGGGTTCGCTGAAGCAGTGAGAATGCGGCGCTCGCGCCGACAACAGGAGAGATCGGGGCCATTTCCGGCGCCGATAGAGGAGGAAGACATGAAAGAGAAAGACAGAAAGTTTTATCTCGCGTCTGTGACCGACCGCTTCGTCCGCGGCCAGATCGACCGCCGCAGCTTCCTGCGCGCCGCCGGCACGCTCGGCCTCGGCGCAACCGCGCTCGGAATGGGTTTCGGCAACCGCCCCTTCGGCCTAAGCAGGGCGCTCGCCCAGGAACAGCTTCAGCCGTCGGCCGAGGTGATCTCCTGGCTCAAGGACGTCGCCAAGCCCTTTGCGGGAACGACGTTGAAGCTCGCCACGGAATCCACTCCGCCGTCGAACGCCATCAACTCGCAGCTGAAGAAATATTTCGAGGAAGCGACCGGCATCAGGGTCGAGATCGAGGTCCTGCCGCTCGAACAGGTTCTGCAGAAGCTGACGCTTGACGTCGCCTCTTCGCTCGGAACCTACGATCTCTATTACATCGACCAGAGCTGGTCGGCATCCTTCAGCCAGGACGTGTTCGATCCGCGCGAGCAGCTTCAGGACAAGCCAGACCTCGCCATGCCGAACTACAACATCGACGATTTCATGCCGGCTCTCGTCGACGGCATCGCCAAGTATGAGGATCGCTGGGTTGGCGTTCCCTACGACATTCCCATCTTCATCATGATCTACCGCAAGGACATCTACGAAAAGCTCGGTCTCAAGGCGCCGACGACGTTCGAGGACCTGCTGAACAATTCCGCCGCCATCACGAAGGAAATGGGGCCGAACCTCTACGGCTATGCCGGGCAGATGAAGTCGGGCCACTATGCGCTGGAGTGCGAGTGGACCTCCATGCTCTGGGGAAATGGCGGCTCGATCTTCAATGCCGACAAGAAGTTCGTCGGCAACGACGAACGGGGCATCGCCGCGCTCGACTATTACACCAGGCTCAAGGAAACCATGCCGCCGGGTGTCGACCAGTGGACCTGGGACGGCCAGGGCCAGGCGATCGCTCAGGGGGTTGCCGCCTCCATGCTTTCCTGGGGCGAGTTCTTTCCCTATTTCGACGATGCCAGCCAGACCAAGGTTTCCGGCCTCTGCGAGGCGGTCGTCCCGCCGCAGCCGGCCGCGCTCAGGAAGCCCGAAGAATGCGGCTACGGCGAAATCCCCGGTACCGGCCACCAGGGCGGCTCGTCGCTGGCGGTGTCCAGATATTCGAAAAGCCCGGATGCGGCTTGGATCTTCATGCAATGGGCCACCTGCGCCGACACGCAAGCCCTCATCACCACGCTCGGCGGCGGCACCGGCCCCACCCGCGCCTCGGTCTATGACGACCCGCGCGTCAAGGCCAATGCCCGCGTCGGCGCCGGCACGACCCGTCACTTGTCGGTCGTCCGCGAGACGATCGACAAATACATGGGCTCGGAACCGGACTTGCCGGAATGGGCGCAATTGTCGAGCGATACGATTCCCGTCGGTCTCGGCAAGTATTTCGCCGGCAGCTACGGCTCCTCCAAAGAGGCGATGGACGACATCGCCTCGCAGGTCGAAACCGTTCTGAAAGGCTGACGCACATCCGGATGGGGTGCCGCTGCATGTCGGATGCGGCGGCGACATTGCGCATCGGCAAGCGCGCGCCGTCTTAGCGGTGCCCCTTCCAGCCGGGACAAACGCAAAAACAGGGGACCACCATGCCCGAAAAACCGCTGATAGCGATCACTGGCGCCAGCTCCGGCATTGGAGAGGCCGTTGCACGCGCCTTCTCCAAGGCCGGCCATCCGTTGCTGCTCATAGCCCGCAGGCTCGACCGGCTCGAGTCGCTGGACTTGCCCAATGCCGTTCTGAAGAAGGCGGACGTGCGCGATCGCGCTGCACTTGCGGATGCGGTCGGCGAAGCCGAGGCGAAGTTCGGGCCGGTCGACATGATGTTTGCCAATGCCGGCATCGCACGGCTCGGCGACATCGCCCGTCAGGCACCGGAAGAATGGGACGAGATGATCGACATCAACACCAAGGGTGTGATGAACAGCGTGCATGCGGTGCTATCCGGTATGATCGGGCGGAAGCAGGGAACGCTGGTGATGATGAGCTCGATCGCCGGACGCAAGGTCTACCCGGACCATACGGTCTATTGCGGCACAAAGTTCTTCGTCCACGCGGTGTCCGAAAGTCTGCGCGAATATCTGGCGCCGCACGACGTGCGCGTCATCGTCGTCTCCCCCGGCATCATTGAAACGGAGGTGCTGGACCACGTGAAGGACGAGACCACTCTTGCCAATTACAAGGCGAATAAGGCGGCGATCGGCGGCGGTATTTCAGCCGAAATCGTCGCGGACCTCATCCTCGACGCCTATCGGCTGCCGCAACGCGCGATCGTCCAGGAAATCGTCATCACGCCGACGCGGCAGAAGTATTGAGACAGAGCTGCCGCGACGGCCGGCCGAAACGAACAAGGGAGTAACGACCGATGGCGACCGTTGAATATCAGAATATCGGCAAGTCCTTCGGTGCCGTCACGATCATGCGCGACATCTCCTTCCGAATCGAGGACCACGAATTCGTGGTCCTGCTCGGACCGTCGGGCTGCGGCAAGACGACCTTGCTCAGAATGACGGCCGGCCTTGAGGCCGTCAGCGAAGGCGATCTCATGATCGGCGGAAAGCGTGTGAACGACGTGCATCCGCGTGACCGTTCGATCGCCATGGTCTTCCAGAACTACGCGCTCTATCCGACGATGAAGGTCTACGACAACATCGCCTTCAGCCTGGAAGTGGCGAAGGTTCCTTCCGCGGAGATCAAGGAGCGGGTGGAATGGGCGGCCGCAACCCTCAACCTCACCCCCTATCTCGATCGTTATCCTAAGGAGCTTTCCGGCGGCCAGCGCCAGCGCGTCGCCATGGGTCGCGCCATGGTGCGCGAGGCGGAGGTGTTCCTGTTCGACGAGCCGCTGTCGAATCTAGATGCCAAACTGCGCGCTCATATGCGCACGGAAATCCGCCAGCTGCACAACCGGCTGAAGACCACCACTATCTACGTCACCCATGACCAGATCGAAGCCATGACCATGGCCGACAAGATCGTCGTCATGCGCGCGGGCAAGATCGAGCAGATCGGCTCGCCCGACGATGTCTACGACCGGCCCGCCAGCAAATATGTTGCAGACTTCATCGGCTCTTCGTCCATCAACTTCCTCCCCGGAACCGTGGTGGCGGACAATGGCGCTCCCGCCGTCGATACGGCGGCCGGCCGGCTGGCCGTAGAGGCGTCCCCGGCATTGAAGCCGGGCAGGAAGGTCGTCCTCGGCCTGCGCCCGACCGACGTGGTGGTCGATGCCGCAGGTCCGCTTGCAGCAAAAGCGATCCTCACCGAGCGGCTTGGCCATGACGCGCAGCTTTTCTGCCAGGGCCCGGAGGGAAGCTTCGTCGCGGTCGTCGACAAGGCGGAGCGGTTTTCGGAGGGCGCCGAGGTTCGCTTCGCGATCCCACCCTCCAAGGTGCACGTGTTCGATGCCGAGACCGAGGTCCGCATCTGACCGCTGCGGACCGGACATTACACTAATGATCGACTGGGAGCCGGCCGCTCGAACGCGGTGCCGGCCAGGAAAGGAACTGTCATGAAGTCGCGCTGGTTGGACTCCGAATTCACTTCGACCGTAGAGGGCTATACCGCCAAAGGCGTCAATCGTGATCTTGCGGTCCGCACCTATACGACCCGGCTGCTGGGCTCCGATCCGGAATTGGTATTGCACGGCGGCGGAAACACATCGGTCAAGACCACGTTCAAAGAGATGGACGGCACCGAGGTGGAGGTACTCTGCGTCAAGGGCAGCGGATGGGACATGGGTACGATCGAGCCGCAGGGACTGCCGGCGGTGCGCTTGCAGCCGCTGCAGGCGATGATCGGCTTCGAGACGCTCTCCGACGACGACATGGTGATGCTCCAACGCCGCCTGCTCATCGATCCAGCTTCGCCCAACCCGTCGGTCGAAGCCATCCTGCATGCGATCCTTCCCTTCAAGCACATCGATCACACCCATGCGAATGCGATCGTTTCGCTCACCAATCAGCCGCATGGCGAAGAGTTGATCCGGGAACTCTTTCCCGAGTCGATCATCGTTCCCTATGTGATGCCGGGCTTCGATCTGGCCAAGGCCTGCGATGCCGCCTTCAAGGCAAACCCGAAGGGCGACGGCATGATCCTGCTGAAGCACGGCATCTTCACCTGGTCGGACGAGCCGCGAGAGGCCTATGAGGACATGATCGCCAAAATCGACAAGGCCGAGCGGCGTCTCTCCCAGGGCAGGGCGAAGCCGTTCGCGGGCATCGTCCTCCCCGACAAGCTGGCCTCCGCCGCGGAGATTGCGCCGATCCTGCGCGGGGCTTTGGCGATCGAGACGGGTCTCGAAGGTACGCCGAAGCGGTTCGTTCTGGAGCACCGTACGGGCGAGAAGATCCTCGAATTCTGCAACGCCGAAAACGTCGACAGCCTGACGCGCCGCGGCAATGCGACACCGGAGCACGTGATTCACATCAAACGCTTCGGAGTGGCACTGCCGGCGCCGCAAAAGGACAGGCTCGGCGAATGGGCAGAGCAGGCGCGGGCTGCGGTTGCCGCCTTCGAGGCTGACTACAGGGATTATTTCGAGCGCAACAATGCCCGTGTCGGCGGTGGCAAGCGCATGCTCGACCCGAAGCCTCGGGTGTTTTATGTCGCCGGCATCGGCCTCTTCGCCGCCGGCGCGGCGCGAAAGAATGCGATCGTCGGTGCGGACGTGGCGGAAGCAACCATCGACGTCATCACCAAAGCGGAAGGCATCGAGGCGTTCGAGGCGCTCTCTGAGGCCGATCTCTTCGACATCGAATACTGGTCGCTTGAGCAGGTGAAGCTGGCAAAAGTGCAGGAAAAGCCTTTGACCCGACAGGTGGCGATCGTTACCGGCGCAGCAAGCGGGCTGGGTCTCGCGGTGGCAGAGGCACTGAAGGCGGAGGGTGCCGAACTCGCGCTCTTCGACATTTCCGAGGGGGCACTGAATGCGGCGGCGAAAAAGCTCGGCGCACTGCCGGTGCTGTGCGACGTGACCAATCCGGAGGCGGTAGACGCAGCTGTCGCCAAGGCCGTGGCGCATTATGGCGGTGTCGACATTCTGATCTCGAATGCCGGAGCCGCCTTCCAGGGCAAGCTGCTTGGCGTCGACGAGGCGACATTCCGAAGGGCCTTCGACCTCAATTTCTGGAGCCATCACTATGTCGCGCGTGCCGTGGTGCGCGTTATGGAGCAGCAGAAAACGGGCGGCGCGCTGGTGTTCAACGTCTCCAAACAAGCGGTGAATCCCGGCGCGGATTTCGGCCCCTACGGGACTTCAAAGGCGGCGCTGATGGCGCTGATGCGCCAATATGCGATCGAGCACGGCGGCTCCGGTATCACCTCGAACGCCGTCAATGCAGACCGTATCCGTACCGGCCTCATGACCGACAAGATGGTTGAGGAACGCTCGAAGGCGCGGGGCGTGACGGCTGAGGACTATATGCGAGGCAATATGCTTCGGCGCGAGGTGACAGGCGCCGACGTGGCGGCGGCCTTCGTGCATCTGGCCAAGGCACGGACCTCCACCGGCGCGGTCGTCACCGTCGACGGCGGCAATGTCGCCGCGATGATGCGCTGAACAGCGGCGGGGGGCATATATGGCAACGATCCTCGTTTTAGGGGCAGGCGTCATGGGTACTGCCCTGGCCGTGCCTGCCAGCGACAACGGCCACAGGGTACTGCTGGCCGGCACGCCGCTCGACACGCTGCCTGTCACCAGGATGAAGGCAGGCGAAATCCATCCGAAGCTCGACGCGACGCTTGCCGAAACGGTGACGATCCTCGCGGACGAGGAACTCCGGCCGGAACATGCCGACACGGCGGATCTCATCGTCGTCGGCGTCAGCAGCCCGGGTGTCGCCTGGGCGGCCGACCGGCTGAGCGGCCTGCTGCGCTCGAAAAAGCCGGTGGCTTTCGTGACGAAGGGTCTCGACCGCGAGGGTGAACGGATCGTCACCTATGCCGAGACGCTGCCGCCGCGGATCGCCAATATGGAGAGCTTCATCGGCATCGGCGGGCCATGTATCGCGCGCGAGCTTGCCAACCGCTATCCGACGTCCAGCATCTATGCCAGCCGTGACAGGGCGGCCGCGGACTTCGCCGCGGGCTTGATGCGGACACCTTATTACCGGCTCGCGGTGGGTGAGGATGTGACCGGCGTCGAGGCCTGCGCGGCGCTCAAGAATTTCTTCGCAATCGGTGTCAGCGCCATGCAGACCCGCTATCCGGACGGGCTGCGCGCCGACGGCCAGGCAAAAAACCCGACTGCGGCGGCCTTCAATCAGGCGGCTCAGGAAATGGCTTTGCTCTGCGAACGGATCGGCGGCAACCGTGCTTCCGCCTTCGACCGCGCCGGCATCGGCGATCTGCACGTGACGGTGGGCGGCGGACGCAACAGCCGGCTCGGTCACGGCCTCGGGCTTGGCCGAACCGTTGCGGACGTGATGTCGGGCGAGCTCGGCGGCGAGACGGTCGAAGGCATCGACACCGCACGAATGGTCGGCTCGTTGCTGCGGCAAATCGACGATGCCGCCACCCTTCTGCCTCTCGCAACCGCCATTACGAACGCCATAGTCGAGGACGGCGTATTCGTCTTCGACTTCGGGAGGATTTAGGTCGCGGCGATTCCCGGTCGGGAACGGCGCTGTTCTACAACCAACCTTCCAGCTCGCGGCGCACGACGTGGTTGAGCACCGCCATGCCCTCGGGGCTGTCGTTCAGGCAGGGGATATGGGCGAATTTTTCGCCGCCATTGTGGTGGAAGCTCTCGGCCGCCTGCCCGGCGATCTCTTCGAGCGTCTCCAGACAGTCGGAAACAAAGCCCGGATTGATGACGGCGATCTTCTTCACACCCTCCTTGGCCAGCCGTTCCACGGTGGCGTCCGTATAGGGTTGCAGCCACTCCTCGGGGCCGAAGCGCGACTGGAAGGTCACCTGCAGCTTTTCTTTCGGCCAGCCAAGTTTTTCGCGCAGAAGGCGTGCGGTCTTCTGACACTGGCAATAATAGGGATCTCCCTTTTCGAAATAGCTTTTCGGGATCCCGTGGAACGAGGCGAGCACCAGCTCCGGCTCCCAGTCGAGTGTCGCGAGATGCTTGGTGATCGAGGTGGCCAGGGCGTCGATGTAGACCGGATCGTCGTGATAGGGCGGCACGGTTCTGAGCGCCGGCTGCCAGCGCATCTTGAGCAAGGCCTCGAAGGCCTTGTCGTTGACGGTGGCGGTGGTGGCGGCGGCATATTGCGGATAGAGCGGGAAGACGAGAATCCGCTCGCATCCGGCTTTCTGCAGCGCCTCTATGCGCGACGCGATCGAGGGCTGGCCATAGCGCATCGCCCAGTCGACGACGACCTGCGGCCGGCCGCCGAAGGCATCCGCCATCAGTGCCGCCTGATTGCGCGTATAGGTTCTGAGCCAGCTCTCGTTCAGCTCGTTGTTCCAGATGAGCTCGTAGGCCTTGCCGACCTTGCGCGGACGTGTGTTGAGCACGATGCCGTAAAGGATCGGGTACCAGAAGAGACGCGACCATTCGATCACGCGGCGGTCGCTCAGAAACTCCCGCAGATAGCGGCGCATCGAGGCGACGTCGGTGCCGTCCGGCGTGCCGAGATTGACGAGGAGCACGCCGACCTTTCCGTAGCTGACGGCGGGGTGATTGGTGTTCGGCTCGGCATCCATGGCGGTCATTTCGGTCCTCGTGAGGCGCGCACCTTTGCAAGGTGGTGGTCGCGCCGGCAGTTTCAAAGCCTTCTAAGAAGAAAAACCGGCGCGGGAAAGCCCGCGCCGGTCCCAAATGTCGAGGCAAATCGTCTTACTCGGCCGGGATGTCCAGCTCGCGGCCGATTTCAAGCGCTCGCGGCGCCGGATCCCCGTTGGCGGCCGATATTTTCCTCCATTCGGTGCCGCTGCCGTAAAAGGATTCCGCGAGGTCCCACAGCGTATCGCCGCGCGCTATGACGTGCTTGCGTGGGCCTTCGGCAGCGGCTGCCGCCGGGAGTGAAGCCTCGGGGGCAGTGGTGGCGGCTTCGCTTTCCGCCGGCTTTGCGGCGGCCTCCGGCTCCGGCGCGGCGGCCTCCGGCTCCGGCGCGGCGTTCTCCGGCTCCGGTGCGGCGGCTTCCGGCTCCGGTGCTGCGCTGGGCGCGGCCTCCGGGGCCGCGGCAGCCACTTCCGTGATACGGCCGTCGGTGTAGGGCTTGAAGGGCTGGTGGGCGGCGAGGTAGTCGGCGAGCACGGTTTCGAGGCCCGGACCGTAGTCATAGGCATTCTCGCCCTTGTCCTTGAAGACGGCGTAACCGTCGCCGCCGCCGCGCATGAAGTTGTTGCTGACGAGCGAATAGGTCTTTTCCGGATCGAGTACCGCGAACCCGTCACCCTCCTTGACCTCGACGCTGGCGAGCCGGCTGCCGGCGGGCTTCGAACGATCGAACGAATATTTGAGGCCCGCGACCTGCGGGAAGCGCCCGCCGCCTTCTTCGACCTGGCTGAGCCCGTTTTCAAGGGCTGCGCGGATGTCGGAGCCCTTCAGCTGGAAGGTGGAAAGCGTGTTCTGGAAGGGCAGGACGGTGATGACTTCGCCCATCGTCACGTCGCCGCCGTCGATCGAAGCGCGCAAGCCTCCGCCGTTGGTGATGGCGACCGTCACGCCCTGGCCCTTGACGCGATCGAGCATCGCGTCGGCCACGAGACTGCCCATCTCGCACTCCTTGGCGCGGCAGGTCTCGCGCGATCCGTCGATCGGCGCCTCGGTTTTGGCAATCACTTTCGATCGCAACTCTTCGATGGGCTTTGCGAGTTCCTTGATCCGTGCGGCCACGGCCTCGTCCGGCTTCACGGAGGAATCGACGAGGATCGGGTCGCCCTTGGCGGCCTTGACGACGCCGTTGTCGTCGAACGTCACCACGAGGTCGCCGAGATATTTGCTGTAGGAGCCGGCCTGTACCACCGGCACCTGGTAGCCGCCGGGGTTGTCGACCATGGTGGGATATGGCCCCTCGGCCTTCTCGTCGGTGTTGGACAGGAGACTGTGGGAATGGCCGCCGACCACCACGTCGACGTCCGGGATCTTGGCGATCGCCGCGAGGTCGCGCGGATAGCCGACATGGGTGAGCGCGATGATCTTGTCGACGCCCTGCTTCTTGATCTCTTCGATCGCGCTGGTGATCGTCGCCACGTCCTCGCCGATCAGAATATCGGGCCCGACCGAGGAGAGCTCGGGCGTGTCATTTGCGACCGCGCCGACGATGCCGATCTTTTCGCCGCCGACATCCAGAACGATCGACGGCTTGATCCGATCGCCGATCTTCGATTTGTGACTCGGCAGGACATTGGCGGTGACGACGGGGAAGGTGACCTTGTCGAGGAAGCTGGCAAGGCCATCTTCGGCTTCGTCGAATTCGTGGTTGCCGACGGTCATCGCGTCGAACTTCATCAGGTTGAGGAACTCCGCTTCCGCGGTGCCCTTGTAGGTGGTGAAGAAGAGCGAGCCCTGGAAATTGTCGCCGGCGTTGAGCAGGAGCACGTTCTTGCCCGTCAGTTCCTGGCGCTTCTGGTCTATCAGCGTCTTGAGGCGGGCGACGCCTCCGAAGCACTCGTTCTTGCCCTCTTCCTCGGCCGAACAGGTCGAATCGAATTTGTTGATCGATTCGATGCGCGAATGAAGGTCGTTGATGTGCAGGATGTTCAGTTCATAATCGGCAAAAGCTGCGCCCGAAGAGAGCGCGAGAAGGGAAGCGGCAACGAGGCCGGTCCGCATGTGTCTGATCATGGTGTGCTCCTGTGTGCTGCCGGCCGAGTCGCAGGTAAGACCCGCCGCGCTGCAGCGGATGTTTTCACCAGTCGGGATCGACTTCAAGCCGCAAACGCATGCCGATGCCGCCGGATTTCAGACAAGGTTAAGCCGTCCCGGCAAGAAAAAGGGCCCGTCCAGGGCCCTCGTTCATCATCTGGCGCCGTGTCAGCCGCGGCGCGCCAGCGAGAACTGTGCGCCGGAGTCCGTCGTGCAGTTCAGCTGCGCCGGCGTTGCCAGCGCACAGTTGACCTTGGACTGGGTGTTGCGCACCAGCGAGGTCATGTTGATTTCCACCAGCGTCGGGCTGACGTTCACATAGTTGCCGGAGGCGAGAAGCTGGTTGGTGTCGGTCGTGCGCGTCGAGAAGGTGCCGCCTGCGAAAGTGGAGACGATGCCGTTCGGATCGACCCAGGAACCCTCGACACCCGTCGCCTGCGGCGCCGACGACATTGGCCGGAGTTCCCGAGGCTGAGACTGACAGGATGCCAGCGCGGCGGCAGTTGCCAGGAGGGTGAGGATGGCGAATGGCTTCATCGGCGTTTCTCCCGCGTCACGAGTTGAGCGGGATGCGAACGCAAAACCGCTTCATACTTTCCTGTCCCGCTCTACCGCATAATTCCGTGAATCGAAACCGATCGACGCACAATTGTGCGGCGTCTCACAGCACCGCAACGACCGTTGTGCGTCTTTTGAGACACGCGTGCGCGAAACATGCCGCGATCATGGGTTGAAAGCAAGAGCGGGCATGCGCGCGCCGCGCCCGGCATTCGAAAAGAAAAGGCCCGGAGCACTGCTCCGGGCCGATAGGGCGTGCTTCGTCGCGTGATCCTCAGCGGACGAGGATGTTCCTGAACTGCCAGGGGTCCTTCGTGTCGATGTCTTCCGGGAAAAGGCCCGGGCGCCCGTCGAGCGGCGTCCAGTCGGTGTAATGTCCTTCGACAGGGCCGAGATAAGGCATCTGCACTTCCAGGCAGCGCTTGTAGTCCATCTCGTCGGCTTCGACGATGCCGGCCTTCGGGTTCTCCAAAGCCCAGACCATGCCGGCAAGAACGGCGCTCGTGACCTGCAGGCCGGTGGCGTTCTGATAGGGCGCGATGCGGCGTGTCTCTTCCAGCGAGAGGCGGGAGCCGTACCAGTAGGCGTTCCTGGCATGGCCGTAGAGCAGCACGCCGAGCTCGTCGACGCCGTCGACGAGCTCGTGCTCGTCGAGGACGTGCAGCTCCGGCTGCGCCGTGCCGCCATTGCCGAACATCTCGTGCAGCGAGAGAACGGCGTCATTGGCCGGGTGATAGGCGTAATGGCAGGTCGGGCGGTAGGAAACGTCGCCGTCCTTGTCGCGGACGGTGAAGAAGTCGGCGATCGAGATCGCTTCGTTGTGCGTGACCAGGAAGCCGTATTGCGGGCCGGGCGTCGGGCACCAGCTGCGCACGCGGGTGTTTGCACCCGGCTGCTCCAGGTAGATCGCCGCCTTGCAGCCCTTCTTGTGCTTCTTGGCGTTTTTCGGCATCCAGTTCTCGTGGGTGCCCCAGCCGAGTTCGGCCGGCTGCAGGCCTTCCGAAATGAAGCCTTCTACCGACCAGGTGTTCCAGAACACGTTGAGCGGTTTCGGGTGCTTGGCGCGCTGGGTGTCGCGCTCGGCGATGTGAATGCCCTTGACGCCCGCTTTCTTCATCAGCTTCGCCCAGCCTTCCCGGTCGTCCTGATGCGGCTCTTCGTATTTCAGGCCGAGATCGTCGGCGAGATTGAGAAGAGCCTTCTTGACGAACCAGGAGACCATGCCGGGATTGGCGCCGCAGGTCGAAACCGCCGTGGTGCCGCCCGGGTTCTTTTCCTTCTCCCGGCGTACCGTTTCGCGCAGGGCGTAATTCGTGCGCTCGGAATTGTCCATTTCGGCATCGAAGTAGAAGCCGAGCCACGGTTCGACGACCGTGTCGACATAGAGGACGTCGAGCTTGCGGCAAAGCTTCATGAGGTCGAGCGACGAGGTGTCGACAGAGAGATTGACGCAGAAGCCCTGGCCGCCGCCTTCCGTCAGGAGCGGCTTCAGCAGTTCCTTGTAGTTGTCCTTGGTGACGGCCGCCCGCACGTGCCGCACGCCATGGCGCGCGAATATTTCCGCGTCCTTGGCATCCTCACGGGGCTCCACCACGATCAACCGGTTCTTGTCGTATTTGAAGTGGCGCTCGATCAGCGGCAAGGTGCCGTGGCCGATCGACCCGAAGCCGATCATCACGATCGGGCCGGCGATCTCGCCATAAACCGGATAGGTGGTGTCTGCCATTTTTGTCTTTCTCCTGAGAAAACATCCCTGTGCGATGCTTGGATGGGCGCAAGAAGCGAGCCTCGAATTCCTGGTGAGGACTGCATGTCGGGCAGAACCACTCAGGCAAACTATAGAGTGCAGCGGACTTTCGTGCGTCTGGATAGATGCGCGGCGCTGTAGAGCACAGTTTCCTGTCACAATAAAGAGCGGTCCCGTCAAGGCGGCACCTGCGACTTTGCTTAACCGGCTATCTTCCAGGGGCAGCGATGCCGCGGCCGCACCGGCACGACTTCGGGTCGATTCCGAAATCATCGCGAATGCGGGCAGCTTGCCGCAAGCGCATCGTGCTATAGCTTCAACAGAGCCCATTGCCTCGCATCGCGACCGAAGTTCCTGGAGCAGACCAACGTGACTGGTGATCACCTCAAGGCCCTGATGGGCTTGCAAGCCGCAACGCCGGTGCTCATCGCGCTCTATGATCCGCAGGATCGGCTGCGCTACGCCAATGAAGCCTTTCGATCGGCCTACCACGTCGGCGAGGGCGAAGCGCCGACCTGGGCGGAGATCATGCGCCGCAATCATGCCGCGGGCAGGGGCACCGTTCTCAAGACTGACGACCTCGAAGGCTGGATCGCCGCCACGGTCCACCGGCGCGGGAAGGTGCCTTTCCGCACGGTCGAGACCGACCTTCACGACGGCCGCTGGCTTTGGATGACGGAGACCGTGGACCAGAAAGGCTGGATGCTGTGCATCGCCGTCGACATTACGGAGGTGCGGGCGGGGGAGCGCAAGCTTCGCCAGGACCGGGATTTCGCGCTCAGGGCCTCACAGGTGGACGAACTCACCAGCGTGCCCAACCGGCGCTACACGATGGAAAGGCTCAACGAGTTCATCCGCAACTGCGCCGAGAACCCGCACATGTGGGGGTGCGTGGCAATCATAGACATCGACTATTTCAAGGCGATCAACGATCGCTATGGCCATCATCGCGGTGATGAGGTGTTGCTCGACTTCGCCCGGCAGATGCAGGAATTCGTCCGGCGCTCCGATTGCTTCGGGCGGATCGGCGGCGAAGAGTTCATGCTGATCCTGCCGGACACCACCGTCAGCGAAGCGAACCTCATCCTCGATCGGCTGCTGGACAGGGTCCGCAACGCCAGACCGCTTTCGAACATACCGGAGTTCTTCTACACCTGTTCGGTCGGACTTGCGGAGTATCGGGAGGGCGACAGCGTCAGGGACATTTATTCACGCGCGGACGATGCCCTTTACATCGCCAAGCGTGAAGGGCGCGATCGCGTCAAGCGTCATACGCTACCCGGATCAGACCGTGAGTTCAGCCCGGATCAGTCCCCTTAGGGAATTGCCGATGTAAAGACGGCCGCTTGCGAGGTCGGCGGGAGCCAACCGCTCGACCCGTGCCCGCCGCTGGCAGATGAGTTCCGTGCGCAGAACGCCGGCGAGGAGGCCGCAGGCGATCGGCGGCGTCTTCAAGTACCCGCTGCCGTCATCGAGAAAGACCGAAGTTATCGTCCCCTCGCAGACCTCCCCCTTTTCATTGAGCAGGATGACCTCGTCGGCCTCGGCCGTGGAAAACTCGCTGCGTGCCGCCTCGTAGCGGCTCCGGCGCGTGGTCTTCATCCGGAGGAGGCGGTCGCTGGAATCGAGCCGCGTCGAGGCGATCCGCACCCGCCACGCCGCGCCGTCGGCAAGCGGCACGAAGGGCGCCGTCGTCACGTCGATGCTGCCGTCGCGGTCGAGCGTGAGGCGCACGCGCAGCGGCGCTCGCGCGCCCGAAACGGCTCGCCCCAGCGTCGCCTCGGCTGAGGCCGCACCTGAAAAGCCGAGGCGCCTGGCGGAGCGCGTCAGTCGCGCCAGATGCAGCCGCAGCCTCGTAAAGCCATTCTCCGGTTCGTAGCGCAGCGTCTCGATCAGGGAAAAACCGGTCATCGGGCGATCTCGGCATCGCCGACGGCGAAGCGGGCCTTCAGCAGGCATTCCTCGTACTCTGCCTCGGCCTTGGAATCGAAGACGATGCCGCCGCCGACATTGAAGACAGCCCGGCCCCCGGCAAAGAGCGATATGGTGCGGATCGCGACATTGAAGCGCATGGTGCGGTTCGGGGCGATGTAGCCGATCGCGCCGCAATAGGCGTCACGCGGCCCGGACTCCAGATCGTGGAGAATTTCCATCGCCCGCATCTTCGGGGCGCCGGTCACGGAGCCGCAGGGAAAGAGCGCGGCGAAAATGTCGGCGATGCCGATCTCGGGCAGAAGCTTCGCCCTGACGTGACTCACCATCTGGTGGACCGTCGGATAGGTCTCGATGTCGAAGAGCTTCGGCACGTCGAGCGTGCCGACTTCGGTCACGCGGGAGATGTCGTTGCGCAGAAGGTCGACGATCATGCGGTTCTCGGCTTGGGTCTTCTCGTCGGCGCGCATCGCCGCGATGATCGCGTCGTCCTCATCAGGGCTCGCGCCGCGCCGCGCCGTGCCCTTCATCGGATGCGTCTCGATCCAGCCGTCGGCGTCGACCCGGAAGAAAAGTTCCGGCGAGCGCGAGATCAGGACCGGGCCGTCGAGGGCGACGAGCGCGCCGTATTTCACCGGCTGACGCTCGATCAGCGACCAGAATGCGGCAAGCGGATCGCCGGACCAGCGCGCATGGATCGGCATGGTCAGGTTGGCCTGGTAGCAATCGCCCTGGCGCAGGTGCCGGTGCAGCTTTTCGAAACGCTGGCGATAAGCAGGAAAATCCCAGCCTGCGCGGGGCTCCGCGAGGAAGGGCTCGTTTTCGATGCGCCGCTGAGGCACCGCAAGCGGATGGTCCTTTGCCGGCGCGTCGAAGACGCCGAAGGACATCAGCGGCGTTTCCCGGTTCTCCGGCGCGAAGGGGGCCAGTTTCTTCTCGAAAAGATGGCCCGCTTCGTAGGCCATGAAGCCCGCGATCCATTTGCCGGCACGATGGGCCGCCTCGATTTCGCCAAGGCCGCGGTGGAACTCAGCCCTCGTCCGTGCCGTGATGACGCGCAAAGGCTCGGCGAAAACCGTCGTGCGGTTCTCGCTGTCGTCCCGGAAGAGGACATAGGGCGCGTGTTCGATCATCGAGGTCGGTCGCTGTCAATTCGGTCCGACGGGGGCCGATAAGGCCCGAGCGGGTCACGCCTTATCAAGCGCCTCCAGTTCGTCGATGAGCCCTTCAATCATCGACAGGCCCTGTGCCCAGAACGACGGATCGGTGGCGTCGAGCCCGAAGGGCGCGAGAAGCTCGGAATGGTGCTTCGTTCCCCCCGCCTTCAGCATCTCGAAATATTTCTCCTGGAAGCCGCGCTCGGCGTTCTGATAGACGGCATAGAGGGAGTTCACCAGGCAATCGCCGAAGGCATAGGCATAGACGTAGAAGGGCGAATGGATGAAGTGGGGGATATAGGCCCAGTAGGTCTCGTAGCTCTCAGAAAGCCGGATCGCCGGGCCGAGGCTTTCGCTCTGCACCGACAGCCATATCCGGCCCAGGTCCTCGGCCGTCAGTTCGCCTTCCTTGCGGGCCGTATGCACCTTGCGCTCGAAATCATAGAAGGCGATCTGCCGGACGACCGTGTTGATCATGTCCTCGACCTTCTGCGCAAGCATCGCCTTGCGTTCGCGCTTGTCCTTGGTCCGGTCGAGGAGCGCGCGGAAGGTCAGCATCTCGCCGAACACGGATGCGGTTTCCGCAAGCGTCAGCGGCGTCGAGGCCATCAGCGCGCCCTGGGCGCCGGCAAGGACCTGATGGACGCCATGCCCGAGCTCGTGAGCGAGCGTCATCACGTCGCGCGGCTTGCCCATGTAGTTGACCAGAACATAGGGGTGCACGGAAGGGACGGTCGGATGCGCGAAAGCGCCCGGCGCCTTGCCCGGTCGGACCGGCGCGTCGATCCAGCTATCGTCGAAGAAGCGCCGCGCGATCGCCGCCATTTCCGGGGCGAAGGCGTGATAGGCGGAAAGGACCGTATCCCTTGCTTCGTTCCAGGGAATAAGCGCGTTCGGCGTTTCCGGCAGAGGGGCGTTCCGATCCCAGAAATCCATCTGCTCCATGCCGAGCCACTTGGCCTTCATCGCATAATAGCGGTGCGAGAGCCGGCGGTAGGCGGCCTTCACCGATGCGGCCAGAGCGTCCACGACCTCACGCTCCACCCGGTTGGCGAGATGGCGGCTGTCGGCGATATCCTCGAAACCGCGCCAGCGGTCGGAGATTTCCTTGTCCTTCGCAAGCGTGTTGGTGACGAGGGTGAAGGTGCGGATATTCGCTTTGAAGGTTTCCGCGAGCGCAAGCGCGGCCTTCTTGCGCACTTCGACTGAAGGGTCCTGCAGAAGGTTGAGCGTCACTTCCAGCGGCTGCTCCTTGCCGTCCACCGAAAAGGTCAGCGATGCGATCGTCTCGTCGAAGAGCCGGTTGAAGGCGTTTGCACCGGTCATGGACTTTTCGAGGAAAAGCTGCTCCAGCCTGTCGTCGAGCTGGAAGGGCTTGTCCTTGCGCAGGTCGAGGATCCAGGGCCGATAGTGGGCGGCAAGGCTGTCGGTCGCGAGGGCGGCGTCGATCACCTTGTCGTCGATGCGGTTGAGTTCCAGCGAGAAGAACAGGAGATGCGCCGATATGTCGGTAAGCTTCGACTGGACGTCGCCGTAGAGCTTTCCGTTCGCCGGATTGGACGTATCGGAGAAATAGGTAAGCCCCGCAAAGGAGGCGATGCGGCCCATGAGGTCGTCCAGCGCCTCGAATTCCTTCACGGCCGTGCCGATGCCCTGATCGCCGGTTCGGCCGGCAGCCTCCTTGAGCTTGCCCTTCCACTTCGCCTCGAAGGCGATCGCGTCGGCTTCCGCCTTCGCGAGGTCCGAGCGGAATTCCTCGGAAGAGGGCGAGAGGTAGAGGTCCGTGAGCCGCCAGGACGGCAGCTCGCCGAGCTCGGCCGGCGCTGCTGAAGCCTGTCCGGCCCCGGAATTCACCAGCGAGGCGCGCAGGAGGGATTGCCCGGAGGCGGCGAGGCGTGGCGAGGCAAAATTCATCGTCGGTTCTCTCGTTTTGAACAGGCCTTAACCCTGAAGCGAGGCAACGGCATGGCGCCCATTGCTACCGCCCGCAATGGATAAAATGCAAGCATTTCTCAAAACAGGATGTTCAGCCGTTTGTGGGACGAATGGCCGGTATGATTTGGCACATGATGCTGGCCAAAGGTACCCCGCGTGTCCCAAGCAGGAGGCTTTCGTGACATCTCATATTCTTGTCATCGACGACGATCCGGTGCAGCGGCGGCTGCTGACGAACATGATCGAGCGGCTGGGCCATGTCGCGCATCTCGCCGATAACGGGCGCAGCGGGCTCGAACTCCTGCAACGCAAGGGCGGGATCATCAACGTCATCCTGCTCGATCTTCTGATGCCGGAAATGAACGGGCACGGCCTTCTCGAGGCGCTCGCCGAACGTGGCATCGACATCCCGGTCATCGTTCAGACAGGGCAGGGCGGCATCGAAACGGTGGTCCAGGCGATGCAGGCCGGCGCCTTCGATTTTCTCGTAAAGCCGGTTTCGCCGGAGCGGCTGTCGATCGCCTTGGGCAACGCGCTGAAGATGGCGAGCCGCGACGGCAAGGTCAAAACCGCACGGCGTCCGCGCGGCGGGGCCGTCGGTTTCGACGATATCGTCTCGGCAAGCCCGGCGATGATCCGCGTCATCGATCTCGCGCGCCGCGCTGCCCAGTCGAACATTCCGATCGTGCTCGAGGGCGAGTCGGGCGTCGGCAAGGAAATGGTGGCCCGCGCCATTCAGGCGGCGAGCGACCGGGCGGCGAAGCCTTTCGTCACCGTCAATTGCGGCGCCATTCCCCACAATCTCGTCGAGAGCATTCTCTTCGGTCATGAGAAGGGAGCGTTTACGGGCGCAAGCGAAAAGCACAGCGGCAAGTTCGTCGATGCCGATGGCGGCACCCTCTTTCTCGACGAGATCGGCGATCTTCCGCTCGAGGTCCAGGTCAAACTGTTGCGCGCCGTCCAGCAGGGCGAGATCGAGACGATCGGGGCGCGTCAGCCGCAGAAGGTGAACGTCCGCCTCATCTCGGCCACCAACAAGGACCTCATCACCGAGGTTCGCGAGGGCCGGTTCCGCGAAGATCTCTACTATCGGCTGAACGTCTTCCCGATCACCATTCCGGCGCTACGCCGGCGCAAGGAGGATATCCCCGTTCTCGTACGCGCCTTCGTCGAGCGCTTCGCCGCCGAGCAGAGGCTGGATCAGAGGCTGACGGTATCGAGCGGCGCGATGGCGCTGCTGACGTCCTACGACTGGCCGGGCAATATCCGCCAGCTCGAAAACGCGATCTTCCGCGCCGTCGTTCTCGCCGAAGGCCACGAACTCACGGTCAGGGACTTTCCGCAGGTCGCCACCCAGATACCGGGATACATCGTTGCCGACCGCAGCGGTCTCTCCTGGGGCGAAGCCGGCCCGGAACGTCGTCCCGCTGCCGCTCAGCTCGCCGCTGCCCAGGCGGATGCTGGCCCGCGGGAACAACCCGCGCATTCCGAGACGACTCCGGACGGCCGCCTGGAGAACGCCATCGCCAGCCTCAGCGAGGGCGGCGAGGTCAGGAAGCTCGCCGAGGTCGAGGAGGAACTGATTCGCTTTGCCCTGAAATTCTACCGCGGCCAGATGAGCCAGGTGGCGCGCAAACTGGGAATCGGCCGCTCGACTCTCTATCGCAAACTCAAGGATTACGGCATCGATCCCGACAACCCCTTGCGTGAAGCGGCATAAAATCGACGCATTCACACCTCATTTGCCGTGCAAATCGTCCACCGCCGTTTAGACCTTGTTAGCAAACTGTTCACTATATTATAAGGGGCGGTGAACACTGTGGCATAATTGCCATGCTGTCACCTTATTTGACAGTCATCTGAGACAGCAAAGCACGGTTGTCCGTCGGACGGGGATTGAATGCCAAATTTGTTCGGTTTGGAGGAACCAGTCGGTTCCTTTGCGCGCAGACTCTGCTCGGCGGTCGCTCGAAAGGCGCCCCAGGTCCTGGCGTCCATCGCGCTGGTTTGCTCCCTCGTCACACCCGGGATGGCGCCTCCGGTCGAGGCCGCCGGCCAGACACGCACCCTCAAGCTCTATTTCATCCACACCAAGGAAAAGGCGCAGATCACCTTCAAGCGCAACGGTCGCTACGATCAGAAGGGTTTGCAGCAGATCAATCGTTTCCTGCGCGACTGGCGGCGGAACGAGCCGACCAAAATGGATCCGCGCCTGCTCGATCTCGTCTGGGAAGTCTACCAGAAGAGCGGTTCGCGCGACTATATCCACGTCGTTTCCGCCTATCGCTCGCCGGCCACGAACGGCATGCTGAGGTCGCGGTCGAAGGGCGTGGCGAAGAAGAGCCAGCACATGCTCGGCAAGGCGATGGACTTCTATATACCGGACGTGAAGCTCAAGGCGCTGCGCGAGATCGGCATGAAGTTCCAGGTCGGCGGCGTCGGCTATTACCCGACTTCCGGTTCGCCCTTCGTCCATATGGACGTCGGCGGGGTACGCGCATGGCCGCGCATGACGCGCAACGAGCTCGCGCGGCTCTTCCCGGACGGCAAGACCATGCATATTCCCTCCGACGGAAGGCCGCTGCCGGGCTATGAGCAGGCTGTGGCCGATTACAAGCGCCGCGTCGGCGCATCGGCGATCCAGGTCGCAGGCGGCGGCGCCAAGGGGCCGGGCGATACCGGCAAGCGCCGCAACCTCTTCGCCGCGCTCTTCGGCGGAGGCGGCGACGAGGATGAAGAACCCGCGGCAATTGCTGCCGGCGGCGCCGAAGAGGAAGCTCCGGCCAAGGTTCAGACCGCATCGGCGCCGGCGGCCCAGGATGCTCTTCCCGGTGTTGCAGGTTCCACTGCGGCGCCTGCCGGGCAGCAGGATATCAACGCACCGGTGCCGGCCGTGCGACCGGCATTCAAGGAAACTCCGGCTGACGGCGGCGTAGCGGTTGCACTCGTCGCGCCGGAAAAGAACAGTGCCCAGGAGGCGCTGGCAGCTGCCATGCCGCAGACAGCGGCCGTGCCTTCGGAATTCGCGGATTTGAGCACTCTCAAGGTTCCGGTTCCGCAAATGCTCGACCGTCGCGACATGAACGCCTTGATCGCCAACGAGACGCTCGTCGCCTCCGCCGACGGCCAGGCGCAGGAGTTCGGCTTCGTGCCGGTGCCGGGAATGCGTCCGGCCGGCGAAGAGGCGCTCGCGGCCGTGGCTCACGCCGAGGTCACCATTCCCGCTTCTGCGGATGGGCCTGCGCTCGCTTCCGCGGCGCAGCCGCCGAGTGCCGCCGGTACGCGCGTTGCCCTCGCAGCGCCGACCAGCGAGGATCGGGCGCCTGCATTTTCTCCGGCGATCGAGGTCGCCGCCTATGCGCCGCAGTCGGGTTCCGCTTCACGTGAGGCGATCTTCGACAGCGCCTTCGACACGGAGGCCGATGCTCCCTCGAAGGGCGCCCGTCCCAAGAGGCAGGATGCCCAGGCGAAGAGCCGGTCTTCCGTGCGCACGGAACCGAAACTGACGCAGAAGATCATTTCCGAGTGGGCACTTTCGGCGGGCCGTGTGGCTACCCTGTCGAAGCCGGTCAAGGCCCCGCGCTTCGTCAGCAAGTCGCTCCGCGTCGCTCCGACGACCGTTTATGCGGCCGGCTTCACCAGCAATAGCGGAGCGGTCGATACGGCGCGCTTCAGCGGCAGCGCGGTCAACTTCATGGAAGTGAAGAAGTTCAGCACAAACTGAGCCTTCGATTGCCGCTCAAATATAAAAAGCCCGCCAGGTCAGTCCGCCGGCGGGCTTTTTGCTGAGTCAGGCCGCGTCCTCGGATTCGGCGGCAGGGATCATGCCCAGCGCCTGGAGGTAGGTGTCGAGGATCGCTTCCTGTTCCATGCGCTCGTCGGCGTCCTGCTTGCGGATCGAAATCACCTTGCGCAGGATCTTGGCATCGAAGCCCATCGATTTTGCCTCGCCATAGACATCCTTGATGTCGTCGGCGATGGTCTTCTTCTCTTCTTCCAGCCGTTCGATCCGTTCGATGAAAGCGCGAAGCTGGTCGCGGGCAATGCCGTGAGCATCCGACATGGTCGTCTCCTTGTGGGGATGAATTTTCCGGGTGCTGTGAACTGCCGTGAACGGCCGCCGAGGTCAAGGGCGATTGCGCAACAACACAGGCATTTCCCGCGCAGGTCTTACTCCTTCGGGCGATTGCGTTCGAACGCGGCTTTCTGCTCGGACGAGGCCTCAGCCTGGTTCTGCGCCCGCCATTCCTCATAGGGCATGCCGTAGACGATCTCCCGGGATTCCTCCTTGCTCATCGGCACGCCGGAGGCCTCCGCCGCCTCGCGATACCAGTTCGACAGGCAATTGCGGCAGAAGCCGGCGAGGTTCATCAAGTCGATGTTCTGGACGTCGCTGCGTTCGCGCAGATGCTCGAGCAGTCGGCGGAAGGCCGCGGCCTCGAAAGCGGTGCGCTGTTCCGGGTTGATTTCGCTCATCGGGGTGGCCTCCTCTTCTTCAGTCGCTGTAAGCGCCCGTGCGGGACGGGTGGCGCTGGTATGCATGAAGCTCCGGCAGGGCGTTGAGCGCCGCAAGGATGGGCGCCAGACGTTCCGCCCAGGCGGCGACGCCCGCGGCATCGGCGATCAGGTCCTGGCGGACCTCTATCAGCGCATGCGCAATCCCGGGAGCCATGCAGTGCCGGTACATGGTATCGCCACGCAGCGCGCCGTCATAGGGCTCGTTGTTGCCGACGACGATGTCGCCGGCGGCCTCCAGCCGTTCGATTAGCGGAAACACGGCGCGCGGGTCGTTGTCCCAGAGAACCGAGGCATGCCAGGGGCGTGCCACACCCTTCCAGAAGGGCGTGAAGGAATGCAGGGAAATGACGAGAGGCGCTCTTGCGCCGGCCGCGGCGGACCGGGCGACGGTTTCGGATACGGCCTCGTGGTAGGGGCGGTGAAAGCGCCTTATGCGGTTCTGCCACTCCTCGTCCGAGATCGGGTGGTTGCCCGGAACGATCGCGCCATCGGAAATCTTCATGATCAGGGTGGGGTCGTCTTCGCCGCGATTCGGATCAATCAGGAGGCGCGAGAAACAGCCGAGCACGGCCGGTGCGCCGAGTGCGTCCGACAATTGCCGCGTCAGCGGTTCGATGCCGATATCGTAGGCGATGTGACGCTCGAAGGCGCTTTCGGGCAGGCCGAGCCGGCCATATTCCGGCGGCAGCCGGTTCATTGCATGGTCGGCAACCAGCACGAGACCCTTTGCCGGATCGCCCCCGGTGATCTCGTAAGGAGAGTAATGGTGCATTCGGCTCCTGCCAGGCTAAAGGTACCCACCTGATTGCACGCAAAGCTGCCATTCGCAAGAAAAACGCGAAGCTCTTATGCCGTTCCGTCACAGGAATGACGATTATAATCGATTAGAGTTGCGTTGACTTTCAAGGCTGGGCGTCGCAAGAAAGTGCCACGCAAATCAAAACGGAGTTCCGTAGGAAGCCGTGTCTAGATATCCTTTTTCCAGAGTGAAGCCGGGGTCGATGACGTTTGGATCCATCCTCCTGTTTTTCTTAGCAATTTCCGCTTCATTTCTCTCTGCCGGCGATGCCCGCGCTGATTTTCGAGTCTGCAACGGGACGCAGACTCTGGTCGGCGTGGCGATCGGTTATCGGGCCAAGGAAGGCTGGGTGACCGAAGGCTGGTGGCAGGTTCCAGCGACCACCTGCGCCACGCTGATCGAAGGCGAACTTCAGTCCCGATATTATTATCTCTATGCGGAAGATGCGGCCAAGGGCGGCCGTTGGACCGGCGACGTCAACATGTGCGTGGCCGAAAACGAGTTCAAGATCGTCGGCGTGCAGGACTGCTTCGCCCGCGGCTTCCAGCGCATGGGATTCAAGGAATACGACACGGGGCGGCAGGGAAGCTGGATGGTTCAGCTTTCCGACACGCCCGGCACGCAGGAAAGCCAGAATTGATGAGACGGAACAGGAAAGTCAAAATCCTCGCGACACTCGGGCCGGCATCGGCCGACGAGCAGATGATTCAGAAGCTGCACGAGGCGGGGGCCGATCTGTTCCGAATCAACATGAGCCATGCGAGCCATGAGGTCATGCGCACGCTGATCGAACGGATCCGTTTGGTCGAGGCGCGCTGCGGCCGTCCGATCGGCATCCTCGCCGATCTGCAGGGGCCGAAGCTGCGCGTCGGAAAGTTCGCCGAAGGCAAGGTCGAACTCAAGACCGGCCAGACCTTTACGCTCGACAACCGCGATGTGCCCGGCGACAGCCGCCGCGTCTATCTTCCGCATCCGGAGATCCTCGAAGCGGTGAAGCCCGGCCATCGCTTGCTCATCGACGATGGCAAGCTGCACCTGCGCGCCGAAAAGACCGATGGCAAGAGCATCGTCACCACGGTCGTTTCCGGCACGCGGATCTCGGATCGCAAGGGCGTCAGCCTGCCCGATACGCTGCTCGGCGTGGGTGCGCTGACCGACAAGGACCGCGTCGACCTCGACGCCGTGCTGGCGACAGGAGAGGTCGATTGGGTGGCGCTTTCCTTCATCCAGCGCCCTGAGGACCTTGCCGAGGTTCGCAAGATCGCCCGCGGCCGCGTTGGACTGATGTCGAAGATCGAGAAGCCGCAGGCGATCGAGCGGATCGACGAGATCATCGAGCTTTCGGACGCGCTGATGGTGGCACGCGGGGACCTCGGCGTCGAAATGCCGCTCGAATCCGTACCCGGGCTTCAGAAGCAACTGACGCGTGCCTGCCGGCGCGCGGGCAAGCCGGTCGTCGTCGCCACGCAGATGCTCGAATCGATGATCTCCTCGCCTGTGCCGACGCGCGCAGAAGTGTCGGACGTGGCGACCGCCGTGTTCGAGGGTGCCGATGCGGTGATGCTTTCGGCCGAATCCGCCTCCGGCGAGTACCCTGTCGAGGCGGTTTCGACCATGGCGTCGATCGCCAGCAACGTCGAGCGCGATCCGCATTATCCGGGGATCATCTACGCTCAGCGCACGCCGCCGGAAGCAACGGGCGCGGACGCCATCTCGCTTGCCGCTCACCAGATCGCCGAGACGCTCAAGCTTGCCGCGATCGTGACCTACACCTCCTCCGGCACCACCGGGCTGCGCGCTGCGCGCGAGCGTCCCCAGGTGCCTGTCATCGCACTTTCGCCGATCGTCCAGACGGCTCGCCGGCTTTCCGTGGTGTGGGGGCTGCACTGCGTCGTCACAGGGGATGCGACCGATCTTGACGACATGGTCAACCGCGCCTGTCGAATCGTCTCGACGGAAGGCTTCGGCAAGCCGGGAGACCGAATCATCGTTACCGCGGGCGTGCCGCTCGGTACCCCCGGCGCCACCAACATGCTGCGCATCGCCTATATCGGCTCGGACGGCCAATCGGGCATCTGAGTCGCCGCCTGCTCGATCGAGCGCATTTCGACGCAGCCCCTCATCCGCCTGCCGGCACCTTCTCCCCGCAAGCGGGGCGAAGGGGCTCTCGGCGCCGGCTTCGTCCGCTCTCCACGTTCACAGCGCGTCTTAGAGCATTTCAACGTTTCATAGAAACACTGAAATGCTCTAACCATTTAATCCAACGCACTTCCGGACGGCCGGTGGCGACGCCTTGCGCCTGCCTGCCGGACGTTCTCGCGTCCTCAGGTGCCGGTCACGTGCGGCTGCCGGCAAGCTTTTCCGCGAGTTCGCCGAGTTGCTCCTGCGCCTTCCGGTCGGAGGGGTAGATGTCGAGGAATTGCTGCCATGCGCGCATGGCAAGTTCATCCTTCCCGGCGGCCTCGAGCATGGTGGCCATGCCGGCGAGCGCGCCGAAATGGCGAGGCTCCAGGGCAAGGACATGATTTATGTCGGACATCGACTTTCGGAAGTTGCCCATCTGGTAGTGCAGTGTGGCGCGGCGGTTCCAGCCTTCGACATAGTCGGGGGCGAGGGCAAGCGCCTGGTCCAGAAGATCGAGCGCCGCCGACTGCTTCTCATCGGCAATCGCCTTGTTGGCCCATTGCATCAGGAGATTCACGGTCGCGCTACCGGAATCCTGCCATTCGAGACGGATGCGATCGGCCACCTGCCGGGCCTTGTCCTCATCGCCTTCCTTCTTGAGATCGGCGAAGAGGGCATCGACACGCTCTTTCGGAGTGGTAAGCGCAGCGACCTCGGCCTGAGGCGAGGGTTCTGCCGCACTAAGCGGCGTGGCGGCCACTATCGCGGCGGAGGTCACGGCAAGAGATGCCAGTATCAGCTTCATGAAAACACGCATGGCGGACATCGTAGCCCGCCATGAAACAAGATCAAATCAATTTTGGGAAATCGGCGAGCAAGCCGCCGTGTTCCGGATTTTCCTTGAATCGCGCCGATTCAGGAGACGTGCAGCAAGCCGAGTGCTACGACCTTTGCGCATCCGCCAAGACGCGCGGCGCTGCAGGCACGGCCTGCAGCAAGCATCAGCCCTGGCGTGCCTTGAAGCGCGGGTTCAGCTTGTTGATGATGTAGACGCGGCCCTTGCGACGAACCAGACGGTTTTCGCGGTGACGGGTCTTCAGGGACTTGAGCGAATTCTTGATCTTCATTTTTCCTGATCCGCAGGGTTTCGGGGAACGAAAATTCGCCCGGTAATTCCAACAATCAAAAGCGCGCCGTTCAGCGCGCTGTTCAAGTAGGCAGGCACATACCGTGTCGCCCCAATCGTGTCAACCGCATGACGGGGATTTTGCCGCCTGTCCCCGCCTTCCATGGCGTCCCGGTCAGAGCAGGCGGGTGAAGTGCCCCATCTTGCGGCCGGACCGCGCCTCGGCCTTGCCGTAGAGATGAAGGAGCACATTGCGTTCGGCAAGCAGGTCCGGAACGCGGGCGATATCGTCGCCGACGAGGTTCTGCATCACGCAATCCGAATGGCGCGACGGGTCGCCGAGGGGCAGGCCTGCAATCGCGCGGATATGCTGCTCGAACTGCGAAACGACGCAAGCGGCCTCCGTCCAGTGGCCGGAATTGTGTACGCGCGGCGCGATCTCGTTTGCGACGACGCCGCCGTCGGCCAGAACGAAGAACTCGACACCGATGACGCCGACATAGCCGAGCGCGTCGAGAATGGCGGTTGCCGCCTTGCGGGCGGCCGCCGTGGTCGACCCGCCGACGGATGCGGGCACGGTCGATGTGTGGAGAATGCCGTTGCGATGCACATTTTCGGCGGGATCGAAACAGGCGGTGGTGCCGTCGGGCGCGCGTGCGGCGATGACCGAGATCTCCCGGTCGAACGGCACGAAGCTTTCGAGGATCAGCGGGACCTGTCCGAGCGCCACATAGGCGCCGGCCGGATCGTCGGCAGCGGAACGGAAGACGCGCTGGCCCTTGCCGTCGTAGCCGAGCCGGCGGGTCTTGAGCACGCCGGCCCCGCCGAAGTCCGCAAGGGCGGCCTCCAGATCGGCCTGGCTGTCGACGGGATGGAATCCGGCGGTGGCGATGCCGCAGCCGTTGATGAAGCGTTTCTCGACGAGACGGTCCTGCGCGACTTCCAGCGCCTTCGGCGGCGGGAAGACCGGCCGCGAACGGGCGAGTTGCTCGGCGGCCGAGACCGGGACGTTCTCGAATTCGTAAGTGATGAGATCCGCCACCCGCGCAAGCTCGTCCAACGCGCGCGGATCATCGTAGGCGGCAATGATCTGGTCGTTCGCCACCTGCGCCGCCGGACAGTCCGGCTGCGGCTCGAGCACCACGGTGCGGAAGTTCAGGCGGGCAGCGGCCATGGCCAGCATGCGGCCAAGCTGGCCGCCACCGATGATGCCGATGGTCTTCATGCCTCGTCTACCGGATATTCCGCGACCGATACGGTCTGCTGTTCGCGCCAGTCGTCGAGACGGTCGGCAAGATCCTCGTCACCGAGCGCGAGCACGGCGGCGGCCAGAAGTGCCGCATTGATGGCGCCCGCCTTGCCGATCGCAAGCGTGCCGACCGGAATGCCGGCCGGCATCTGCACGATCGACAGCAGGCTGTCCTGGCCGGAAAGCGCTCTCGACTGGACCGGGACGCCGAAGACCGGAAGCGGCGTCATGGCCGCGCACATGCCGGGAAGATGCGCCGCACCGCCGGCGCCGGCGATGATCACCTGGAACCCCTCGTCGCGCGCGCCCTTGGCGAAGCGGACCAGGCGGTCGGGCGTGCGATGGGCGGAAACGATCCGGGCTTCGTAAGCGATGTCGAGCGCCTCGAGCGTGTCGGCCGCGTTCTTCATCGTCTCCCAGTCCGACTGGCTTCCCATGATGATGGCGACGGGCGGGGGCGTAGTATCGGTCACGTCTCGGTCCATTTCAGGCGATGATGTCGGGAATGATCTGGTCTTCGATCTTGGTGATCTTGTCCTTGATGGCCAGCTTCTTCTTTTTCATGCGCTGGACGCGCAAGGCGTCGCAACCCGTCTGGATCATCGCGTTGATTGCCGCGTCGTAGTCTTCGTGTTCCTGCCTCAGGCGCGCGATAGTCAGTCTGAGTTCGGCCTGGTCCTGGTCCGGCATGCAAAGCGATCCCCATAAGCCCGGCTTCGCCGATCCGCGATCCGGAAATTCCTGCGTCGCTCTACCACATCTTGGTTAGCGACGGGAAGTTACCCGGCGTCATCATTTCGCCTTCGACAAATGAAAAATGGCATGGCACATTAAAAAGGTTTCAACCATGGAACATCCGGCATTTGCGTGCCGGATGCAAGCTAAAGGGAAGGGACTGCCAATGACCATTGAGGCTCATCTTGCAACGCTTGAGAAAAAACATGGCGTCCTTGAAGAGGAGCTACACGAGGCTCTGAACTCTCCGTCCTGCGAGGACGAACTGATCAGCGAACTCAAGCGACGGAAGCTGCGCATCAAGGACGAAATCGAAAGACTCCGTTCCTCGACGCACTGAGCGTGAACGGTACTCCCGATTGAATCGGGATGCATCGCCACGCGGAACTGCAGAGGCGATGCAACGATAGGGTCAAAACAATCCCGAAAAGATAAATTGCATTGCTTGACCGGACCAAGGTCCGGTCGGCTTTGCGCGCCGAACGGAATGCATCAGGACCAGAATTGGTCCAGCCACAGGTTGAGCCGGTCGAAACCCGGCTTGTTGATCGCGTAGATCCGCCGTGTGCCGCTGGTCGAAACTGATACCAGACTGCAGTCAAGCAGGGCTTTCAGATGCTGGGAGACGGCGGGCCGGCTGATCGGCAGACCTTCGGCGAGCTCGTTGACGGTTCTTGGCGCGCGCCTGAGTTCCTCCAGCAGATGGCGCCGGTTCGGATCCGCAATGGCATCGAATGGGTCCGCGATCGTCATGCGCGGACGTTAGGCGAATTCCCCCGGAGCGGCAAGAAAATTGTGCGGTGCGGAATGTGCTTCGCACAGCAGCACCCGCTACACTCCTCCCGATACGATGCTCCGGAGCCCATCCCATACGAGCTTCGAGCCGGCGAGGAAGGCCATCGTGTACATGAAGGGATAAAAGACCTGCGCCTTCATCCGCCGAACGGTCCAGGCGCCGCAGGCGGTCGCGACCATGGCCAGCGGGAAGAGCGTTGCCGAGGTCTTGAGATTGCTGAGATCGAGTTGGCCAAGGGCGAAATAGGGGATGAGCTTCACCGCATTGAGGGTCGCGAAGAAGCGCACGATGGTGCCGGTATATTCGCGCGGCGCGAGCTTCAGCGGCAGTGCGTATATCTGGAAGGGCGGACCGCCGGCATGGGCGACGAAGCTGCCGTAGCCGGCGAAGGAGCCCCAGAGTGCTGCCGGACCGGCGCGCTGCGGTTTCGGCTGGATGGGCGGACCATTGCGGCTGCGCCACAGGGTGTAGACATAGCGCAGTACGAAGACGACGGTGATGAGCCCGATGATCAACCTCAGCGCATCGCGGGGCACATAGGCGGACGTGGCCCAGCCGACCGCGATGCCGGCGAGGGCGCCCGGGAGGAGCATCACAAGGGTTTGCCGATCCCCGTGCTTGCGCCAGATCAAAAGGGAAACGATGTCCATGGCGATGAGGATCGGCAGGAGCAGCGCCGCGGCCTGTACGGGCGAAACGACCATGGACAGGATCGGGACGCCCATCAGCGACAGGGCCTCGCCCATGCCCCCCTTGGACAGGCCAACGAGCACGACGGCCGGAACGGCAACGAGATAGAAGTCGATGTCGGGAAGCATTGGCGGCGGTTGATCCTTTTGTCATCTCCGTCTATCGGTTTTCCGCAATGAAATCGAGTGCCGGCTTCCGGCCCGAAGCGAGATCGCCAGGATTGACCCATGAGCAACATTGAAGACCGCTGCCGCCTCGTGCTGGTCGTTCCGGACATCGCAGATAGCGCGGAACGCGCGAAACTCGTCGGCGAGGCGCTGAGGGGCGGCGACGTAGCGTCCGTGATCGTGCCGCAATACGCGCTCGGCGATGCGGATTTCCAGAAGCATGCGGAAGCGCTCGTGCCGGTTATCCAGCAGGCCGGCGCCGCGGCCTTGATCGAGGGCGACACGCGCGTCGCCGGACGGGCGAAGGCGGACGGTCTCCACATCGCCGGCGGTCCGGATGCGCTTGCAGATGCGATCGAGCGGCACGCGCCGAAGTTGATCGTCGGCGGCGGCAACGCCACAGACCGTCACCATGCGCTCGAGATCGGCGAGCTGCGGCCCGATTACGTTTTCTTTGGCCGCACGGATGGCGACATAAAGCCGGAGGCGCATCCGAAGAACCTGGCACTCGCCGAATGGTGGGCGTCGATGATCGAAATTCCCTGCATCGTCATGGGCGGCACGGATCCGCAATCCGCGCTTCCGGTCGCCGAAACCGGTGCCGAGTTCGTTGCGCTCCGCCTTGCCGTATTCGGCGAGGCCGGTCAGGCGCCGTCGGTGGTTGCGGCGGTCAACGCATTGCTTGACGAAAAAGCGCCACGGTTTGAAGGTTAAGACCTGCCGATGGTAATCCGCTCTCTCGTCAAATCCAGCCGGCCCGCAGCCCTTGCCACCGCGATGCTTCTTGCAGTCGCGCCCGCCGTGGCTCAGCAACCGGTCGCGCCTGCGCCGGCCGACGAGGGCAGCGCGTCGAAGCGCGGGCGGATCACGCCTTTCAACGGCGCGGTCCTGCCGGAGGATGCGGAGCGCAAACCGGCAACGGCCGCTCCGGAAAAGCCGAAGCCCGGCGACGGCAGTGCGCCTTCGAAGGGCGTCACCGTTTTCGATCGCATGGGAGCCGAATTGCCGGCTCTTCCCGAGGAAAAGCCCTTCACCGGCAAGATCGACGAAGCCTACGGCGCCTTCCAGCGAGGGTACTACCTGACGGCGATCGACCTTGCCTTGCCGCGGGCCCAGCTCGGCGACCCCGCCGCCCAGACGCTTGTCGCCGCGATCCTGGAACAGGGTCTCGGCGTTGCACGCGACGCCAAGGCGGCGGCGTTCTGGTACGGCCAGGCGGCGAACAATGGCGACCCGGCGGCCATGTTCAAATATGCCCTGATCCTGATGGAGGGCCGCTACGTCAAGCGCGACCGGAAGAAGGCCGACGAACTGATGAAGAAGGCTGCCGATCTCGGCAACGCCTCGGCCCAGTTCAACTACGGGCAAACGCTCGTGGCCGACATGCCGGGCGAGCGGGGGCTGAAGGCGGCGATGCCTTATTACGAGAAATCCGCCGAGCAGGGCATTGCGGATGCGCAGTATGCGCTCTCGCAGATCTATCTCAATGTCGACGGCATAGAGGAGAGCAAGCGGGCCCGTGCGCGCGAGTGGCTGCTCAGGGCGGCGCGGGCGGGCTATGATACCGCCCAGCTCGACATTGCCATCTGGCTGATCGAGGGTATTGCCGGCGACCGCAATCTCGAAGAGGGGTTTGCCTGGATGAAACGCGCCGCCGAAAGCGGCAACGTCGTCGCCCAGAACCGGCTTTCCCATCTCTACGTCAATGCCATTGGAACCCGTCCGAACCCGGTGGAGGCGGCAAAGTGGTACGTGCTCTCGCGCCGGGCCGGCCTCAAGGACGATGCGCTCGAGGATTTCTATCTCGGCCTCAACGAAACGCAGCAGAAATCGGCGCTGGCGGCGGCAAACAAATATCGCTCGACCTGACACGCCCGGCAGACCCGATCTATTTCGCTTGAACTTCCGGGGTTTTTGTGGTCTTGAAGCCCCGGTTTTGTCTGCGGCCTCCCACCCCTGTGCCGCCGCGGACGGAGTGACATCTCACTCGGTTTTTTGACGACGGTTCTCCTGCCCGCGCTTCGAGCTGCGGCCCGCATGCGGACTGTCAGACAGGTTCAATGTCCGGTCGAGCGGTCTCGGCCGGCCTTCGCTAGAGGAATTGCCGTATGGCCCGCTCCGCCCTTCTCAATGTCATGGTCCAGGCTGTCTTCAAGGCCGGCAAGTCGCTGGCACGCGATTTCGGCGAAGTACAGAACCTGCAGGTTTCCTTGAAAGGACCGGCCGACTACGTTTCGCAGGCGGACCGCAAGGCCGAGCGGATCATCCGTGAGGAGCTCATGAAGGCTCGCCCGACCTACGGCTTCCTCGGCGAGGAGGGCGAGGAGATCAAGGGAACGGACGGCGCCCATCGCTGGATCGTCGATCCGCTCGACGGAACCACCAATTTCCTGCACGGCATTCCGCATTTCGCGATCTCCGTCGCGCTCGAGCGCCAGGGCGAGATCGTCGGCGCGGTCGTCTTCAACCCGGCGACGGACGAGCTCTACACCGCCGAGCGAGGCGGCGGCGCCTTCCTGAATGATCGACGCCTGCGCGTCGGCGCGCGCAAGGCCCTCTCCGATGCCGTGATCGGGACCGGCACGCCCCATCTCGGCCGCGGCAATCACGGCAAGTATCTGGTCGAGCTGCGCCACGTCATGGGCGAGGTCGCCGGCATTCGCCGCATGGGCTCCGCCTCGCTCGATCTCGCCTATGTTGCGGCCGGCCGCTTCGACGGCTTCTGGGAACGGGACCTTGCCGCCTGGGACATGGCTGCCGGCCTCTTGCTCATCCGCGAGGCCGGCGGGTGGTCCACCGATGCCGAAGGCGGCAGCAAACCGCTGGAAGCAGGTTCGATCGTCTGCGGCAACGAGCATATCGCAAAGGCGCTTCGCGAGGTGATCCAGCGCCCGATTCCGTCCAAGTAACGGCAATATAGTTCGCCCGGAACGGTGCAACGTTTCCGGGACGGCAACATGCATAAAACAGCAAGCTGAAGCGCGCCGTATGTTTTCGATTTGAATGCGACGCGCTTTAGTGCCGTGCCCTTTGTTTTCCCTTCAATTCGGCGCAAACTTCCACTAGTCTCCGGGCCAATACGGATGGCCTGCGGCCATCGGCAGCACCGCTCTTCGATCGTCTCCGATTTGGGAATGGTGCAGCGATTCAGAGTGATGCGGCCGGCCTCTTGTTCGTCGGACAGGCGCGGAAACTGCCGCAAAACCGGGAGACTGGCGAACTTATGGCGAAACTGAATCTGTCCGGGTGGCGCGATCGCGAAGACGTGGAGGAGGACTACGGTCCGCACAAGCTTTCGAGCCCGATGCCCTATTTCTGGACGATGGTCCTTTTCCTGATCATCGTCGGTTTCGTCGCTGCAATCCTCTTCCGCCAGGCAAGCGAGGCCTTCGCCGGCAATCCCGGCCTCAACGGGCTGATCCTGGGCGTGCTCGTGATCGGTATCCTGCTGGCGTTCAACCATGTCCTCAGTCTCAGACCCGAGGTTCGCTGGTTCAACTCCTTCCGTGCCGCCGGCAGCGCCGATAAGGTCGGGCGCGATCCGGTGCTGCTTGCGCCAATGCGTGCTCTCATCGGGGGGCGCCAAACGACGGCAATCTCGACGGCCGCGCTCCGGTCCATCCTGGATTCAATCGCTGCGCGCCTCGACGAGTCGCGCGACATCACCCGCTATCTCGCCGGACTTCTCGTTTTCCTCGGCCTGCTCGGCACGTTCTGGGGCCTGCTCGGCACCATCGGTTCCATCAACACCGTGATCCAGTCGCTGGATGCGGGAAGCGGCAGCACCGACGATCTCCTGAGCTCCCTCAAGAGCGGCCTTTCGGCGCCTCTCACCGGCATGGGAACGGCGTTCTCCGCCTCGCTCTTCGGTCTTTCCGGTTCGCTCATCGTGGGCTTTCTCGATCTGCAGGCGGGACGCGCGCAGAATCGCTTCTATACGGAGCTCGAGAATTGGCTTTCGTCGGTAACCGACGTCAGCTCCGGTTTTTCCTCGCCGGGCGACATGACCGACGGCGCTCCGGTGGAAGAGCTGCGGCGGCTCACCGACCAGCTTACGCGCCTGACGCATGACGGCGGCGTGAACCAGCGCACCACCGCGGCCATGGCGAGCCTCGCCGAAGGCATCCAGGGCCTCGTCAAGAACATGCGCGGCGAGCAGCAGATGCTGCGCGACTGGATCGAGGCGCAGCAGGAGGAAGCCAAGGCGATGCGCAAGACGCTCGACCGGCTGACGGCGCGCATCGGCCAGGCCGACCGGATCACCGTGCAAAGCGAGAAGGCCGCAGGACAGGCGAAGCTCAGCCGCATCGAAGACGGCGGAGGGGATTGACCATGGCGCTTTCCCGACGCCGCGATCCGCGGGCGATCAACTACTGGCCGGGCTTCGTCGACGCACTCTCGACGCTGCTCATGGCGATCATGTTCCTGCTCAGCGTTTTCGTCACCGCGCAGTTCCTGCTCGGCCGGGAGATCAGCGGCAAGGACGAGGTGCTCAACCGGCTGAACAGCCAGATCAACGAACTCACCCAGCTCCTGGCGCTCGAGAAAAGCGGCAAGCAGGATCTCGAGGATTCGCTCGCCAACCTGCAGGCGTCGCTTTCACAGTCGGAAGGCGAGCGGTCCCGCCTGCAGGCCCTGCTCGACCGGGGCGCCGGCAGTGCCGAAGTCGCCGACGAAAAGATCGGCCGGCTTGGCTCCGAGCTCGAAAACGAGCGGCAGGTCAGCGCCCGGGCCATGAGCCAGATCGAACTGTTGAACCAGCAGATCGCAGCGCTTCGCAGCCAGATCGCCGCCATCGAAGGCGCACTCCAGGCATCGGAGGCGAAGGACGATGCCTCGCAGGCCAAGATAGCCGATCTCGGCCGCAGGCTGAACGTCGCCTTGGCGCAGCGTGTCCAGGAGCTCAACCGCTACCGTTCGGACTTCTTCGGCAGGCTGAGGGAAATCCTGTCGGATCGGGAAAACATCCGCATCGTCGGCGACCGTTTCGTGTTCCAGTCGGAAGTGCTCTTTCCATCGGGCGGCAGCGACCTGAACCCGGAAGGGCAGACCGAGATGGCGAAACTTGCGACAGCCCTTCTCGACCTTGCCAAGGAGATCCCGGCGGAGATCAACTGGGTGCTGCGCGTGGACGGCCACACGGACGACGTTCAGCTGTCGGGGATAGGGCGCTTCCGGGACAATTGGGAACTGTCGTCCGCCCGCGCGACGTCCGTCGTCAAGTTCCTGATCTCGAAAGGCGTCCCGGCCGACCGGCTGGTGGCGGCCGGCTTCGGGGAGTATCAGCCCATCGCACCGGGCGAAAGCCAGGAAGCACGCGCGCAGAACCGCCGCATCGAGCTCAAGCTCACGGAGAAATAGGCGCGGGCGAGCCGACGAACAGTGCTTCTGCGCCGTGATCGAACTGGAGCCGTGCAAGCTTCGCATAAAGCCCGCCCTGGCGGATCAGCGATTCGTGGGTTCCTTCCTCGACGATACGGCCGTGCTCCATTACCAGAATGCGATCCGCCTTGAGCACGGTGGCGAGCCGATGGGCGATGACGAGCGTCGTACGCTCCTGCATCAGGTTCTCAAGCGCCTTCTGCACCAGCGTTTCGCTCTCCGCATCGAGCGCCGAGGTGGCCTCGTCGAGAAGGAGGATCGGAGCGTTTTTGAGGATGGCGCGGGCGATCGCGATGCGCTGGCGTTGACCGCCCGAAAGGGTCACCCCGCGCTCGCCGACCAGCGTGTCGTAGCCCTGGTCCAGCCTGCCGATGAACTCTTCGGCCTGCGCCGCGACGGCGGCGGCGCGCACCGCTTCACGGCTTGCGTCCGGCACGCCGAAGGCGATGTTGTCGTGCACCGAGGTGGCGAAGATGGTCACGTCCTGAGGCACGATCGCAAGTCTCTCCCGCAGATCCTCGGGATGGACGGCGCGTATGTCCGTACCGTCGACGCGGATGGTGCCTTTCGCCGGGTCGTAATAACGCAGGAGCATCGAGAAGACCGTGCTCTTGCCGGCGCCGGACGGGCCGACGATGGCCACCGTCTCGCCCGGTCTTACCGCAAAGCTCAAGCCTCGGAGGCTCTTATAGTCCGGCCGGGCGGGATAGGCGAAGTGGACACCGTCGAACTCCACCGCACCGGCGGCAGGGACGGGCATTGCGACCGGATGCTCGGGCGCCCCGATCTCCGGCACTTCGTTCAGCAGCTCGTTCAGACGCTCGGCGGCCCCCGCCGCCTGAGAGAGCTCGCCCCACACTTCCGAGAGTGCGCCGAGGCTGCCTGCCGCAAAAACGGAATAGAGCAGGAACTGACCGAGCGTCCCCGCGGAAAGCGAGCCCGCCAGGACGTCCCGCGCACCGAACCAGAGCACGGCGACGACGCTTCCGAAGACCATGGTGATGGCAAAGGCGGTCAGCACCGAGCGCGCTTTGGTCGCAGCGCGCGCGGCGCGATAGGCCGCCTCCACAGCGCTGCCGTAGCGCGAGCGCGCGCTCTCCTCACCGTTGAAGGCCTGCACGGTGCGGGTGGCGGCGATCGCTTCCCCGGCATAGGCGGAGGCGGCCGCGAGCATGTCCTGCGCTTCGCGGGAACGCCGGCGTACCGAGCGTCCGAAGCCGACGAGGGGGAAGACGATGAGGGGGATCGCCGCAAGCACGAGGCTCGAAAGCTTCGGGCTCGTATAGACCATCATGCCCATTGCGCCGAGACAGAGGATAAGGTTGCGCAGCGCCACCGATGCCGTCGCACCCACTGCCGACTTGATCTGAGTCGCGTCGGCCGTCAGCCGCGAGACGATTTCGCCGGACTGATTGACGTCGAAGAATGAGGCCGAGAGCTGCATGACGCGTGCGAAGACGTCGCGTCTGAGATCGGCGACGATGCGCTCGCCGAGCGAGATCACGAAGTAATAGCGGGCGGCACTGGCAAGGGCGAGGACCACTGCAAGCACCATCAGCATGGAGAAATAGGTGTTGATGAAGCCGGAATCGGAGCTGGAGAAGCCGTGATCGATCATCCGTCGAACGGCCAGCGGCAGGGTCAGCGTGGTGGCCGCTGCGACGGTCAGAGAGACGGCGGCGCCGATCGCGAGGCCGCGGTAACGTGAGAGATAAGGCAGCACGGTTGCGAGCGGGCGGATGGACCTGCGCGCCGGCGGTTGTTTTTCTTGTCTTGGCACATAGCCCCCCGTTCGCCTGTCACGGGGCCACAGGCCTGTGCGCCGCCGAGGCGCCAGAGCTGTGCGACTGCGATCTGCTGGCGCCCCGGACCGTGCCGATCCGACGAACCATGCAGAGATCACAAGTCTTCCGCGCGGCACTTGTTATCCCGCAGACCTTCATGTATAGGCACGGCATCGAATTGGGAAGCCGCGGCCCAAGAGCGGTCTGCGGCTTCATTTACGTGTTCGGTCCCAAAGTCGCAATGCCTTGCGACAATTGGACCCTGGAACTCTAGGAAGATTGTTATGAAGGCAGACATCCATCCCGACTACCACACGATCAAGGTTGTCATGACCGACGGCACCGAATACGAAACCCGCTCGACCTGGGGTACGGAAGGTGCGACCATGAACCTGGAAATCGACCCCAAGTCGCATCCGGCCTGGACCGGCGGCAACCAGCAGCTCGTCGACCGCGGCGGCCGCGTCTCCAAGTTCAAGAAGCGCTTCGAAGGCCTCGGCCTCTGATTTCAGCCGCTCGACAGCGTGTTTCGAAGCCCGGCATTGCCGGGCTTTTTTGTTGGCTGCCGCTCTTTCCTGCCCGGCTTTGGGCAGGTGCTTTGTCGCTCAAGTCGTCCGTGCATGGATTCTTAGGCTTGACCCTGGGCTTGACCCGAGGATCCAACCGCAATCACGCCCGCGCCAACAAAAAACCCGGCACATGGCCGGGCTTTGGCTTACAGCGGCAGGATTCTGCCTCGCTCAACTCGCTCCGAAGGCCGTCTGCAGCAGCTTTATCTGCGCCTTGACGCCGTTCTGGTTGTCCGGAACGAAGGTCGTCGCTTCCTGCGGCCGATAAATCTCGCGGTCGAGCAATGCGACCCGGTTCTGCAGCCGGAGCGACCGCTCGATGAGCTCGCGGAAGCTCTCCGGCAGATCGTTCCAGCCCGGCGCGCTGCGGTCGACGTTGAAGCTGTCGAGTCGCACCTTGCTCTTTTCCGACAGCACCTGCTCGCGGCTCATCTCGCCATTGTTGACGGCGCGCTGCAGCAGGAGCCATGACGCCATCTGCATCAGCCGGGTGGTGAGGCGCATCGACTCGGCAGCATAGAGAACGGATGCCATGCGCGGCAGCACCTTGGCGGCGGTGCGTCCAGGGCCATCGAGATAGCTTGCCGTTTCCTCGACCAGGCCCATCCCTTCAGCGTAGAGCGCCTTGAACTGCGCCGAAGACGCAGCGTGACCGGCGAAACTGACGGTATTCAATCCTCTTTCGGACATGCCTGTATTCCCTGGTTCCAACGCATCACAACTGTCAGGAAACGGGCGGCTCTGGGAAAAGTTTCCTGAGGCCCCTCCATGCTCGAAGAATGATCCCATACCGCATTCCGCGCAAGAGCATTCTTAAGAAAGGGTTAATCTCCACACTTCTTTGGAGACCGCCCTGTCGCAAAGCAAAAAAAGAGCCGCGTGAAGCGGCTCTCAAGGTAAAACAGGGAGAAAAATCAGACCCATTCGCCAGTCGGTGAAATTGTCTGAGTCCGGAAGGACCGGATGCTCGGACAATCGCAGAAAATGCTTAATTTGCGGTTAAAGCCTAAGCATTCTTCTGGATTAAAGTGCCGAACCATTCCATCCCGCGCTCACCGGAAAAGGCTTTCGGCGGCCGAACGGCTCGCCGACTTGCGGTGCCTTTCCGCTTCGAGTCTTGCAATTTCCTCCGTCAGAAGCGCGATGCGCGCGGTCAGTTCGTCCACGGAGAGCAGCGAAAGATCGCTGCCGATCTCGTGCTCGGTCTTCTTTTTCGGTTGGTCATCGTCAAACAGGCTCATTCGATCTCTCCTCTTCCTGGGGATCGTCGGCGCCTTCGTCCGGCAGTTCCTCCAGCGGAGCCGCACGCGGCGAGAGCTGCAGGCTCTCCGGCGTCGTCGCCGTGCCGGCATTGACCGGCGAGAAGTTTTCGCGCTCGGCCGCGGGCACCGGTGCGCGCCGGCGGCTGCGGACGATCGCATAGGCAGTGATGAGCATATGCGCACAGGCCGTGATCATGAAGAGGCCATAAGGCCCGCTGGCGGTCATTATCGGCCCGCCGATCGTCGGGCCGATAATCGTGCCGATGCCGTAGAGCAGCAGGAGCCCGCCCGAAACCTTCACGAAATCCTCGGGGGTCGCGAAGTCGTTGGCGTGGGAAACCGCGATCGGGTAGAGCGCATTGGCGGCTGCGCCGTAGATCGCGATCAACGTCAGAACGATCCAGACCTGGCCGGGCTCGACGAGGAAGATCAGGAGGCCGGCGAAAGCGCCGACCCCGGCGAGCGCGGCAAGCACATAGCGGCGGTCGATGCGGTCGGAGATGCGGCCGGCCGGCAGTTGCATGACGGCGCCCGAGAAGATCGCCACGCTCATCATCGCCGCGACGGTGCTGTCCGACAGCCCGGCCTGGCGGCCGAAGACCGCGCCGAGCGTGCCGAAGGCGCCGTTGGCGATGCCGATGAGCAGGATGCCGAGGAAGGAAACCGGCGAATTGCGGTAGAGGCCGCGCAGGTCGAGGCGGACCTGTTTCAGCGGCTGCGGCGAGGCGGCCCTGGACAACAGCGTCGGCAGCATCGCTACGCAATAGAGAATGCCGCAGATCATGAAGAAGAAGGTCGTGGACGTCTCGCCGAAGGGAATCATCATCTGGCCGCCGACGACGCCGAAAAGGGTGATGGCGATATAGAGCGAGAAGATCACGCCGCGGCTCTCATTGGTGGCGCGCTCGTTCAACCAGCTTTCGATGATCATCGACGTTCCGGCAGTGGAGAAACCCGTCACCGCGCGCAGCGCCAGCCACCAGACCGGGTCGATCAGAATGCCCGTCAGCAGCGAAACGATGGCGATCAGGGCCGTGAACACGCTGAAGGCGCGCACATGCCCGATGCGCTTGACGACATTCGGAGCGAAGAAGCAGCCAAGTACGAAACCGGTGGCCCAGAGCGTGCCGAACAGACCGAGTATGGTTGTCGGATAGCCCTCCGCGGTGCCGCGCACCGGCAGGAGCAGGCCCTGCAGACCGTTTCCGAGGAAGAGAAACAGGGTGCCAAGCAGCAGCGCGGCAACGGGAAGCAGGTTATTTCTCATCGTCCACCCGGAATTCGTTCGCCCTTCGGCGTGTCGTGACGAGGACCGCCGCTCTGCCGATGGAAATCAATACCACCGGTCATTGCAAATCGACGGCGAAAACAATAGCCCTCTATGCGACGAAAAGTGACGTCCGTATGACGTCGCTCCCATTGCAGCGGATCTTCCCGGAAATGAGCGAATGTCAAAGGCACTGACGGTTCTCCTGCTGCTGGCCATGTGCGTCCAGCTCATCAAGCCGCTCGGCTATCCGGGACTGAGGCAGCGCCGCGATTTCTGGAAGATTGCCGTCTTCGCCATCGTCGTGATGATGGTCACGGTGCTCGTGCGTCCCTGAGCCTCCTGCGTGCCGCACGAGATTTAGAAATCCGGCGGCTTCGGCGTTCCTTGAGAAACAGCAACTTGGGAAAGGGCCGCGCTATTGTCGCGCTCAAGTTGCTCTATCTCCGCACGACATGACGACAGGAAAAGGTTAAATTACCGTGCTCGGCCACAAGATGAAGATCGAGGCTCTGTTGGAACGTCGTCTCACCGCCATTCTCGCAGCCGATGTCGTGGGCTACAGCCGCCTCATGGGAGCGGATGAGGCCGGCACGCTCGCGGCGCTGAAGCGCCATCGCCGCGAGCTGCTGGAACCAAAGATCGCCGAACATAAAGGCCGAATCGTCAAACTGGCGGGAGACAGCATGCTCGTCGAGTTTTCGAGCGTGGTGAACGCCGTTGCCTGTGCCGCCGCGATTCAGCGCGGCATGCTCGCCTGCAACGAAGGCTTGCCGAAGAGCAGGCGCATCGAACTCAGGATCGGCATCCATCTCGGCGACGTGATCGTCGAGGACGGCGACATCTTCGGCGATGGCGTCAATGTCGCGGCGCGCCTCGAAGGGCTTGCCGATCCTTCCGGCATCGCCGTTTCTGCGTCCGTGCGGGACCATGTCGGCTCGAGACTCGATGTCGGTTTCATCGACAAGGGCGAATACAGCCTGAAGAACATCGCATCGACCGTCCGCGTCTATACGGTGTCGCTCGGCGGCAATTCGCTCGGCAAGCGTGGGGAGCCGTCCGGCGTCGTCGACCGCGGCTACGAACTATCGATCGCCGTCCTGCCCTTCACCAATATGAGCCATGATCCCGAGCAGGAATATTTCTCCGACGGCATTACAGAGGACGTCATCACCGACCTTTCGAAGATTTCGCGCCTGCACGTCGTCGCCCGCAACACCGTCTTCACTTACAAGGGCAAGTCCGTGAAGGTTAAGCAGATCGCCCATGAACTCGGCGTTCGCTTCATCCTCGAAGGCAGCGTGCGCAAGGCGGGCGGGCGCGTGCGCATCACCGGCCAGTTGATCGACGCGCAGACCGGCGGGCATCTGTGGGCCGACCGCTACGACCGCGATCTGACGGATATTTTCGCGATTCAGGACGAGATCACTCATGCCATCGTCGACCAGCTCAAGATAAAGCTTCTGCCGGAGGAAAAGAGGGCGATCGAAAGCGACCCGACGACCTCGGTGGAGGCCTATACGTACTATCTCCGCGGTCGTCAGTTCTCCCATACGTGGACCCGGCCCTATCTGCTGCTCGCACGCCGCATGTTCCTGAAGGCCGTCGAACTCGACCCGAACTATGCGCGTGCCTATGCCGGCATCGCCGAGTGCGAATGTGCGATCAGGGACTGGCACGAAAAGGAGTTCCCGCTGGAGAGCATACTCGACATGAGCGCCAGGGCGCTCGCGCTCGATCCGAACCTGGCGGAAGCGCATGCCTCGCGCGGGCTCGCATTGAACCACCACGGCCAGACGGAGGAGGCAAGCCGTGAGTTTCTGCAGGCTCTGGCGCTCGATCCTTCGCTCTATGAGGCGAATCTCTATTATGGCCGTTTCCTCTTTGCGCAGGGCCGATTCCGGGAAGCGATCGGGTTCTTCGAGCGCGCGGCGGAAATCCGGTCGGACGATTACTTTTCGCCGATCCATTTGATGGGTTGCCACCTGTCCCTTGGTATGGAGACCGAGCGCCAGCGCTGGGCGCGGATCGGCATCGAAAGAGCGCAAAGCGCAATGGAGCGGAACCCCGAAAATGCCAGCCCGGCGCATCGCGGTGCATTGGCGCTGGCGCATATGGGCGAGGCGGAACGTGCGAAAGAATGGGTATCTCGCGCGCTGGCGATCGATCCGGACGATATCGTCGCGCGGTACAATGCAGCCTGCGTCCATTCGCTCCTCGGTGAGGGCGAGCGCGCGCTGGAACTGCTGGAAACCGTGGTGCCGCTGAGCTCCAGCTACCATGTCCAGTGGTTCAACCAGGATCCGGACCTGGACCTCATACGCGACGATCCGCGCTTCCGCGCGCTCCTCGACGCGCTCACAGAGTGCAAGGTCGGGAGGCGCTGAACATTCCGGCGATCAGATCAAGATCTCCCCGCGCATCGCCGAAACGCAGTCGCCCGAGACGCTGACGTTGCGGACTGTGCCGTTCCTCTTGTCGACACCGACCGTGATGAGGCTGCGGCGCCCCATTTCCACGCCCTGTTCGATGACGAGTTCGGCCTTCGCGTCGGCCTCGGGAAGCAGCGAGACGAGGTAAGCGCCGAGCGCCGCCGAGGCGCTGCCGGTTGCCGGATCCTCGATGACGTTGTCGAGCGGAGCGAACATGCGTGCCCTTATATGGCCGGGCCGCTCGCGCGTATGGGCATAGAGAAACAGGCTGAAGCTGTCTTCCGCAAGCGGATAGCGGCTATTCGCCTGCTCGAAGGCCGAGACGTTCGGCCGCGCTGTCGAAAGGGCTTCGACGTTGCGCACCTCAGCGACCGAGAAGGGCAGACCGACCGAAATGCGCACCGGCGGATGAGTTCGGTCGACGAGGTCGTCCTGGCGCAGCGATGCGCAGGCGGCAATCGTCGCGGCGTCTATGGCGGGTCCGATTTGCAGCGCCTGCGGGGCGACGATCCTTGCGCCCGTGACGATGCCGTCACTGCCGAGAAGAGTCACTTCGACAAGGCCCGCCTTTTCCTCGAAACGCAATGCGCTGCCCGGCTTGCGGCCAAAGACTTCCCGTTGCCGGCCGAGCACGAAGGCTGTGCCGACATTCGGGTGGCCGGCGAAAGGCACTTCGGTCGTCGGCGTGAAGATGCGCACGCGCGCGGTGTTCTCCGGATTTTCGGGCGGAAGGACGAAGGTGACTTCGGAATAGCCGAACTCCGTGGCGATCGCCTGCATCTGGGCGTCGCTCAAGACCCGTGCATCCGGGATGACGGCAAGCTGATTGCCGGCGAAACGGTCGGTCGTGAAGACGTCGACGGTAATGAAGGAGACGGTGTTCATGGGGCCCTCCGGTCGGTCGCAGATGGCGTAGATTTAAAGTCGTCGCCGGCGCCGCTGAACAGCGAACTTGTCTCCCTGACAATTGTCGAGGCAGCAAGGGGGCGCCATAAAAAAGGCCCGGCGGCATCGCTGTCACCGGGCCTCTCCTCGCTCCCTCTAACTATTCTGGCGCTCAGGCGGCTTTTTCGAAGTCCTTCGTCCAGCTTCCCTTGGCGGCGAGGCTGCACATCTTGGCGCGATGGGCGAAGGCGCGCTGGCCGGCCGCGACGTTTTCCGACTTGCCGCCCCAGGCATTGAGCGCTTCCTGCTGCAGTGCCCGGCCATAGGAGAAGGTAAGCTTCCAGGGCAGGTCGTGCGCCGCGTTCATGGCTGAAAGGTGCGCCGTCGCCTCTTCGGTCGACTGGCCGCCGGAAAGGAAGGCGACGCCGGGAACAGCCGCCGGAACGGTGCGCTTCAGCACCTTGATGGTGCGTTCGGCGACCTCATCGACGGACGCTTTGCGCGCCTTCTTGCCGTCGATCACCATGCTCGGTTTCAGGATCATGCCTTCGAGGCTGACGCGGAGTTCGCCAAGTTCCTCGAAGACGGTGCGAAGGACCCATTCGGTGACCTCTTCCGAGCGCTCGATCGAGTGATCGCCGGGGGCTCCATCCATCAGCACTTCCGGCTCCACGATCGGTACGATCTTCGCCTCCTGGCACAGCGCGGCATAGCGGGCGAGCGCATGGGCATTGGCCCTGATCGCGCCCCAGGTCGGAAGAGCGTCGGAAATCGCAATCACGCCCCGCCATTTGGCGAAGCGGGCGCCGGCTTCATAATATCTGGCAAGGCGGGCGGCGAGCCCGTCGAGGCCTTCGGTTACCGTTTCGTTCGGGAAATGGGCCATCGGCTTGGCACCGGTGTCGACCTTGATCCCCGGGATCGAGCCCGCATTGCGGATGACGTCGGTGAGGGGCGTGCCGTCGGCAGCCTTCTGGAACAGTGTTTCCTCATAGAGGATGACGCCGGAGATATACTCGCGCATCGCATCGTCCGAGCGCAGCAGCATCTCGCGATAGTCGCGGCGCGACGTCTCGGTGGACTCCAGGCCGATGCTGTCGAAGCGCTTCTTGATCGTCGCGGTCGACTCGTCGGCCGCAAGCAGGCCGCGGCCGTTTGCCACCATGGCAACCGCAATGTCTTCCAGTCTTTCGCTCATATTCTTCTCCTACACGCAGCGCTGACCAGCAATCGGAACAGCGAATGAAACCAATCTCGGAGCGAGGCGCAGAACCGTCTTTCGCGCCCCGGGAACAAAGCCGCGTTAACAGAAGATACCGTGCGGGAAAATGGCAGTAAAACGGGCTAAAACGATTTAAATAATTTTAATCGTTTGAAAAATCGTGATTATTTTGGGTGGCTTAGTTCCGGCGCGAAGGTGCATGTCACCTGCATGACGAGGCGTTCGAATCTGGATCAGCTTGTCGGGTTCGGCTATCGAGGCGATAGGCGCGTCGCATGAGTAATCAATGCGACGCACCTTGCATGCAGAGCACCGTAGCGGGGCTCAGTTCCGCTGCCGGAGAATATCGACGCCCGGCAGGGGCTTGCCTTCCATCCATTCGAGGAAGGCGCCGCCGGCGGTCGAGACATAGGTGAAATCGTCCGCGACCTCGGCATGATTGAGCGCTGCGACCGTGTCGCCGCCCCCGGCGACGGAGACGAGCGAGCCTGCGCGCGTGCGGGATGCCGCGTGTTTCGCGGCTGCCACGGTCGCCCTGTCGAACGGCGCGATCTCGAAGGCGCCGAGCGGGCCGTTCCACACGAGGGTTTCGGCGCGGGAGATCCATTCGTTGATGGCATCGATCGATTTCGGCCCGACGTCGAGCACCATGGCGTCGGCAGGGATGGCGTTGATATCGACGGCCTCGTTGTCCGCACCGGCCTTGAACTCACGGGCAACGACGCCGTCGACCGGAAGAACGATTGCGCATCCCGCTTCCGAGGCGGCCGCGAGGATAGCCTTGGCGGTCTCCGCAAGATCGTGCTCGCAGAGCGACTTTCCGACATCGACGCCTTGCGCCGCGAGGAAGGTGTTGGCCATGCCGCCCCCGATGACGAGCGCGTCGACCTTCTTCACGAGGTTCTGCAGAAGGTCGATCTTGGTCGAGACCTTGGCGCCGCCGACGATCGCAACCACCGGGCGCTTCGGATTGCCGAGTCCCTTTTCAAGCGCTTCGAGCTCCGTCTGCATGGTGCGGCCGGCATAGGCGGGAAGGTGATGAGCAAGCCCTTCGGTCGAGGCATGGGCGCGATGGGCGGCGGAGAAGGCGTCGTTGACATAGATGTCGCCATTGGCGGCGAGCGCCGTCACGAAGTCCGGATCGTTCTTCTCCTCGCCTTTGTGGAAGCGGGTATTCTCGAGCAGCAGCACTTCGCCGTCGTTCAATTCGGCAATGGCGTTGGCGGCCTTGTCGCCGATGCAGTCGGCAGCGAAATAGACGCGCTGGTCGAGAATCTCCTCGACGGCGGGGGCGATCGCCTTCAGCGACATGCCGGCGACGGGCTCGCCCTTCGGCCGGCCGAAATGCGCGAGCAGAACGACTTTCGCGCCCTTCTCGGAGAGTTCGCGAATGGTCGGCGCCACGCGCTCGATGCGGGTGGTGTCGGTCACCTGATTGTCCTTGACAGGCACGTTCAGATCGACGCGCACGAGAACGCGCTTGCCGGCGATGTCGGTCAGATCGTCGAGAGTCTTGAAAGTCATCAGATGGTCTCCGGTGATAGTCTCTGGAATAGGGTAGGGTAGTCGATGACGAGGCCATCCTCGTCCACTGGCAGGTCCGCCGTGAAGCTGCCGTCCGCCGCCTCGTAACGGTAGAGTTTGCCGTCGTCGAGGCAGGTGTAATGCTGACCGTCGACGGTCGGTTCGAAGCTGTCGAAGGGCACGTAAAGCATGTCGAGCCTGGCGGTGCCGGATTGCCGGGTGAGGCCCAGGCGGCGGATCGGCAGCGTGTTCGTAAAGGGCGTGCCGGCGAGGTCGATATCGACGCAGCCGTCGAATTGCGGCAAGGCCGTTCCGTCTGCTTTGCGCCAATGGCCGTGCCCATCGGACATGAGGTGCAGCCTCAGCCCTTGGGTCGTCTCTATGAGAAAGGAAAAGACGCGCCAGGCGGCATCGCAGTCGATCCGGTAGCGGACGCCATAGGCCGTTGCGCCGCGTTCGCCGATGAGAACGCTTTCGGCGCGGATGGCCGCGCCGAGCGATGTGTCGAAAGTCCTGAGCGTCAGATGTTCGAGCCCTTCCCCTTCGAGCGGGCGCCAGCGCACCGTCGTTGAGGAAAGGGCCCGGAACATCGGTCTTAGAGGAGCTTGCTCAGGGCAACCGCCGTATCCGCCATGCGGTTCGAGAAGCCCCATTCATTGTCGTACCAGGACAGGATCGACACGAACTTGCCTTCCATCACCTTGGTCTGGTCCATGTGGAAGACCGAGGAATGCGGGTCGTGGTTGAAGTCGACCGAGACGTTCGGCTGAAGCGTGTAGCCGAGAACGCCCTTGAGCGGGCCGTCGGCGGCAGCCTTGATGGCGGCGTTGATCTCTTCCTTGGTCGTCTCGCGCTTGGCGACGAATTTCAGGTCGACCACCGAGACGTTCGGGGTCGGCACGCGCACCGAGATACCGTCGAGCTTGCCCTTGAGCTCCGGCAGAACGAGGCCGACCGCCTTGGCCGCACCCGTGGAGGTCGGGATCATCGACAGCGCCGCGGCGCGGGCGCGGTAGAGATCCTTGTGCATCTGGTCGAGCGACGGCTGGTCGTTGGTGTAGGAGTGGATCGTGGTCATCATGCCGTGATCGATGCCGATGGCATCGTGCAGCACCTTGGCGACCGGTACCAGGCAGTTGGTCGTGCAGGATGCGTTGGAGATGACGAGATGATCCTTGGTCAGCTTGTCGTGGTTGACGCCGTAGACGACGGTCAGGTCCGCACCGTCGGCCGGGGCCGAGACGATGACGCGCTTTGCGCCGGCTTCCAGGTGAGCGGCTGCCTTGTCACGGGCGGTGAAGATGCCGGTGCACTCCATCGCGATGTCGACGCCGAGTTCCTTGTGCGGCAGTTCCGCCGGATTGCGGATGGCGGTCACCTTGATCGGCTTGCCTTTGTTGATGACGATCGCGTCGCCGTCGACCTTCACGTCGGCCGGGAAGCGGCCGTGGATGGAATCGAAGCGCAGCAGGTGAGCATTGGTCTCGACCGGACCGAGGTCGTTGATGGCAACGACTTCAATGTCGGTGCGGCCGGATTCGACGATGGCGCGGAGAACGTTACGGCCGATGCGGCCAAAACCGTTAATGGCGACTTTCACTGTCATATCGGGTCTCTCCCTGTCAGAATGCGTGGGGTGGAAAGGAGGGCATCGGGGAATGTCCTCCTGGCTTGATCAGGACAGCTTGGCTTCGGCGGACGCAACCACGACTTCCGGCGTAATGCCGAAGTGCTTGTAGAGATCCTTGTAGGGGCCCGAAGCACCGAAGCTCGACATGCCGATGAAGATGCCGTCATTGCCGATGAAGTGGTCCCAGCCCTGGCGGATGCCGGCTTCGACGGCGATCTTGACCGGCGACGTGCCGATGATTGCCTGCTGGTAGTCTTCGCTCTGCTCGGCGAAAAGCTCGAAGCAGGGGACGGAGACGACGCGCGTCGCAATGCCCTTGGCGGTCAGCGTCTGGCAGGCCTTGACGGCGATCTCGACTTCCGAGCCGGTGGCGAAGATCGTCACCTGCGCATCGCTTGCGGAGATCAGGTCATAGGCGCCGCGGGCGCAGAGGTTCTGCTCCTCATATTCCGTGCGCACCGCCATCAGGTTCTGGCGGGTGAGCGCAAGACCGGAGGGGCGCTTGCGGTTTTCCAGGGCAAGCTGCCAGCATTCGGCGGTCTCCGTCGCATCCGCGGGGCGGAACATCAGAAGGTTGGGGATGGCCCGAAGCGCGGCCATGTGCTCGACCGGCTGGTGGGTCGGCCCGTCCTCGCCGAGACCGATGGAATCATGCGTGAGCACGTGGATGACGCGGATGCCCATGAGCGCGGCAAGGCGGATCGACGGGCGGCAGTAATCCGAGAAGATCAGGAAGCCACCGGAATAGGGGATGAGGCCGCCATGCAGCGCCATGCCGTTCATTGCGGCCGCCATGCCGTGCTCGCGCACGCCGTAGTGGATATAACGGCCGGAGAAATCGTCCGGGGTGATGGAGTGTGTCTGGCTCGTCTTGGTATTGTTGGAGCCGGTCAGGTCGGCGGAGCCGCCGATCGTCTCGGCAAGTACGCCGTTGATGACTTCCAGCGCATCCTCCGAAGCCTTTCGCGTCGCCGGCGAGGGCTTGGTCTCGGCAAGCTTCTGCTTGTAGGCGCCGATCGCCGAGGCGAGGCTGCCTTCGAGCTCGCCGGAGAAGCGGCGGACGAACTGCGCCTTCTTCTCCGCCTCTGCGGCTTCGAGCCGCTCTTCCCATTCCTTGCGCGCCTTGGCCGACCGCAGGCCTGCGATGCGCCAGGCGTCGAGCACGTCGGAGGGAACCGTGAACGCTTCGGCTTCCCAGCCGAGCGCCTTGCGGGTGGCGGCGATTTCCTCGGCGCCGAGCGGGGAGCCGTGGACCTTGTGCGTGCCGGCCTTGTTCGGCGCACCGAAGCCGATCACGGTCTTGCAGGCGATCATGGTCGGTTTGTCGGACTTCTGGGCTTCCTCGATCGCGGCGGCGATCGCTTCGGGATCATGGCCGTCGATGGCGATCGTGTGCCATTTGCTGGCGCGGAAGCGGGCGTGCTGGTCGGTCGAGTCGGCAATGGAGATCGGACCGTCGATCGAGATGTTGTTGTCATCCCAAAAGACGATCAGCTTGTTGAGCTTCAGGTGGCCGGCAAGCGCGATCGCTTCCTGACTGATGCCTTCCATCAGGCAGCCGTCGCCGGCCAGCACATAGGTATAATGCTCCATCAACTCGCTGCCGAACTCCTCGCGCAGCTTGCGTTCGGCGATCGCCATGCCGACGGAATTGGCAATGCCCTGGCCGAGCGGACCGGTGGTCGTCTCGATGCCGGCGGCGTGGCCGTATTCCGGATGGCCCGCCGTGCGCGAACCCAGCTGGCGGAAGTTCTTGATCTCGTCGATGGTGATGTCGTCGTAGCCCGTGAGGTAGAGCAGCGAATAGAGCAGCATGGACCCATGGCCGGCCGACAGGACGAAGCGGTCGCGGTTCGGCCAGGCGGGGTTTTTAGGGTCGAAGCTCAGATAGCGGGTGAACAGCACTGTTGCGATATCGGCGGCGCCCATCGGGAGGCCGGGGTGGCCGGAATTTGCCTTCTCGACGGCGTCCATGGAGAGGAAGCGGATTGCATTCGCCATCCGGTCGTGTTTTTCGCGAGAGATCATGACTGTTCCGTTTGCGTTCGGTGGTCAGGGGACGGTCTCTATCCTCCAAAGACCGCATGAGAAGCGGCAGACACATAGCAGGTGCGTGAGCCGAGTCAATAAATACGGGCCCTCCGCGACCAAATGCGGCGGCCCCCGCGCGGTGTCTCTCGAACGGCAGGAACGCCGCCGGCCGGTTGCCGGTTCGGGAGGCGAAATCGACCATCCACAGCTTCCGCAGTTCAATGCCGCGCTTGGCATTGTTGAGACTTGCGTAATAGGTTTAAAAAGAAAAGGGCCGAAGTGATGAAAGCTCTACGATTCGGCCTTGGAGCGAGGCCCGTCCAGGCAAGGTGCAAGCGCTCCGCACTTTGTTTTAGGGCAGGGCGAAGCCGCTCCCCCTAGAGAGGTATCGGAAGACATGCCGGCAAAGACGGTCAAGGCGGCGATCGACGAGTTGCGCAACGCGGTTCAGTCACTTGAAATCGCGATCGACGGCCGCTTCGACAAGGAAAAGGATGTGAGCGAGTTCGAAGGCGAGGTCAGGCGGGTCAATGAGGACCGGTCTCGCCTGGCACAGGAACTCGACCAATCCCAATTCCGCGCCAACCGGTTGGAAGAGGTCAATCGCGAGGTATCCCGTCGTCTCGTGACGGCGATGGAGACCATTCGCGCGGTGCTGGATCGCTGAGGTTCTGAACGTATGGCGCAGGTGACGGTAACGATCGACGGCAAGGCCTATCGCATGGCCTGCGAGGAAGGGCAGGAAGAGCACCTCGGCGACCTCGCGACCAGGTTCGACCAGTATGTCGGCCATCTGAAGGCCCAGTTCGGCGAAATAGGCGACCTCAGGATCACCGTCATGGCAGGCATCATGGTCATGGACGAGTTGAGCGAGGTCAATCGCCGGCTGAAGAGTATCGAGGCCGAAGTGGACGATCTGAAGAGAGGCCGCGACACCGCGCTTTCGGATCACACGAGAAGCGAGGAGGCGCTTGCCTCGGCGCTCGGTGAAGTGACGGCGCAGATTCAGGACATCGCCGCCAAGCTCAACGGGCGGCCGACTCCCCCGGCAAATTGAGTCCGGCCTGCGATTTCGCAGAAATTATGCAGCTCCACGGCATCCGGCTCTGGTGAAAAGCCCCGGGACGCTCTATATCTGCCGGGCGATCTGCGCTTCCCGACAGGAACCACAATCCCCGGGGCCATACACGATCTCAAGGGAACTGTCCCTGGCCGGACCCGTGGGTCCGGGCATACGGTGCCCACCTACCTAGTAGGTACCCGGGATCGTAAACTCTCCATCGGTCGTCGTGGATCGCACTTCTTCCCTTTCCTTCTCGCTCGGTGCCCGGAACGCGCGGCGGATTGCATCCGCCATCGCCTCGACCGTCGGCGACCGGTTCCCGCGTCTCGTCCGCAGCACGACATTCGACATATCGATGATGCCGAAGCCATCCGCCTCGGTAAGCTCGCGGCAGCCGGGCGGTATGGTGCTTCGCGACAGGGGCGCAATGGCGAGGCCTGAAACGACGGCGGCGATGAGCCCGCCGCTCGTGCGGCTCACATAGGCGACGCGGTTCTCGATATTCCGGGTCGTCAGGCTGCGCAGGGCCAGGTCGTCGCACCAGCCGCCTTCCGCATAAGTATAGGTCGCGATGGGCAGGGGCTGCCGCAAATGGGTGCCATGCTGCTCGGAGGTCGCCCAAACGGTTGGGTTTACCATCAGAACCTCGCTGCGGGTTCGTCCGCCCGGCTCGAAGACGACGGCGATGTCGAGTTCTCCGGCCGCGAGCGCTGCCGAGTTGGCCATGGAGGTTTCCTGACGCACCGTCACTTCGACGCCGGGATGAATGGCCGCGAAAGCGCCGAGCGCCTTCGGCAGGGTGGAATTGACATATTCCTCGGAAATCCCGATCCGGACGGACCCGTCGAGCGCCGGTGAGCGCATCGCCGCAGCCGTATCGTCGAGAAGGGTAACGATCCGGCGCGCATTGTCGACAAGGCGCCGGCCCTCAACGGTCAGTATCACGCCACGCGAATGGCGTTCGAAGAGCGCGGATCCGATGAGATCCTCAAGCCTGCGGATCTGCATGCTGACGGCCGATTGGGTGCGCCGCACCATGTCGGCAGCGCGTGTGACATTGCCGGTGTCGGCCACCGCCAGGAAGGTTCTGAGCAGGTCGCTGTCGAGCGGTGCGGTCATGTCGCTGCCATAAGAAATGCTGATGACAGGCATGGTTGCAATTCATTTGTCACATGTCAAGGACGGCGCAAAGATGGACCTGTCGCCATCCTTCCGAGGTCCTCGCCATGCCCGTTCTGGTCGTCTCAGCACAGCCCGTCAGAAGCTCCTCCCCGCCGCTTGCGACGGCCCTTGCGCGCTGGCGGCTGTGGCTTTCGCTTCGCACGCAATGGGCGCTGGTGAGCCGCCGCGGCGACCGGCACCTTCTGGCAGACGCCGCTATCCCCGCCACGTATCGCCTCGGATGCGAGGAAGACCGGCGCCACCGTGACGCAGTCCGGCATCTGCACTGGATGCTCTGAGGCAACTTCCTTCGAGAATTGGCAGCCCTAAGCCATTGTGGCACACGCACGAGTCGCGAAGTATTGCGAAAGCGGCGCCCGCATGGTTCCGCTTCGGGGTCGTTTTGCGCTATGGCATGGCGTTGAGGTTGATCACCGCGGCAATATTCGCCCGCAGGGGAAGGTTGGATGTCACCCAAGGATCTGAAAGCAGCTTTGAGGAAGGAGCGCCTGGCGCTCCGCGATGCCATGCCGGCGGAAGCGCGTATCGAGGCGAGCCTTGCCATGGCCGATCATGCGGCCGAGGTCATCGCGCTCGATCCCGGACACGTCGTCTCGGGCTTCTGGCCGATCCGTTCGGAGGCCGACGTCCGGCCGCTGATGGTGCGGCTCAGGGATCGCGGTGCGCGCCTCTGCCTGCCGGTGATCCTGGACAGCAAGGCCATCGTGTTCCGGGAACTGCTCGATGGCATCGCGGTCGTCGAAACCGGCTTCGGCACCACCGGCCCCGGCCCCGATGCGCCGGAAGTCGATCCGGACATCATGCTCGTACCGCTCTCGGCCTTCGATGCCGTGGGCCATCGGATCGGCTATGGCGCCGGCTATTATGATCGGGCGATCGACCGGCTGCGCCGCAAAGGCCACATGCCGCGCCTGATCGGGATTGCATTCGACTGCCAGGAAGTGGCATCAGTGCCGGCTGAACCGCACGACGTGGCGCTGGACGCCGTATTGACGGAGAGCGGTTTTCGGCATTTCTGAGCGGGATGAGGATTTTGCGCGGATTCCGCCACATCCTGCTTAAAATTCATTGAACCGACCACGTGCATGAATTGGAGTCGATCCAGATTGCCTTGGTCCAAGCGGGATTGAACGGCATGCGACTTCTGTTTCTGGGGGATATGGTGGGCAAGACGGGCCGCATGGCCGTCTGGGAGCGCCTCCCGGGACTCGTGAGCGATCTCAAGCTCGACTTCGTCATCGTCAATGGCGAGAACGCTGCCGGCGGATTCGGCATAACCGAAGACATCTTTCTCGAGACGATCAGCGCCGGTGCCGACGTAGTGACCACCGGCAATCACGTCTGGGATCAGAAGGAGGCGGTGGTCTTCTGCGAGCGGCACGATCAGTTCCTGCGGCCGGCAAACTATCCTGGCGGGACTCCGGGTCGCGGTTCCAATCTCTTCTTCGCGCGAAACGGCGCCCGCGTTCTGGTTGCCAATGTCATGGGGCGCGTCTTCATGCATCCCGAGCTCGACGATCCCTTCAAGACGGCCGAGGCGATCCTCGACGCCTGCCCGCTCGGCGAGCAGGCCGATGCAGTCGTCTTCGATTTTCACGCCGAGGCCACGAGCGAGAAGCAATGCTTCGGCCACTTCGTCGACGGGCGTGCCAGCCTGGTGGTCGGCACGCACACCCATGTGCCGACGGCGGACCATCAGATACTCAACGGTGGCACCGGCTATATGAGCGATGCCGGCATGTGCGGCGACTACGACTCGTCCTTGGGGATGGACAAGGAAGAGCCGCTCAACCGCTTCATCTCGAAGATGCCCAAGGGTCGCTTCGAAGCGGCATCCGGCCCGGCGACCATCTGTGGCGTCGGGATCGAGATTTCGGACCGGACGGGGTTGGCGGAAAAGATCGCGCCGCTCAGGATCGGCCCGCGCCTAGCTGAGACGATCCCGCAATTCTGGGTTTGAGCGGCTGGGCTTCCTCCGTCTGCGCATCCATTTCCGGATGCGGGCGCTCTGTTCGGATCTCCTTTTTTCAAGGGTGACAGACCCGCCAAATGGTGGCAGGTTAGCGACCAAAATGAGAGCCGCACCGCACGCGGCCGCTATTCGTAAGTTTCCATGCCAATAATTGAAACGGGATGCGGTCGGAGGCGCTCATACTTTCGCTCATCCCGGCGTACAGCGCCGCGCGTTCCTCAGACGCGCAGAGGTCGCTGCAGCATTTTGATTGCTGCATGTGTCTTCCTTTGACCGAAAACGATCAAGGGAAACATGCAGGTAATGCAGCCGGAGTTCCATAGCGTCGCAGCTCGGTCGGGCGCACAGAGTCGCTGTGGCGCTCCGGTATCCAAAGGCGCCGCACCAATTGCAGTCCCGGTGCCGGCGATCTGACGTTCAGATATCTGGAGAGCGTGCATGTTGCGAAAGTGGCGTCTGCCGGCCATCGCCGGCTTTTTCGTCTCCCTTCTCGTTTCGGTCCCGGCAGGCGCGCAGGATGCGCAGTTGCCGACGGTGACCGTCGCCAAACCGGTCGTGCGCGATGTCGTCGACGCCGACGAATTCATCGGCCGCTTCGAAGCGGTCGACCAGGTCGCGATCCGCGCACGGGTCGGCGGCTATCTCGATCAGGTCTTCTTCACCGACGGCGCCATGGTGAAGAAGGGCGACAAGCTCTTCGTCATAGACCAGCGGCCGTTCCGCACCGCCCTTTCCCAGGCGGAAGCCTCGCTCGAGGCTGCGCGATCGACCCTTGTCTTCGCGGAGACCACGTTCAAGCGAACGGAATCGCTCGCGGGATCGGGCACGCTCTCGGTGTCCAGGCTCGATGACGACCGCCGTGCGCTGCTCGCGGCCCAGGCGAATGTGCGCGGCGCCGAGGCGGCCGTCGAGCGCGCAAAGCTGGATCTGGATTACACGACCATCACGGCGCCGCTGAGCGGACGCGTCGACCGGCGTCTCATTTCCCCCGGCAATCTGGTACAAGCGGACCAGACGGTGCTGACGACGATCGTCTCGCTCGATCCGATCGATTTCTATTTCGACGTCGACGAGCGCCGGCTGCTCTCCTATGCGCGTACGGCTCGGGACCGCGGCAGCGCTTTGCAGGAGGGGGCGGGCTCCATCCCGGTGCTGGTCACGATCGCCGACGCCAACGAGCCGCCATTCGAGGGCAAGCTCGACTTCGCGGAGAACCGGGTCGACAACCAGACGGGTACGATGCGGGTGCGCGCGCGCCTCGCAAACCCCAAATTGATCCTGCAGCCCGGCCTGTTCGGCCGCGTAGAAGTGGAGGGATCGAACACCTACCGGGCGGTTCTGGTGCCTGACGAGGCAATCGCCGCCGACCAGAACGAACGCATCGTCTACACGGTCGGCGAGGATGGCAGCGTCGCAACCAAACCGGTGCGTCTTGGTCCCAGGCTCCACGGTTACAGGGTCATCCGCAGTGGCTTGACGGGGGAGGAGACGATCGTCGTCAACGGTCTCATGCGCGTCCGGCCGGGCGTAAAGGTCAAGCCCGAGCTCATCGTCCTGCCCCCCGAGGCCGCGCAATCGGCGGAGAATGCCCAATGAGGTTCGCGCATTTCTTTGTCGACAGACCGATCTTCGCGTCGGTGCTTTCGATCGTTCTGCTGATCGTCGGCAGCATCGCCTATTTCCAGCTTCCGGTGGCGCAGTATCCGGAGATCGCGCCGCCTACCATCGTCGTGCGCGCCTCCTATCCGGGCGCGGATGCTGAGACCGTCGCCAATACCGTTGCCACCCCGCTCGAGCAGGAGATCAACGGCGTGGAGAACATGCTCTACATGTCCTCCTATGCCACCGCTGACGGCTCGATGGCGCTGACGATCACCTTCAAGCTGGGGACCGATCTCGATCAGGCGCAGGTGCTGGTGCAGAACCGTGTCTCGATCGCCGAGCCCCGGCTTCCCGAGGAAGTCCGGCGCATCGGCGTAACCACGACGAAGAGCTCGCCGGACCTGATGATGGTCGTTCATCTGCTTTCGCCGAACGACCGCTATGACCAGCTTTATGTTTCCAACTACGCCCGCACGCGCATTCGCGACATATTGGTCCGGCTGGACGGAGTCGGCGACGTTCTTCTGTTCGGCGAGCGTGAATATGCGCTGCGCATCTGGCTCGACCCGCAGAAGCTCTCCGCCTACGGCATGACTGCAGGCGATGTCGTCTCCGCGCTGCGCGAGCAGAACGTCCAGGTCTCGGGCGGATCCATCGGCGGTCCGCCGATGTCGAGCGACAGCGCCTTCCAGTATACGGTGACCACCGACGGCCGCTTCAGCGACGCTCGCCAGTTCCGCTACGTCATCGTCAAAGCGACCGAAGAAGGCAGGCTCGTCCAGTTGCAGGACGTCGCCCGCATCGAACTCGGTGCGCGCGAATACGTGACCAACAGCTATCTCAACGGCAGCCCCGCCGTCGCGCTCGGCATCTTCTCCCGCCCCGGCAGCAATGCGCTCGCTGCGGCCGACGCGATCCAGGCGACGATGACCGAACTTTCGCGGGACTTTCCCGAAGGGCTCGAATACAGGATCATCTACAATCCGACGGAATTCATCTCGGAATCCATCGACGAGGTCTACAAGACGATCGGGGAAGCCGCGCTCCTCGTCGCTCTGGTCGTGATCGTGTTCCTGCAGTCGTGGCGCACGGCGATCATTCCGATCGTCGCCATCCCCGTTTCGCTCGTCGGCACATTCGCGCTTCTCTATGCCTTCGGCTTTTCACTGAACATGCTGACGCTGTTCGGCCTGGTTCTCGCGATCGGCATCGTGGTCGACGACGCTATCGTCGTTGTCGAGAACGTCGAGCGCAACCTTGCGCGCGGGATGACGCCGCGAGAGGCGGCGCATGTGACGATGGACGAGGTGGGCGCCGCGGTCATCGCGATCTCGCTCGTCCTGACGGCAGTGTTCGTGCCGACCGCGTTCATTCCGGGTATTGCCGGGCAGTTCTACCTGCAATTTGCGGTGACGATCGCAGTCGCGACGGTGATCTCCGCGGTCAATTCCCTGACGCTCTCGCCGGCGCTTGCCGCAATCCTGTTGCGGCCGCACGAGAACCACGAGCATGAGAGCCGCAATCCCCTGACGCGGATCGGCCGCGGTTTTGCCAACGGCTTCAACCGCGGCTTCGACCGCATGGCCGATGGGTATGCATGGACGGTGCGCCACCTCGTCAGGACGCGGATCGCCTTAGCCGGGGCGCTCGTCGTCTTCGTCGCCCTGCTCGGAGCCACCTGGTACATGGCACAGGTCGTGCCTCGCGGCTTCATACCCACGATGGACCAGGGCTATGCCATCGTCGTCATTCAGCTTCCGGACGGTGCCTCTCTCGAGCGCACCGATAAGGTCGTCCGGCGGGCCTCGGAGATTATCCGGGAGGTACCCGGCGTAAAGGATGCTGTCGCCTTTGCCGGTTTCAACGGCGCGACCTTCACCAATGCATCCAATTCCGGCGTGATATTCACGCCCTTCGACAGCTTCGAAGAACGCCTCGAGCAAAAGCTGAGTGCGGAACAGATCATCGGCCAGATCTTCGGTGCGATGCAAGGCATTCAGGAGGCTTTCATCATCGCCGTTCCGCCACCCTCCGTGCGAGGCATCGGCAATTCGGGCGGCTTCAAGATGCAGATCATGGACCGCCAGAGCGCCGACATGCGCCGGGCGCTCGGGCTCGCCCATCAGATGATGGGAGCGGCCAACCAGACGGAGGGGCTGACCGGCGTCTTCACCACCTTCACGGCCTCCAGCCCGCAATTCTTCCTGGCGATCGATCGCGACAAGGCGCGGGCGCTGAACGTGCCGATTCCCAACATCTTCGAGACACTCTCGATCAATCTGGGGACGTCCTACGTCAACGATTTCAACGCCTTCGGCCGCGTCTATCAGGTCCGTGCCCAGGCCGACCAGCAATTCCGGCTGGAGCGGGAGGACATACTTGCGCTTAAGGTACGCTCCGCCTCGGGCGCCCTGGTGCCGCTCGGCACGCTCGTCGAGATCCGCGATACGAGCGGACCGGCGCTCGTCCAGCGCTACAACATGTATGTCTCGGTCCCCGTTCAGGGCAATCCGGCGCCGGGCGTTTCGACGGGCAGCGCCCTCGACAAGATGGAAGCGCTTGCAGGTCAGATCCTGCCGCAGGGCACCACCTTCGAATGGACGGAACTCGCTTTGCAGGAGCGCCAGACCGGCAACACTGCGGTCTTCATCTTCGCGCTTTCGGTGGTCTTCGTTTTCCTGGCGCTCTCTGCGCAATACGAAAGCTGGGTGCTGCCGCTGGCCATCATCCTGATCGTGCCGCTTGCCGTGCTCGCGGCGCTTCTCGGCGTTTCGATCCGGGGCTTCGACAACAATGTGCTGACCCAGATCGGGCTTATCGTCCTGATCGGTCTTGCCGCGAAGAACGCGATCCTCATCGTGGAATTCGCCCGCCAGGGCGAGGAGGAGGGCAAGACGCCCATCGAGGCGGCGATCGATGCGAGCCGGCTCAGGCTGCGGCCGATCCTGATGACCGCTTTCGCCTTCATCCTCGGCGTCGTGCCGCTGGTCATCGCCACGGGACCCGGCGCCGAAATGCGCCAGTCGCTCGGCACGGCGGTCTTTGCCGGCATGCTCGGGGTCACCGTCCTCGGCCTGTTCCTGACGCCGGTCTTCTATGTGGCCCTGCGCTCATTGCGGCGCAAGCGTGCACCGGCTGCCGCGCCGGCGCCGGCGCCGGGGGAGTGAAGAGACCGGTGCATCGGCAATGACGCAATTGTGAGCGGCCGCCGGTCGTTAGACGCTGGACGCGACCGCGACCTTGAATGATCCTGCGTGCCGCCCGGCATGAGCAGCAATGCGCTATGCGGGCGGAGTACCAGAGCAAGTTTTTCTTCCCGCACATGCGAGAGGTGAAGGATGCTGCTGCGATACCTTGCCTACACCGTGACCGTCATCTGGATAATCCATGCGCTCTGGCCGACACCGGCGCACGCGCAGCAGGCGGAAGCCCATGTGAGCCAATGCCAGGCGATCGCGGCAGCCACGCCGGCGGCGACGTTCGCCAGCTTCTCGGCCCCCGCCGCCGCTCCCGTGGCCTCTGCCGACACAAGCGAGGTGACGATCACCTTTCTCGGTCATTCGACCTTCCTGATCGAAACGCCGGGCGGAGTTTCGATCGCCACCGACTACAACGGCTGGTTCCGCACGCCGTCCCCGCCAACGGTGGTGACGATGAACAGGGCCCATTCCAGTCATTACACCCTGGCGCCGGATCCGGCGATCCGGCATGTCCTGCACGGCTGGGGCGACAACGGCGAGCCGGCGGATCATGACCTCGTCGTCGGCGACGCCTATATCCGCAATGTGACCACGGATATCCGTTCGGGTTTCGAGGGAATGGAACGGGACGGCAATTCGATCTTCATTTTCGAGATTGCCGGGCTCTGCATCGGCCATCTCGGCCATCTGCACCACGAGCTCGACGAAAGCCATTACCGGCAAATCGGCCGGCTCGACGTGCTCATGGTGCCGGTGGACGGCGGTCTGACGATGGGAGCGGAGAGCATGAGCCGCGTCGTCTCGCGGCTGCGCTCGGCGCTGATCCTGCCGATGCACAGGCCCATGACCAACAACTTTCTGGCGATGTTCGGAGACGACTTCGACAAGCGCTTCGCCACGGAACCTTCCGTGAAGGTGTCGCTGCGCTCCCTGCCGAGGAGACCGCTCATCTATGTCCTGCAGGGTGTTTGAGGACCGCCGCAGCGCATTTCCGTCTCCTGAAAACACGACGCGCCTGCTGGACTGGACGCGGCAATGAAACTATAAGGCGCCCGATCTCACCAAAATCACGCATGCAGAGGGCGTCATGGCTGGCCATTCACAGTTCAAGAACATCATGCACCGCAAGGGCCGTCAGGATGCGGTGCGCTCCAAAATGTTTTCCAAGCTCGCGCGCGAAATCACCGTCGCAGCAAAAACCGGCCTTCCCGACCCGACGATGAACCCGCGCCTGCGTCTGGCGATCCAGAACGCCAAGGCGCAGTCGATGCCGAAGGACAATATCGAACGCGCGGTCAAGAAGGCTGCGGGCGGCGATGCCGAGAATTACGAAGAAGTCCGCTACGAGGGCTACGGCCCGGGCGGCGTCGCAGTCATCGTCGAGGCGTTGACGGACAACCGCAACCGCACCGCCTCCAACGTACGCTCCACCTTCACCAAGGCGGGCGGGGCGCTCGGCGAAACCGGTTCGGTTTCCTTCTCCTTCGATAGGGTCGGTGAAATCACCTACAAGCTTTCCGCCGGCGACGCCGACAAGGTGATGGAAGCGGCAATCGAAGCGGGTGCCGACGACGTCGAGACCGACGAGGAAGGCCACACCATCACCTGCGGCTTCGAGGATATCGGCGAAGTATCGAAAGCGCTCGAAGGCACGCTCGGCGAGGCGGAGACCGTAAAGGCCGTCTGGAAGCCGCAGAATACCGTGCCGGTGGATGAGGAAAAGGCACAGTCGCTGATGAAGCTCATTGACAATCTCGAAGATGACGACGACGTCCAGAACGTCTATTCGAACTTCGAGGTCTCCGACGAGGTTCTGGCGAAGCTTTCCGCCTGAGCGTTCGGAATATCCGTTGCAATTGACCCGCATCGCTCCGAGCGATGCGGGTCAATTGCTGTTCGCGTCAGGCGGCGGCGAGATCGCGTTGCGCTTGGGCAAACAGCTTCACCGACCGCAACCGCGCTTCCATGTCGAAGATCGGCATTGAGACGATCAGCTCGTCCGCCCGGGTGAGATCCACGAATGCCTCGATCTTTCGGCGGATCGTCTCGGGGCCGCCGACCACCGCGTAGCTCATTGCATGGTCGACGAAAATCTTCTCGTCCTGGCTCCAGAGGCCGTCCATCGATTTGACCGGCGGCGGGAAGCGCCCGCGGGCATTGCGGCGAAGCGCGACGAAGGATTGCTGCATGGAGGTGAAGAGGTGGTTCGCCTCATCGTCGGTGTCCGCGGCGACACCCATGACGCCCACCATGACATGCGGCTTGTCGAGCTGGGGCGACGGGGTGAAGCGCTCGCGATATATTTCGAGTGCGGAAAGCAGCATGTCCGGCGCAAAATGCGAGGCGAAGGCGAAGGGAAGGCCGAGCATGCCGGCGAGATGGGCGCTGAAATGGCTCGAACCGAGCAGCCAGATCGGCACGTTCGAATCCGCGCCCGGAACGGCGATGATCTTCTGGTCTTCGGTCGCCGGGCCGAGCAACGCCTGCAGTTCGACGACATCGTTGGGGAAGTTGTTGGCGCTCGCCTCCATGTTGCGGCGGAGCGCTTGCGCCGTTCTCATGTCCGTGCCGGGCGCGCGGCCGAGGCCGAGATCGATGCGGCCGGGGTAAAGCGCCGCAAGCGTGCCGAATTGCTCGGCTATGACGAGCGGTGAATGATTGGGCAGCATGATGCCGCCCGAGCCGACGCGGATCGTCCGCGTGGCCGAAGCCACATGCGAAATCACGAGAGACGTCGCGGCGCTGGCAATGCCTTTCATGCCATGGTGTTCGGCCAGCCAGAAGCGCTCATAGCCGTTCTCCTCCGCGGTGATTGCCAGCCGCCGCGAATTTTCGAGCGACTCTGCGATGCTGCCCCCTTCGGTGATGGGCGACAGGTCGAGAATGGAGAAGGGGATCATGGCGGGGCTTTCAATTAAGAGAAATTGATCTTCCGCAATGTAGGTTCAAGTTTCCTTACGCCAAGGGTGCACCGGCGCTTTTAGGCAAGGCGCGACCATTTCTGTGCAATGTTTTTGTTTTGTTCACTTTTTGCTGGCAGCGTCCCGCCGACCGAAATAGGGTGAAGCATGCAGACTACGATTCGCATCATCGGCATCGATCCGGGCTTGAGGCGCACCGGCTGGGGGGTCATCGAAACACTCGGCAATTCGCTGCGTTTCGTCGCTTCCGGCACCGTCACTTCCGATGGCGAGATGGACCTTGCCTCCCGCCTCTGCCAGTTGCATGACGGGCTTGCCGAGGTGGTGCACGGCTATCAGCCGCACGAGGCCGCTGTCGAACAGACCTTCGTCAACAAGGACGCGACGGCGACGCTGAAGCTCGGCCAGGCGCGCGGCATCGCCATGCTGGTGCCGGCCCGGGCGGGCTTGAGGGTCGCGGAATATGCGCCAAACGCCGTCAAGAAGGCCGTGATCGGCGTCGGCCACGGCGAAAAGCAGCAGATACACATGATGCTGAAGGTGCTGATGCCCAAGGCCGAGTTCAAAGGCAACGATGCCGCCGACGCGCTCGCCATCGCCATCTGCCACGCCCATAACAGGCAGGCGGTGACGAGCCGCCTTGCGGCGCTTGCGGGGTAGGCCGGGCAACGGCATTTCTTCAAAGACGACGGACCAACACCATCCAGAGAGACCAGATGATCGGCAAGCTCAAGGGCACGATAGACGAGATCGGCGAGGATCACGTGGTTCTCGACGTGCATGGGGTCGGGTATGTCGCCCATTGTTCGGCGCGTACGCTCGGAAAGCTCGGAAGCGCCGGAGAGGCGGCCGTTCTCTTCATCGAGACCTATGTGCGCGAGGATCAGCTGAAGCTGTTCGGGTTCTTGAGCGCGTTGGAGCGCGAATGGTTCCGCCTGCTTCAGAGCGTTCAGGGTGTGGGATCCAAGGTGGCGCTGGCGGTGCTCTCTACGCTGACCCCCGGGGAACTCGCCAACGCGATCGCCTTGCAGGACAAGACGTCGATCTCGCGCGCGCCGGGCGTGGGTCCGAAAGTTGCCGTGCGTATCGTCACCGAACTCAAGAACAAGGCTCCGGCCTTTGCCGGCGAGATGGCACCGTCGATCGGCCTGAAGCAGGAGCTCGGCGAAGGCGTTGCCGCGGCGCCGGTTGCGGACGCGGTCTCGGCGCTCACCAATCTCGGCTATTCGCGAGACCAGGCGGCCAACGCCGTTGCGGCTGCGCTGAAAAACGGCGGGGAGGGCGGCGACAGCGCCAAGCTGATCCGCCTCGGCTTGAAGGAGCTGTCGCGGTGAGGAAGCGGCGAGCCTTCCTGCGGCCACAAAAGCATTGGAGTAGAGGGACGCTGGCCGTTCTCGCTGGATTGATCCGGGCGCCGCTATTATGGTTGAGCGCGGCAGCGACGGTGACCGCGCCTCAACGCCGGTGCCCCTATGGCCGCGGACAGCCCGAAACGGAAGCAATGACATGAGCGAAGCCGCACGTCTGATCGCGCCGGAAAAGCGAGGCGAAGACCTCGATGCGACCATGCGCCCGCAGACGCTCGACGACTTCACCGGCCAGGCGGAAGCGCGCGCCAATCTGAAGATTTTTATCGAGGCGGCGCGCAATCGCGGCGAAGCGCTCGACCACGTACTCTTCGTCGGCCCGCCCGGGCTCGGCAAGACGACGCTGGCGCAGATCATGGCGAAGGAGCTCGGCGTCAATTTTCGCTCGACTTCCGGGCCGGTGATCGCCAAGGCCGGTGACCTTGCGGCGCTGCTCACCAACCTCGAAGAGCGCGACGTGCTCTTCATCGATGAAATCCACCGCCTCAATCCGGCCGTCGAGGAAATCCTCTATCCGGCCATGGAGGATTTCCAGCTCGACCTCATCATCGGCGAGGGGCCGGCGGCCCGTTCGGTGAAGATCGATCTCGCGAAGTTCACCCTGGTGGCGGCGACGACGCGCCTCGGACTGCTGACGACGCCGCTGCGCGATCGCTTCGGCATCCCCGTGCGGCTCAATTTCTATACGGTCGAGGAGTTGGAGCTGATCGTCCGGCGTGGCGCGCGGCTGATGGGTCTCGGCATGACCGACGAAGGCGCGCGCGAGATTGCCCGCCGTGCGCGCGGCACGCCTCGCATTGCCGGCCGTCTCCTGCGCCGGGTGCGCGACTTCGCCGAAGTCGCACGGGCGGAGGCCGTGACGCGGAAGATTGCCGACGAGGCGCTGACCCGGCTGCTCGTCGACAGCATGGGTCTCGACCAGCTCGACCGGCGGTATCTGACGATGATCGCCCAGAATTTCGGCGGGGGGCCGGTGGGGATCGAGACCATCGCCGCCGGGCTTTCCGAGCCGCGCGACGCGATCGAAGACATCATCGAGCCCTATCTGATCCAGCAGGGCTTCATCCAGCGCACGCCGCGTGGTCGCGTGCTCACGGCGAATGCCTGGAAGCATCTCGGCCTCAATCCGCCACGGGATGTCGAGGCAAGCCAATTCCGGCTGACGCTCGAGGACGATTGAAATGATCACCCGGCGGGGCTTCATGAAGGTCCTCGGCGGTGGATTGGCGAGCGCCGTGGCCCTCGGCAGCTACGCCTTCGCCATCGAACCGCTTGCGCGTCTGAGGGTGGCCCGCTACGCCGTGACGCCACCGGGCTGGACGCCCGGCCTTAAGCTCCGCCTGGTCGCGCTCGCGGATATTCACGCCTGCGAACCCTGGATGTCTGCGCGCCGCATCACATCCATCTGCGAGCGCGCCAACGACCTCGGCGGCGACGTGACAGTCCTTCTCGGCGACTACGCTTCCGGCATGAATCTCGTGACGCGGTATGTCCATGCGAGCGAGTGGTCGAAGGCGCTTGCCACGCTCACGGCGCCCCTTGGCGTCCATGCGATCATGGGAAATCATGATTGGTGGGAAGACATGACGGCCCAGAAGAACGGCGGCGGCGATACCTTCGGCCATCGGGCATTGGCCGGGGTCGGCATTCAGGTGCACAGCAATCGCGCGGTCCGCCTTGAGAAGAGCGGCTTCCCTTTCTGGCTCGCAGGGCTCGAGGACCAGCTTGCGCTCCTGCCGGGACGGAAATGGAAACGCGCGTGGATGGCTGGGCTCGACGATCTCGATGGCACGCTTGCACAGGTGACGGACGAGGCGCCAGTGATCCTGCTCGCGCACGAGCCGGACATTTTTCCGAAGGTGCCCTCGCGGGTCGCATTGACGCTGTCCGGTCACACCCATGGCGGACAGGTGCGCTTTGCCGGCCACTCGCCCGTCGTGCCGTCGCGTTTCGGTGACCGGTACGCCTATGGTCATATCGTCGAGCATGATCGCAACCTCATCGTCTCGGGCGGCCTTGGCTGCTCCATCGCGCCGATCCGTTTCGGCGTGCCGCCGGAGATTGTGGTCGTCGATCTCGGATGAGTGGAAATCGCCCCCATCCGCCTGCCGGTCACCGTCTCCCCGCAAGTTCCCGGATCGTCGCAGCCAGTCTTTCCCTTCCGCCCGGCATCCAGCCGAGAGCGCGCAGCTTCTCCGTCGACATCGTCTTGAATTCGGCGGCTTCCGCTGCCGGCGGCAGCGGGTGCGGACAGCCGGTTGCGGCCTGGAGAAAGGAAAGAATCTCGCGGTTGTCGGTCAGCACGTCGGAGACGTTGAACACCTGACCGGATATTCTCGCCGGTTCGGTCTCGAGCATGAGGCGGACGGCCTGGGCGACATCGTCGCCATGGACTTCCGTGCCGATGCGCCCTGGTACCGGCCGGCCGGCAATGTAATCGGAAAAGAGATCGCTCCACTTGTGTTCTCGTCCCGAGCCGGCGGGACCATAGACACCGGTGACTCGCAGGCTCGTCGTGACGAAACTGTGGTCGGTCATCGATTTCAAAGCGTTCTCGGTGGCGAGCTTTACCTGTCCGTAGAGCGTGTCCGGAGCGGCAGGTGAGGTCTCTGCGACAAGGGGCGGCGCCGTGTCGCCGTAAACCGCGCGGCTCGACAGGAAAACGCAGCGGCGTACGCCGGCGGCGCGCGCTTCCTCGAAAAGGCGAACGGAGCCGTCGAGATTGGCGCGGCGGAAACCCCGGGGGTCATCACCCTCGCCTCCGCGATATCTGCCCTCGACATGCTCGAAGGCGGCATGGACGAAATAATAGATATCGCCGAACGCGCCGGCCTGGTCCGCATCCGCATCGAGACACAGAGGCACATGGGACACCCGTTGCGAATACAAGCCAGCAGGGGGCGGAGAGCGCCCGCCGACCGTGACTTCATAACCGTTTGCCAGCAGGTGCTCGACGATGAAGCGGCCGACGAATCCGGTGCCGCCGGAGACGAGAACGCGGGTCATGGCGACGTCGGACCCGCCTGCGGCGGATTGGCAAGACCGGCAATATCCGGAATTTGATTGCCGGTCAGATAGGCGTGCCAGAGATCGATCAGCGGGCGCAGCACGTCCGCGCGCGGATGATCCTTCTCCCACGGCTTTTCATACTGGTAGTGAAGCACCCCGATCGAGCGCCAGTCCCAAAGCCCAGGCAGGTTGAACCACACATATTGCAGCATGTTCATCGTCACCGGCAGTCCATGCCAATCGGGGAAGAAGCTTTGCAGAAAGGTCTGGTCCGTGCGCGGCCAGAAGGCGTCCGGCGCATCGAGGGCCGCGAGCATCTTCTCGAAGGTCGCGACGGCCGGCTCGGCGACGAAGACGCCGGAGTTCAGGCGGTGGAAGTCCGCGAGACTCTCATAGACGTTCGGCGCCGCGGCAAATTCCGGATAGAGAAACAGCTTGTCGATGTTGCGCAACACGATCGCGTCGGCATCGATGAAGATGCAGCGTTCGTATTCCACGAGTTGCCACAGCCTTATCTTGCAGAAATTGTCGAGCGGCGAATGGAAATCGGGCTTGCGACCTTTGGTGAAGGGTGCCTGCTCATGCACGTTGCGGCGTTGATGCCGGGCGTTGAATTCGTCCGAGAGCGGCAGCAGATCGGTTTGGATCAGGCGGCAGTCGAATTCGCGCAGCGGCTCGAGAGCGGCGGCATCCACCCCTCCGGTGTGGAGCACGACGATATCGGCGGGCGTGCGGGTGAGGCGGATCGATCTGAGCAGGGCCCGCGCACCGAGCGCGTAGTCGCTATTGGTGACGAGCGTCACGAAAGCGTGGCGCGCAGTCACCGTAGAGGAGGGGCTGAGCCCCTCCGGACTGGCGAAGACGCGGCTCATGAAACGGATTTCAGCCGCTTGCCCTCCGGATCGTGGTTGATCAAGGGGGCGATGTCCTTCGTCCAGGCGGAAATGGCCGGCACGCGCGAGCGATCGACGCGATAGGCGAATTTCTTCGCCACATCGACGATCTCCGAAAGCAGTCCGTCTTCGAGCCGAACCGGATTGAGGCCGAGCGCGAGGAATTTCTCGTTCTGCACCACGAGCTCGTTCTCGGCCGCTTCCTTGCGCGGATTGGGAAGCCAGGCGATTTTCGCGCCGGTCATGCGTGCGACCATCTCGGCGAGATCGCGGATGCGATGCGTTTCCGTCATCTGGTTGAATATCTCGACACGGCTGCCGCGCGCCGGCGGGTTCTTGAGCGCGAGTTCGATGCAGCGCACCGAGTCCTGAATATGGATGAAGGCACGCGTCTGGCCCCCGGTTCCGTGAACCGTCAGCGGATAGTCGATTGCTGCCTGGATCAGGAAACGGTTGAGGACGGTTCCGTAATCGCCGTCGTAGTCGAAGCGGTTGATGAGCTGCTGATGACGCCGCGTCTGTTCCGTATGCGTGCCCCAGACGATGCCCTGATGCAGATCGGTGATCCTGAGGCCGTCATTCTTCGCATAAAACTGGAAGAGCAGCTGATCCAGGCACTTGGTCATGTGATAGACGGAGCCCGGGTTGGAAGGATAGAGGATTTCCTGGTTCACCGTCTCTCCGCCCATGGTCTCGATGCCGACGGGCAGGTAGCCTTCAGGGATCGCGGCCCCGATCGTGGAATAGCCGTAAACGCCCATCGTACCGAGATGCACGAGATGCGCATCGAGGTCGAGTTCGACCAGTGCATTGAGGAGGTTGTGGGTCGCGTTGACGTTGTTGTTGACCGTGTAATTCTTGTGCCTGTCGCTCTTCATCGAATAGGGAGCGGCCCGCTGCTCGGCGAAGTGGACCACCGCATCGGGCCGATGCTCCGCCAGCCAATTCTTCAGGAGTTCGTAGTCGCGGGCGAGATCGATCAGATTGAAGTGGATACGCCGGCCGGTTTCGGCGTGCCAGATCCGCGTGCGCTCCTGGATGGAATCCATCGGCGTCAGAGATTGCACGCCGAGTTCCGTGTCGATCCAGCGGCGGGAGAGATTGTCGAGGATGTGAACGTCGTGGCCCGCATCGGACAAATGCAGGGCGGTGGGCCAGCCGACGAAACCATCACCGCCGAGGACTGCGATCTTCATGCACGATTCTCCTGCTCGGGAAGAGGACAGGGTCCTGATAGGATAGGATTGTGACAAAGCTGCAGTGCTTGCAAATGTCTTTTTGTTCCTCCACAGGAAAACGCGAAAAATCCTCCCGGAGAATGCCATGTCACTGATTTCGCTTGCCGGCGAGCTGACCGAGACCGGCCACCGACTGATCCAGCGGGTCTATTACGAGGACACCGATTTTTCCGGCGTCGTCTACCATGCGCGCTATCTGCATTTCATGGAGCGCGCCCGGACCGACTATCTGCGGCTTCTCGGCGTCGAGCAGGCGTCGCTGGCGATCGAAGGCGACGTGGAAGGCCTCGTCTTCGTCGTCCATCGTATGGAAATCGACTTCAAGGCGCCGGCGCGCATGGACGACGTCCTGACCATCGAGACCGCGACCGAAAAGGCCGGCGGCGCAAAAATGATCCTGCAGCAGCAGATCAGGCGCGGCGACGCACTGCTGATCGCGGCCAAGGTAATCATTGCGGTCATCAACGGTCAGGGGCGGCCGAGGCGTCTGCCGGAGGCACTGGCAACGAAATTCCTTGCTGCGCAGGCGGCTTCCGGGTGAGCGGCCGGCTCACTCGACCGAGTTCAATATCTTCTTCGTCAGCGACTGACTGATCTTGCCGATCTCCCGCCACGGATCGGTTCCGGATTCTATCCGCTCGACAATGTCCGGAATGTGAAACCCGTTGGCGGCCTCGAGCCCTTGGAGTTCGTCCCAGCCGACCGGAGTGGCCACCGGTCCGCCGGAGCGCGCGCGGGTGGAATAGGGTGCGATCGCCGTGGCGCCGCGATCGTTTCTCAGCCAGTCTATGAAAATCCTTCCCTTGCGCTTCGCCTTCGACATGGTGGCGACGAAATTATCCGGATCGCGCTCGGCAATAGATCGCGCGAGCGCTTTGGCGAAGCCTTTGGCCTCCTCCCATTCGGCATGGGGGCGGAGCGGAACGATGACGTGGACGCCCTTGCCGCCGGTCACCATGGGCACTGTCTTCAGGCCGATCTCGGCGAGCTCGTCGCGAAGCTTGACGGCTGCCGCCTTGACCGTCTCGAAGTCGACGCTCGGATCGGGGTCGAGATCGAAGACCAGACGGTCGGGTTTCTCCAGTCGATCGATGCCTGAACCCCAGATGTGAAACTCGAGCGTTCCCATCTGCACGGCGGCGACGAGGCCCTTGGCATCGTGGATGTACATATAGTTCTCGGTGTCGCCCGATGACTCGGTGATCGGCACTTCCCGGATCGCCTCGGGGAAGCCGTCGCTCGCGTGTTTCTGAAAGAAGCAGTGCCGATCGCCGCCCTGCGGGCAGCGCACCAGCGAAACGGGGTGATCGGCGGCAAAGGGGAGCATCCTCTCGGCGACGACGGCATAATAGCGGGCGAGATCGATCTTGGTGATGCCCTGGCCTTCGAAGAGCACCCGGTCCGGATGCGAGATGCGGATACCGAGGACATCGCCGTCTCCTTGCACAGCCGGCGTCTTGCGCGGCTTGGCCGAGGTTTTGCTTTTGGCGGTCTCCGGCTCCGCTTCCGCCGGCTTCGCTGTCTCCAGTTTCACGGCCCTGGCCTCCTTGTCCTCGCGCAATCCCTCGAATGAACCGTGGCGGACATGTCCGTCAGCCGTGAACTCGGCGAAATCCACCTCCGCCACCAGGTCCGGCTCAAGCCATACCGAATTTCGCATTCTCTCTCGCGGCACGCTGTCGAAGGGCGACGTGTCGCGTCTGCGCTTCGCGAAGGCCGCAGCGAGTTCCTTCATCGTCTTCCCGTTGAATCCGGTGCCGACGCCGCCACGGTAGATCAGCTTCCGGCCTTCGAACGTCCCGACAAGAAGCGAGGCAAAGGCACGTCCTTTCTTCGAAGATGGGGTATAGCCACCGATGACGAACTCCTGGCGCTTCGTGCATTTCACCTTCAGCCAGCTTCGGCTGCGCCCGCTGCGATAGGGGGCATCCGCCTCCTTGGCGATTATACCCTCCTGGCCTGCCTTGCATATCGCGGAAAGCACGTGCTCGCCATTGCCGCGGACATGCTCGCTGAATTGTATGGTCGAGGTGGTGCCGAGCGTTTGGAGCAGCGCTTCGAGCCGTTCCTTGCGTTCCACGAGCGGCTTACGGCTCAAATCCTTGCCGTCGAGCTCGATGAGGTCGAAAGCGTAAAGCCGTGTGCTGGCCCCCGTTCTAAGCGCTTTCTGCAAGGCCGAGAACGTCGATCCGCCTTCCGACAGCGCCACCACTTCGCCATCGATGAGGGCCGACCGGCAGTCGAGTTCGGCAAGGGCCGCGGCAATTGCCGGGAACTTCTCGGTCCAGTCGAGGCCGTTGCGCGTGTAGCAGCGCACGGTGCCGGCGCCGACGGCGCAGACAAGACGGTAGCCGTCGAACTTGGCTTCGTTCAGCCATGCATCGCCGGCAGGCACCTTGGTCACCAGAGTCGCCAACTGCGGTGCCTTGAAGGCGGGCAGCTTACCGGAGGCTTTTCGCGTGACAGGCTTGGCCGCATTGCCGGTTTCGGCGATCGCGCCGGCCTTGAGATTGGCCGCGATGCTCTCGTTGGAATGCCAGACCCGTGCCTGCTTCTCGCCTTTGCCGTTGGCGATCTCCTCCATTGTCCGGCCGGTGACGATGCTGGTGATGTTCTCGTTGATCAGGCTCTCGCCGTCTTCGGAGGCGATCTCGTCCTTTTCCTTGACGAGCAGCCAGTTCTCGCGCTTTTCGCCTTCGCGCGGCCGCATGCGCACCAGGGCCCAGCCGCCCTTCATTCGGCTGCCATGCAGCTTGAAGGAGATCTTGCCCTTCTTCAAGGCTTTCGACGGGTCATCCTCCGGCTCCCACCAGCCGGTATCCCAGAGCATCACGGTACCGCCGCCGTACTCTCCCTTCGGTATCGTTCCTTCGAAATCGCCATAGGCAAGCGGGTGGTCTTCGGTGCGCACGGCCAGGCGCTTGTCTTCGGGGTTGAGGCTCGGGCCGCGGGTCACCGCCCAGCTCTTCAGCACGCCCTCCCATTCCAGGCGGAAGTCGTAATGCAGGCGGGTCGCAGCGTGCTTCTGGACCAGAAACCGCATCCTGTCGTCCCCGCTGCGCCGCGCGACCGCACCCTTGGGTTCGCTGGTCCGCGTGAAATCGCGGCGCCGGTTATATTCGGAAAGCGGTTGATTGCGAGCGGCCATGGATCGTCAGCCCGATTTCGGCTGGAAGGCTGTATGTTTCGGGGGCCAGGGGCTCATGGCACCGAAACGTGCGACCCGGTGCGAAGTTCCGTATCGCTCAAGCTCAGTCGAACTGCGCGCGCGGTAATACTCCCTTAACCATAATGGTGTCTTAATCCGTGTATCAGGATTTGTGCAGTGCACGTCATCCTTTGACCAAAATTGACGGCAAGAAGGCAGGCTGACGCGAGTAGATCGCAATGCCGCGATCGGTGGCAATACCGGGGCATTCCTGCTGCAGGACGTTTGGGCGACCCGGTCTCGAGCATGAGTTGCTCTGCCGGGTGTTTGGATTCGGGGACTGAAATCGATGGAACAGGTTGGATTGGCCGCGACGAGCGACGTGACCCTCTGGTCGCTCTTCATGCAAGCGGGCTTGGTCGTGAAGCTGGTCATGCTGGGGCTCATCGCCGCCTCGGTCTGGACCTGGGCGATCGTCGTCGACAAGAGCCTCAATTACGGGCGCGTCCGCCGGCAGCTCGACAATTTCGAGCAGGTATTCTGGTCGGGTCAATCGCTGGAGGAGCTCTATCGTACCCTCTCGGACAGGCAGACGAGCGGAATGGGCGCGATCTTCGTTTCGGCCATGCGCGAATGGAAGAAAAGCTTCGAGCGCGGCGCGCGCGCGCCGATCGGCCTGCAGATGCGTATCGACCGCGCCATGGACGTGACGCTCGCCCGGGAATCCGAAGCGCTCGAGGCAAGGCTCGGCTCGCTGGCGACGATCGGCTCGGCTGCACCCTTCATCGGCCTTTTCGGTACCGTCGTCGGTATCATGACCTCGTTCCAGGCCATCGCCGGTTCCAAATCCACCAACCTCGCCGTCGTAGCGCCCGGTATCGCCGAAGCGCTGCTGGCGACCGCCATCGGTCTGCTCGCCGCTATTCCTGCCGTTATCGCCTACAACAAGTTCACCGCGGATGCCGGCAAGCTGACGGCACGCATGGAAGCCTTTGCCGACGAGTTCTCCGCCATCCTGTCGCGGCAGATCGACGAGAAGCTGCAGCCTTCTCGTCAGGCCGCGCAATAACGACCTCAAAGCACGGAGACTACGCTGATGGGTATGGCAGCTGGCGGAGCCAAGGGGTCGGGCGGCGGGCGCCGCCGCCGTGGCGGCAGAAGAAGCGCGATCAGCGAGATCAACGTCACGCCGCTCGTCGACGTCATGCTGGTTCTCCTCATCATCTTCATGGTGGCCGCGCCGATGATGACGGTCGGCGTGCCGATCGATCTGCCGGAAACGCAGGCGAAGGCCATGAACGCCGATACCCAGCCGATCACCGTTTCGGTCAACCCGGCGGGCGAGATCTTCCTGCAGGAGACTCCGATCGCGATCGACGAGGTCGTGCCGAAGCTCGAGGCGATTGCCACGACCGGCTACAATGAGCGCATCTATGTGCGCGGCGACACCAGTGCCGATTACGGCACCGTGATGAAGGTGATGGCACGCATCTCCGCGGCAGGCTTCAAGAACCTGGGTCTCGTAACGCTTCAAGAACAAGAGAAGTGATCGTCCGAATGAAGGGCAGTATCGCTACATCTGCTGTCCTCCACGCTCTGGTTCTCACCTGGGCGCTGGTGTCGCTTGGCAGCCCGGCCGATTTCGAGGTCGCGGATGTCGAGGCGCTGCCGGTCGACATCGTGCCGGTCGAGTCGATCACGCAGATCCAGCAGGGCGACAAGAAGGCTCCGGCCAAGGAAAAGGCATCGCCCGTTCCGACCAAGAAGCCGACGCCTGTCGAAAACGCCGAGAATGTCGGCGAGAACGACGTCGACCTGAAGACGCCGCCCACGCCCAATGTCAAGCCGGTCGAAAACGAGTCGGCCGCAGCGCCGCAGAAGACCGAAAAGGCACCGCCGACACCCGATCCGGTGAAGGAAGCGATCGAGAACGTCGAGGAGAAGCCGGCGGCCGAGCCGGCCACGGAAGTGGCGGCACTCCCCGAACCCAAACAGGAAGTAAAGCCGGACACGAAGCCGGAACCGGCACCGGCGGAAGAACAGCCTGCGGAAAATCCCGAGGCCGAGGCTCTGCCGGACAGGGTGCCGACGCCGCAGTCGAAGCCCAAGGTCGAAAAGCCCGCGCAGACGGCCAAGACGCCCGAACGCAAGAAGGACGAAGCCAAGAAGGAGCAGAAGAAGGCGTCCTCCCAGAAGGAGAGCGACTTCAATGCCGACGAGATCGCGGCGCTGCTCAACAAGCAGGAATCCTCCGGCGGCGGCGCCAAGCGCTCGACCGAGGAGGCGGCCCTCGGCGGCAAGAAGACGACGAGCGGCAATACGCTTTCGCAGAGCGAAATGGACGCGCTTCGCGGCCAGATCCAGAACAACTGGTCGATCATTCCCGGCATGGCCGACGCGGCGGATGTCCGCATCAAGGTAACGATGCGGCTCGACCCGAACGGCGACCTGATCGGCGAACCGGAAGTGGAAGCCAGCGGCGGCTCGGATGCGGCGCGGCGGGCACTCATGGGTGGTGCACGCCGGGCCATCCTGAAGTCTGCTCCCTTCAAGGGGTTGCCGGCCGACAAATACGATTCGTGGAGCGAGGTCGTGGTCAACTTCGACCCGAGCTCGATGCTCTAGACAGGTTGGGCTGGTTGTGGGCGGATCATTGCGCCTCATCCTGCTCGGAACACGAAAGGCTGAAAGGCTTTATGGAAATGCTGAGACGCAATTTTTTCCGCCTCCTGATGGTGCTGGTCGCCGGCTGCGGGCTCATTGCCTCGCCGGCAAATGCGCTCGTCGAGATCAACATCAACAAGGGTAACGTCGAGCCGCTGCCGATCGCGATCACGGACTTCCTGCAGGGCGATCTCGCCCGGAAGATCTCCGACGTCGTTGCCGCAGACCTGAAGCGCTCCGGGCTCTTCGCGCCGATCGACAAGGGCGCCTTCATCGAGAAGATCTCCAATCCCGATGCCGCGCCGCGTTTCGAGGACTGGAAAGTGATCAACGCGCAGGCGCTCGTCATCGGCCGCGTCACGCAGGAAGGCGACGGCAGGCTGAAGGCGGAGTTCCGCCTCTGGGATACCTTTGCCGGCCAGCAGATGCTCGGTCAGCAGTTCTACACCCAGCCGGAGAACTGGCGCCGGGTCGCCCACATCATCGCCGACGCGATCTATGAGAGGATCACCGGCGAGAAGGGCTATTTCGACACGCGCATCGTTTACGTCGCCGAAAGCGGGCCGAAGAACGCGCGCAAGCGCCAACTTGCCATCATGGACCAGGACGGGGCCAATTCCCGGGCGCTCACCAATGCCAACGACATCGTGCTGACGCCGCGCTTCTCGCCGAACCGTCAGGAAATCACCTATATGTCGTTCGAGAACCAGCAGCCGCGCGTCTATCTGCTGCAGCTCGAAACGGGGCAGCGCGAGGTGGTCGGCAATTTCCCGGGCATGACCTTCGCCCCGCGTTTCTCCCCGGATGGCCAGCGGGTGATCATGAGCCTGCAGCAGGAAGGCAACGCCAACATCTATACGATGGATCTGCGCTCGCGCACGACGACGCGGCTCACCAATACCGCGGCGATCGACACCTCTCCTTCCTATTCGCCGGACGGCAGCCGGATCGTCTTCGAAAGCGACCGCGGCGGCAGGCAGCAGCTCTACGTCATGGGCGCCGACGGCTCCGGCCAGACGCGCATTTCCTTCGGCGACGGCTCCTATTCGACGCCCGTCTGGTCTCCACGCGGCGACCTCATCGCCTTCACCAAGCAGTCCGGGGGCAAGTTCTCGATCGGCGTCATGAAGCCGGACGGTTCGGGCGAACGCATTCTCACCACCGGCTTCCACAATGAAGGCCCGACCTGGGCGCCGAACGGCCGCGTTCTCATGTTCTTCCGCCAGAACGCCGGTGCGGGCGGTCCGCAGCTCTATTCGATCGATCTGACGGGCTACAATGAACAGCTCGTCCAGACGCAGGGCTTCGCCTCGGACCCGGCCTGGTCGCCGCTGATGGAATAGGGCCGCCGGCAGGCCCGATCGAGAGAATTGATGAGATTCAAAGATTTCGGGCCGATACGGCCCGAAATTCTTCGTGATCGCGCGTCCACAGTTATGGCAGGGAATGAGGCGAATGTGCCGCTTTCTCGCCGCAAAGTGCTGGTGTAGCAGGCGCCCCGACGCACATTGTCGATTTGTTAACCATATCCGTTGAAAAGCAATTAACCGCTTCCGGTTACAGTCTGGCAACCGTGAATTTGACACTTCTCAAGGAGACCCGGCCCATGAGCCGAATTGACACCCCGGCAGCAAGCCGCATGCAGACCATCGCCCGCAATCCGGTCATGATCGCGCTCGTCATGACGCTTGCCCTTGCTGGCTGCGCTTCCAAGAAGAACCTGCCGAACGATGCTGCCGGCCTCGGACTCGGCGCAGGCGCGGCGACCCCGGGCTCACAGCAGGACTTCACCGTGAACGTCGGCGACCGCATCTTCTTCGATACCGACTCGACATCGATCCGAGCCGACGCACAGGCGACGCTCGACCGCCAGGCGCAGTGGCTGGCAAAATATCCGAACTACGCAATCACCATCGAAGGCCATGCCGACGAGCGCGGCACCCGCGAATACAACCTCGCGCTCGGCGCCCGCCGCGCTGCCGCGACCCGCGACTATCTCGTCAGCCGCGGCGTCCCTGGAAACCGCATGCGCACGATCTCCTACGGCAAGGAAAAGCCGGTCGCCGTTTGCGACGACATCTCCTGCTGGTCGCAGAACCGCCGTGCCGTTACCGTTCTCGGCGGCGCCGGCAGCTGATTATTCGGCATCGGGGGGATTCGAGGGGCGGCCTGCGGGCCGCCCTTTCTTTTTTACCACACTTTGGCCGAACTCCGTTGCTTTTTCACGGGAGTTGGAAAACTGTGCGGCACCCCACCTCGGATTCGACGAATGTACTGCGCAAGGCGATTCAGGGGCGGGAGAATCGGTTACGAACAGGACAAATGAAATGAAGAAATTTGTCGTGGCAGGACTGCTTGGCCTCGTGACCCTTGCGGGTCTCGGCTCTACAGCAGATGCCATGCCGCTTTCCGGGCTCTTTGCCCGTACGACGCAGACCGATGCCGGCAGCAAGGGCAACCTTCCGGTAATGAAGGTGCAGTCATCCGATATCGCACGGGTCGGTCAACTCGAGGAACAGATCCGCTCTCTCAACGGGCGTATCGAGGAAATGAGCTTCCAGCTCCTGCAGATGCAGGAGCAGATCCGGAAGTTCCAGGAGGACAACGAGTTCCGCTTCCAGGACCTGGAAAACGGCAGGTCCTCCTCCAAGAAGAGCGGCGCGCTTGAAACGCCGAAATCGAATGATCAGGCGTCCGTCACCCCCGGGGTGACGGATAGCCGGCCCTCGGGCGCTCCGGCTGCCGGCGGCGCCGATAGGGCGGGTGTCGATCCCAGCGGGCCAGGCGCAGCGCCTGCGCCGACGACGCTGGGTCAGATCATCTTCGACGAGAACGGCAATCCCGTCTCTGCAACGGCGGGCGTTGAGCCCGGGGCCAACGCGACTCTGCCCGGCGTCGACACAGGACTTGCGACCCAGGGCGGCGGCCTCAACGACAATCCGGGAAGCGTGTCGGACAGCGGACAGGCGACCGCGTCTCTCAGCGATCCGGGCGATCTCTACCAAGCAGGCTACAGCCACGTGCTTTCCGGTGATTACAGCATCGCGGAGCAGGAATTCCGCGATTATCTCGATGCCTTTCCAAGCGGCGACAAGGCGGCGGATGCGAGCTTCTGGATGGGCGAGGCACAGTATTCGCAAGGCAAGTACAGCGAGGCGGCCAAGACCTTCCTCAACGCGCATCAGAGCCACGGCAAGTCACCGAAGGCTCCGGAAATGCTCTTGAAGCTCGGCATGTCCCTCGGCGCACTCGACAACAAGGAGACCGCCTGCGCCACGCTGCGCGAGGTCAACAAGCGCTATCCGAAAGCATCACCCGCCGTGAAGGCGAAGGTGGCGAGCGAGCAGAGCCGTTTCGGCTGCTGAGGCGGGCCAAGATGCCCCATGCCGTCCTCGATACGGCCCGAAATTTTCTCCGATCCTTTATCAGGCCCTGCAGGATTCTGGTTGCCGTCTCCGGTGGCAGCGACTCGATGGGGTTGCTTGTAGCCCTGCATGCGGCGATCGCCGCAGATGAGCGCCGTGGATTTTCCCTTGCCGCCTGCACTGTCGACCATGCGCTGAGGCCGCAGTCGGCTCGCGAAGCAGAAGATGTGGCGGCTTTTTGTGCCGCGCTCGGTATTGCCCACCGCGTGTACCGCTGGGAGGGCGCGAAGCCGTCGACCGGCATTCAGGCGGCGGCTCGAAACAAACGCTACGAATTGCTGGCCGAGGCCGCGGGGGCGCTTGGCGCCGATTGCATCGCGACCGGTCATACGCGCGACGACCAGCAGGAGACCGTCGCCATGCGCGTTGCCCGCGGCAGAAGCGATGGTGCTGGAGACGGGGGGCAGGGCGAAGGGCATGGCGCCGCCGGCATGGCCGCGGCCATGTTGTACGGACGGCGGATCTGGGTGTTGCGGCCGTTTCTCGGCTTGGCGCGCGCCGACATCCGCAGCTTTCTCCAGGCATGCGGCGTCTCCTGGATCGACGATCCGAGCAATGCCAACCCCGCCTTCGAGCGGGTCCGGGTGCGTGCCCGGATAGCGACATCCCAGGGGATGCCGACGCCCTTGTGCAACGGGCGCCAGCGCGCCGCCTCTTCCGCCAGAGCCGCCGCCCTGATCGAGAAGCGCATCCGCGTTCACGAGGCGCTCGTCGCGGAGATTTCGGCACGGCATGCCGGGGAGATCGACGATGCGGACTGGCGCCGTGCGCTCCTGACGGTCGCGTCGGTTCTCGGCGGGCGCGACCACATGCCCGCTCGCGCCACGGTGCAGCGGCTTTCGCAGTTCCTGCGATCGGGTGAGCCTGGCCGCATGACGGCGGGACGGGTCGTCTTCGACCGGCGGGCATGCGGTCTCTATCTCTATCGAGAGGCACGCAATCTGCCGGGGCTCGCCGTCGGACCGGGCGGGCAGGGCATTTGGGATGGGCGGTTCACGGTAAAGAGCGGCGGGTCAGCGGTTACGGTCGCCGCGGACGCTTCGGGGAGGCTGTGGACTCAGAGGCTTATTGACGCAGGGCTGCCGACGGGGATTGCCAAGCGCGGATCCACGGTGGCACCAGAAATCGCGTCGGCGGACGGCGCGGGGCTCGCCTTCGGCGAGGCTCCGGCGAAAGTCGAGTACCACATCCCGCTTTACGACACCTTTTTGCCGGGTTTCGACAGGATCATGGCGGATGCGGTCGCCGTGTCGTTTGGGCGTGATCGATACCCCGCGCCGCCGGTGCACGATGTTTTGATAGAAATGGAAACGTAACCGGCGGTTTTCCTTGGCAAGGTCACCCCGGACACCTATGTTAGGACCAACAATACAGTCCGGCGAATGCGCGGGCTGCGACAGGTTCCGGGGAGTTCGATGAACCCTAATTTTCGAAATTTTGCCCTTTGGGCAATCATAGCGCTTCTCCTGATAGCGCTATTCAGCATGTTCCAGCAGCCGACCGAACGAGCAGGCTCGCGTGAAATTCCATTCTCGCAGTTCCTCAAGGACGTAGACGCGAGCCGCGTGAAGGACGTGGTGATCACCGGTTCGAAGGTGATCGGCAGCTACACCGAAAGCGGGGCGACTTTCCAGACCTATGCGCCCGCCGTCGACACGGCGCTGACGGAGCGGCTGGAAGCCAAGGACGTCACGGTCACGGTTCGGCCGGAGACGGACGGCTCGTCGGGCTTCCTCAGCTATATCGGAACGCTGTTGCCGATGCTCCTGATCCTCGGCGTCTGGCTGTTCTTCATGCGGCAGATGCAAGGTGGCTCGCGCGGCGCGATGGGTTTCGGAAAGTCCAAGGCAAAGCTTTTGACGGAAGCGCATGGCCGCGTGACCTTCGACGACGTCGCTGGTGTCGACGAGGCCAAGCAGGATCTCGAGGAAATAGTCGAATTCCTGCGCGACCCGCAGAAGTTCCAGCGCCTCGGTGGCCGCATCCCGCGCGGCGTGCTGCTGGTCGGACCACCCGGCACCGGTAAGACGCTGCTTGCCCGCTCGGTCGCCGGCGAGGCGAACGTCCCCTTCTTCACGATTTCGGGTTCGGACTTCGTCGAAATGTTCGTGGGTGTCGGCGCATCGCGCGTCCGCGACATGTTCGAGCAGGCGAAGAAGAACGCCCCCTGCATCATCTTCATCGACGAAATCGATGCGGTCGGCCGCCATCGCGGCGCCGGTCTCGGCGGCGGCAACGACGAGCGCGAGCAGACGCTGAACCAACTGCTGGTAGAGATGGACGGCTTCGAGGCGAACGAGGGCATCATCCTCATCGCAGCCACGAACCGGCCGGACGTGCTCGACCCGGCGCTTCTGCGTCCGGGCCGCTTCGACCGCCAGGTCGTCGTACCGAACCCGGACATCAACGGCCGCGAGCGGATCCTGAAAGTGCATGTCCGCAACGTGCCGCTCGCACCGAACGTGGACCTCAAGGTGCTGGCGCGCGGCACGCCGGGCTTCTCGGGCGCCGATCTCATGAATCTCGTCAACGAGGCTGCGCTGATGGCGGCGCGGCGCAACAAGCGCCTCGTTACCATGCAGGAGTTCGAGGACGCCAAGGACAAGATCATGATGGGCGCCGAGCGCCGCTCTTCGGCCATGACCGAAGCCGAGAAGAAGCTGACCGCCTATCACGAGGCGGGCCATGCGATCCTCGCGCTCAACGTGCCCTCGGCCGATCCGTTGCACAAGGCGACGATCATTCCCCGCGGCCGTGCGCTCGGCATGGTGATGCAGCTTCCCGAGGGCGACCGCTACTCGATGAGCTACAAGTGGATGATCTCGCGCCTCGCGATCATGATGGGCGGACGCGTTGCCGAGGAACTGACCTTCGGCAAGGAGAACATCACCTCCGGCGCATCCTCCGATATCGAGCAGGCGACGAAGCTTGCCCGGGCGATGGTGACGCAGTGGGGCTTCTCCGACCAGCTCGGTCAGGTCGCCTATGGCGAGAATCAGCAGGAGGTTTTCCTCGGCCATTCCGTCGCGCAGCAGAAGAACGTTTCGGAATCGACCGCCCAGAAAATCGACAACGAAATCCGCCGGCTGATCGACGAGGCCTATGAGACGGCGCGCCGCATCCTCATCGAAAAGAACCATGAATTCGTGGCTCTCGCGGAAGGATTGCTCGAATACGAGACGCTGACCGGCGACGAGATCAAGGCTCTGATCCGCGGCGAGAAGCCGGCGCGCGATCTCGGGGACGACACACCACCGCATCGCGGCTCTGCAGTGCCTTCAGCCGGCACGAAGAAGGAAGCCGGCACCAAGGGCGAGGAGCCCGAAGGTGGGTTCGAACCGCAGCCGCAATAGGTTCCCACACATGCGCAAATCCAATGCCGCCGCTCCGGAAGGAGCGGCGGCATTTTTGGATGCTCGCGTTTCAGTGCAACAGTGGTGCGCCCAAGCGTTGCTCAGGGAAAGATCCGGTTGTAACGCGCTGTAATGATTTCTGATGTTATGATCGGTGCCGTATATTGCGGTTTTATGGCAAATATGGCGCAGATTTGCGGGCGGGTCGCGGAACTATGAAAACCAAGAGCGGAACACGCAGGCGCACGCGGCCGGCACAAGAGGCGACGCCGAAGCAGGACAATGGAGTTTTTATGAAGCGCAGATATTTCGGCACCGACGGCATTCGCGGCCAGTCCAATATATTTCCGATGACGCCGGACCTCGCCATGCGGGTCGGCATTGCAGTAGGAACGATTTTCAGAAACGGCGCTCACCGCCACCGGGTGGTGATCGGCAAGGACACGCGCCTGTCCGGCTACATGCTCGAGAACGCGATGGTCGCGGGCTTCACGGCAGCGGGGCTCGACGTCTTTCTGCTCGGCCCGATCCCGACGCCCGGCGTTGCCATGCTGACACGGTCGCTGAGGGCCGATATCGGCGTGATGATCTCCGCCTCGCACAATGCGTTCCGCGACAACGGCATCAAGCTCTTCGGGCCCGATGGCTACAAGCTCTCGGATGACATCGAACAAAAGATCGAAGAACTGTTGGAGCAGGATATGTCCGGGCAGCTGGCCAAGCCGGAGGATATCGGCCGGGCCAAGCGCGTCGACGGTGACATCTACCGGTATATCGAGCAAGCCAAGCGGACGCTGCCGCGCGACGTCACGCTGAAAGGTCTTCGGATCGCCATCGATTGCGCAAACGGTGCCGCCTACAAGGTCGCGCCCTCCGCCCTTTGGGAACTGGGCGCCGAAGTCGTTACGATCGGAACCGAACCGAACGGCGTCAACATCAACCTTGAGTGCGGATCGACGCATCCGGCGGCGCTTCAGAAGAAGGTGCACGAGGTGAGGGCGGATATCGGCATCGCGCTCGACGGAGACGCCGACCGTGTTCTGATCGTCGACGAGGAGGGGGCGGTCATCGACGGCGACCAACTCATGGCGGTCATCGCCGACAGCTGGGCGGCAGATGGCATGCTCAAGGGCGGCGGCATTGCCGCGACCGTCATGTCGAATCTCGGCCTCGAACGCTACCTTCAGGCGCGCCGGCTCAAGCTCCACCGCACCAAGGTGGGCGATCGCTACGTCGTCGAGCAGATGCGTCAGGACGGCCTGAACGTCGGTGGCGAACAATCGGGCCACATCGTACTTTCCGATTTCGGCACCACCGGCGACGGCCTCGTCGCGGCGCTGCAGATCCTCGCGGTCGTAAAGCGCCAGGGCAAGACTGTGAGCGAAATCTGCCGTCGTTTCGAGCCCGTGCCGCAGGTCCTGAAGAACGTTCGCGTTGCGGCCGGCAAGCCCCTGGAGGATGCCGGCGTGCAGCAGGCGATCGCCGATGCGGAGGCGCAGCTCGCCAAGAACGGGCGGCTGCTCATCCGGCCCTCCGGCACCGAACCGCTGATCCGCGTCATGGCGGAGGGCGACGACCGCGGTCAGGTCGAGCGCATCGTCGACGAACTCGTCAACGTGATCGGCGGCGTGCGCAACGCTGCCTGATTAGAAATAGCCGCTGCCCCTCATCCGCAGGCGGATGTGGGGCAATCGCTGTACGTAAATATACCGACCGAATACTTCCAAAAGTTAATATTCAAGGTAAATTTTTGTAGTTAATCAGGGATTAACCTTTCCCCTTCATCATGCGTCGAAGCATACAAAACGGCTGCGACTATGATCCGTCAGCCGTTCAAGAATACACTAATGTATTGGGGTTGGGGCATGAAGAAGATTTTTAGGGGCGTTGCTGCGGCTCTGCTGAGCGGCACGCCGGTTTATGCAGCGGACGTCTATCAGCCGCCCGTAGAAGCACCGTTCGTCGAGCAGCCGGTGGAGGTGGTCGAAGCCAGCGGCTGGTATTTGCGCGGCGACGTCGGTTACGCGTGGAACGATTTGCGCGGTGCCCACTATTTCCAGGGCTCGAACAGCAATCTGGTCGATTTCGACCGCGCCGATGTGGATGATTCCTACGTCCTTGGCGGCGGTGTCGGATACCAGATCAACAGCTATCTGCGTGCCGACGTCACGCTCGACTATCTCGGCGAGTCCGACTTTAACGGCTCTACCAGCGGCGGTTGCGGGGTTGCCGTCAACTGCGTCTCGAACGATGTCGCATCGATGTCCGCCTGGAGCCTGCTGGCCAATGCCTATGTGGACCTCGGGACCTACGGTGCCTTCACGCCCTATGTCGGTGCCGGTATCGGTGGCACCCGGGTAAAGTGGGGAACCCTGCGCAACACGAGTTGCGACGTTACGGATCCCGGCAACTGCGACCCGACGATCGAGCACAAGGGCGAAAGCGATTGGCGCTTCACCTATGCGCTGATGGCCGGTACCGCCGTGGATCTCACCTGCAATCTCAAGGCCGATGTCGGCTATCGCTTCCGTCATATCAACGGCGGCAACATGTTCGGCTACAATCTCAACAGCGGCCCGGCCTACGACAAGGACATCTATGTGCACGAGGCGCGCGCCGGCCTGCGCTATTCCTTCGGCAACAATTGCGAAGCGGCCTATGTGCCGCCGGCCGAGCCGATCGTATATAAGTGATCCGGGCTAAGGCCTGTTGAGATTCGGGCCACCGCCGCCGCTTGTTTGATCGCCTCATCCCTGTGACAAGCACAGGGACGAGGCAGAGGCCAGATTGCAGTCCTGCGAAAAGTTCCCTACAGCGCCGCGCGTCTTATGAGACGCGCGAATGGCGCTGTAGCCCTTTGAGCTGCTGCATGTTTTTGTCCATTGACCGCTTTCCATGTTCCTAAGAGACATGGTTAACCCGTAGTTAACCCGTGCCTGCAATAGTTAACGCGAATGGCCAGCTTCACGCTGCAGCGCTTTGCGTCTCCCCATATATGCGCAAGCCCGCAGCACCTGGCCGAGCGAAAGGGCATGGCATGGATTGGCGACGGGGATTTTGCAGCATGGCATTCTGCGCCGGCCTGTTGGCGCCGTTCTCTGCACAGGCCGCCGACGAAGAACTGCTCGACGCGCCCGAGATCACGATTTCGCCGGAAACGACCGGCGGCGGCCTTTATCTGCGTGGCGACATCGGCTACGCAGCCTGGCTGGACGAGGGCGATCCCTTCTACCGCTCCTCTGGCGGCACGGGAGCCGTTTCCTTCGACGACGCGCGCTTCGACAAGCCGGCCTCCGCCACCATCGGCCTCGGCTATCAATTCACCGACGTCATTCGTGCCGATCTAACGGCCGAATATTTCGAGGGCCGCTTCGACGGGACGTCGCTGTCCGCCAGTCCGTGCGCGGGCGAGGGCGCGGGGACGAGGTGCGCTCTTTCCCATAGCGCCAATTTTTCCGCGCTCGGCCTGATGGCAAACGGTTATGTCGATCTGGCGACGCTTGCCGGTTTCACGCCGTATCTCGGTGCCGGCATCGGAGCGACCCGGATCGACTGGAAAACGACCCATGAGACCTCGACCTGCGTTGGGGCAGGCGGGGCCTGCTCCGGGGCGGCGGGCGGTGCTTCCTACGGCGGGCGGGACAGCTGGCGCTTTACCTATGCCTTCATGGCGGGCGCCTCCTACGACGTCACGGATCGGCTGAAGTTCGATGCCGGCTATCGCTATTCGCAGATTGCGGATGGCGACATGTTTGGCTCCGGGGGCGCGGAGGGCTATGACGACGGACTGTCGCGTCATGAGTTCCGCGTCGGGCTGCGTTTCGCGCTTTGGTGATGCAGTGCCGGTTTGCTCGAAACGGCAAAAGTTTCTTCAAACGCGACGCGACCGCTTGACTTCCTCTCCGAGCCGCAATATTCCCGGCGGCGGGACACCCCTCCCCAACGAGGGGCTTCTATCTGAGAGGATAGCATATGACGAAGCCTGCCAAGCCGGCCATGCGCCCGGCCAATACTCATTTTTCTTCTGGTCCTTGCGCCAAGCGTCCCGGTTGGACGCTCGAAGCTCTCTCCGATGCCCCGCTCGGTCGCTCGCACCGAGCAAAGATCGGAAAGACAAAGCTCAAGCAAGCGATAGACCTCACCCGCGAAATTCTCGAAGTTCCGGCCGATTACCGTATCGGTATCGTGCCCGCTTCGGACACCGGTGCCGTTGAGATGGCGCTTTGGTCGCTGCTCGGCGCCCGCGGCGTCGACATGCTGGCGTGGGAGAGCTTTGGTGCCGGCTGGGTGACCGACGTCGTCAAGCAGTTGAAGCTTTCCGATGTCCGCCGCCTGGAGGCCGATTACGGCGCGCTCCCGGACCTGTCCAAGGTCGATTTCGATCGCGACGTGGTCTTCACCTGGAACGGCACGACCTCCGGCGTGCGGGTCCCGAATGCCGATTTCATTCCCGCGGATCGCAAGGGCCTGACCATCTGCGATGCGACCTCCGCCGCCTTCGCGCAGGCGCTCGATTTCGCCAAGCTCGACGTCGTGACCTTCTCCTGGCAGAAGGTGCTTGGCGGAGAGGGCGCTCATGGCGTGCTGATCCTCAGCCCCCGCGCAGTCGAACGGCTGGAGACCTATGTCCCCGCCTGGCCGCTGCCGAAGATCTTCCGCATGACCAAGGGCGGCAAGCTGATCGAGGGTATCTTCACCGGCGAGACGATCAATACGCCGTCCATGCTCTGCGTCGAGGACTATATCGACGCGCTTCTCTGGGCGAAGTCGGTCGGTGGCCTTGAGGGTCTGATGGCCCGCGCCGATGCCAATGCCGAGGTCATTCACCGTTTCGTTGCGGCCAATGACTGGATCGCCAACCTCGCGGTGAAGCCCGAAACCCGCTCCAATACGTCGGTCTGCCTGAAGATCGCCGACAATGATGTGTCGGCGCTCGACGCGGACGCACAGGCCGCCTTCGCCAAGGGGGTCGTGGCCCTCCTCGAGAAGGAAGGCGTCGCATTCGACATCGGCCATTATCGCGATGCGCCGTCCGGGCTTCGCATATGGGCGGGCGCGACGATCGAGACGTCCGACATGGAAGCGTTGATGCCGTGGCTTGCCTGGGCTTTCGAGACCCAGAAGGCGACGCTTTCGCAGGCTGCCGCCTGATCCGATGCGATCCGCTTCGCTCTCCCTGAGGGCGAAGCCTAATCCCCAATGGTTCAGACCTGTTTTTCAAGGAGGCCTTCATGGCACCTCGCGTTCTCGTATCCGATGAACTGTCGGAAACCGCTGTCCAGATATTCCGCGACCATGGCGTGGAAGTGGATTTCCAGCCGAAGCTTGGCAAGGACAAGGAGAAGCTTGCCGAGATCATCGGCAATTACGACGGCCTTGCCATCCGCTCCGCCACCAAGGTGACCGAAAAGCTGATCGCCGCCGCGACCAATCTCAAGGTCGTCGGCCGCGCCGGCATCGGCGTCGACAATGTCGACATTCCCGCCGCTTCGCGCCGCGGCATCATCGTCATGAACACGCCCTTCGGCAACTCGATCACCACCGCCGAGCATGCGATCGCGTTGATGTTCGCCGTTGCAAGGCAGCTTCCCGCCGCCGACGGCTCGACCCAGGCCGGCAAGTGGGAGAAGTCGAAGTTCATGGGCGTCGAGATCACCGGCAAGGTGCTCGGGGTCATCGGCGCCGGCAATATCGGCTCGATCGTCTGCGCCCGCGCGATCGGTCTCAAGATGCACGTCATCGCCTATGATCCGTTCCTGTCGAAAGAGCGGGCAGAGGAAATGGGCGTCGTCAAGGTCGAGCTCGACGAACTCCTCGCCCAGGCAGACTTCATCAGCCTGCACGTGCCGCTGACGGACAAGACCCGCAACATCCTGAACGCGGAGGCGATTGCGAAGACCAAGCCGGGCGTGCGTATCATCAACTGCGCCCGCGGCGGTCTCGTCGATGAAAGGGCGCTTGCCGAGGCCCTCAAGTCCGGCCACGTCGCCGGCGCAGGCTTCGACGTCTTCGAGGTCGAGCCCGCCACGGAGAGCCCGCTCTTCGGCCTGCCGAACGTCGTCTGCACGCCGCATCTCGGCGCATCGACGACCGAGGCGCAGGAGAACGTCGCTCTGCAGGTCGCCGAGCAGATGTCGGAATATCTCGTCAAGGGTGCGGTCACGAACGCCATCAACATGCCGTCGATCACGGCGGAAGAGGCGCCGATCCTGAAGCCCTTCATCCGGCTCGCGGACGTTCTCGGTGCCTTTGTCGGACAGGTCACCGAAAGCGCGATCAAGGAGATCGAGATTCTCTACGACGGCTCGACCGCGGCGATGAACACCAAGGCGCTGACGAGCGCGGCGCTCGCCGGCCTGATCCGCCCCCAGGTGGCCGACGTCAATATGGTTTCGGCGCCGGTCATGGTCAAGGAAAAGGGTGTGATCCTTTCCGAGGTCAAGCGCGACAAGACCGGTGTCTTCGACGGCTACATCAAGCTGACTGTCAAGACGGCGAACCAGACCCGCTCCGTCGCAGGGACCGTCTTCTCCGACGGCAAGCCGCGCTTCATCCAGATCAAGGGCATCAATCTCGATGCGGATGTCGGCAATCACATGGTCTACATAACCAACACCGACGTTCCCGGCATGATCGGCTTCATCGGATCTACCCTCGGCGACGCGGGCGTCAACATCGCCAATTTCCAGCTCGGCCGTGAGAAGCAGGGCGGCGATGCGATCGCGCTGCTTTACGTCGATGGCCCGGTTTCGGAGACCGTGCTCGACAAGCTGCGGGCGAACGAAGCGATCCGCCAGGCAAAGCCGCTGGTGTTCAATATCGACTGAGCCGCACTCGGGCTTTCAAATTGCCCCTTCCCGCAGGCGTCCGCAGGGGAGGGGCTTTACCATATATGTCACCGCGGCAGCTTCGGCCGGCCGCGTTCGGCAATGGCGATGCCGCCGAGGACGAGCGCCAAAGCCGCGAGATGAAACGGGTGGAATATCTCGCCGACCAGAAGGACGGAGAGAAGGGTCCCGAACACGGGAATGGCGTTGATGAACAGGCCGGCACGATTGGCGCCGATCATCTCGACGCCGCGAACATAGAGAACCTGCGACATCAGCGAGGGGAAGATCGCCGCATAGATCACGATCGCCCAGCCGGTCGCATCCGGCATGATTGCCGTACCTTTCCCGATCTCCCACAAGAGAAGCGGTATGGCGCTCAGCAGCGCCCCGAAGGCCGGGGCGGCTATGAAGCTCTGCCAATGCATTGCCGGTTTCCACCGCAGCGCAACCGTATATGCGGCATAGACGATACAGGCGAGGATCATCAGCGCGTCACCGAAATTGAAGCTCAGGCGCATGAGGCTGGCGAGATCGCCATGGGCGGCGGTAATGAGCACGCCGATCAACGTCACGGTAAAGCCTATGACCTGGGCGAGCGACGCCTTCATCTTGAAAAGCGCGAAATTGAAGATGAAGATCAGCATCGGAATGCCGGCCTGAAGGATGACGGCATTGATGGCGCTGGTGTACTGCACCGCGGAATACAGGAACGCATTGAACATGGTGAAGCCGACGGCGCCATAGGCAAGCAGCTGCAGCCAGTGCTGGCGGATCTTTTGCCAGTCACGGCGGATCTGCGGCGTCATCAGGGCCAGGATGACCGCAAGCGCGAGCAACCAGCGCAGGGTCGTCAGCATCATCGGGCTGACGTGCCCGACGGCCATCTTGCCCGCCACTGAATTGCCGCCCCAAAAGAGCGCGGTAATACCGAGATAGAAATAGGCCCTGGCGTTCACGATGATACGGTCCGTGTGGGGTGGAGGAGGATTGCCGGAATGGCACGAGAGTTCGAGATATAGGCGTTAGATCCGCGGTTTGTCATTCAAAAAGGGCTGGCCACCGTTCATAACGGGGTCGCTTTCCGAAAGACAACACAGTATAGATGCGCGGGTTTGAGAACAGCGCAACGTCCGCATGCGCGTGTAAACAGGAAGAGAATTATGACGAATGTCGTGGTGGTCGGATCCCAGTGGGGCGACGAAGGCAAAGGCAAGATCGTGGATTGGCTCTCGGAACGCGCCGACATCGTGGTGCGCTTCCAGGGCGGCCACAATGCCGGCCACACGCTGGTGATCGACGGCGTCAGCTACAAGCTGTCGCTGCTGCCTTCGGGTGTCGTCCGCCCCGGCAAGCTCGCCGTCATCGGCAATGGCGTGGTGATCGACCCTCATGCATTGCTCGCCGAGATCGACAAGCTTGCGGCCCAGGGCGTCAAGGTCACGCCCGAGAACCTGCGCATCGCCGACAATGCCACGCTCATTCTCTCGCTGCACCGCGAGCTCGACGGCATACGCGAGGACGCGGCTTCGAACAGCGGCACGAAGATCGGCACGACCCGCCGCGGCATCGGTCCGGCCTACGAGGACAAGGTCGGCCGCCGCGCGATCCGCGTCATGGATCTCGCCGACCTCGACACGCTGCCGGCAAAGGTCGATCGGCTGCTGACGCATCACAACGCGTTGCGCCGCGGCCTCGGCGAGGCCGAAATCAGCCATCAGGCGATCATGGACGAGTTGTCGTCGGTTGCCGAGCGCGTGCTGCCGTTCATGGACACGATCTGGCTGCTGCTGGACCGGCAGCGCCGCAAGGGCGCACGGATTCTCTTCGAAGGCGCGCAGGGCACGCTGCTCGATATCGATCACGGCACCTATCCCTTCGTGACCTCGTCGAATACGGTCGCAGGTCAGGCCGCCGCCGGGTCGGGCATGGGCCCCGGCGCGCTCGGCTATATCCTCGGCATCACCAAGGCCTACACGACGCGGGTCGGCGAAGGGCCGTTCCCCACCGAACTCGACGATGAGATCGGCCGCTTCCTGGGAGAGCGCGGCCATGAATTCGGGACGGTGACGGGGCGCAAGCGCCGTTGCGGCTGGTTCGATGCTGCGCTGGTGCGCCAGTCGGTGGCCGCTAACGGCATCACGGGCATAGCGCTCACCAAGCTCGACGTGCTCGACGGGCTGGACGAGTTGAAGATTTGCGTCGGCTATACTCTGGATGGACAGCAGATCGACCATCTTCCCGCAAGTCAGGCACAGCAAGCTTCGGCAAAGCCGGTCTATATCACGCTCGAGGGATGGAAAGAATCGACGGTGGGCGCCCGCAGTTGGGCCGATCTTCCGGCGCAGGCGATCAAGTATGTTCGCCAGGTCGAGGAACTGATCGGCGCGCCGGTCGCGCTACTTTCGACCAGCCCGGAACGGGACGACACGATACTTGTGACGGACCCTTTTGAGGACTAGTGTCGGCGCAAGGAAAGCGGCGACGCGGCAATTGCCGCGGGTCTGGAAATTGAGAAAGTACTGATGGCGGATTTTGTTGCAGTTATTCGCAGGACGGTCGACGGCCTGTCGGAAAACACACTGGAAATGCGAGGCAGGGTCTACGAGAAGGCGCGCGGTGCCGTGCGCCGCCAGCTCGAGAGCATGAACCCCCGGCCGTCGGACGACATGATCAACCGCCAGCTCAACAAGCTGGAACAGGCAATCTCCGAGGTTGAAAGCGAGCACGCCGAAGCCCTGCCGCCGGTCGAGGAGACCGAAGCTCTCGAGCCGGATACGCTCGAAGCACCGCCGGGCGAGGAGGCCGCCACACCGGTAACACAGGAGGCGGAGCCCGAGGCACTGCCGGCCGCATCCGTCGAAACGGAGCAGACCGCCCCAACGCCGGTCGAAGAGCCTGCTTCGGACGCCGCCCCCGAAGAGCCCGAAGATCTTGTGCAATCGGCCCCCGATGAGGAGCCGCCCGCACCGGTTGCCGAGGCCCCCACGGTCGACATGCGCGACGAGGCACCGCTTCACGAAGAGGAGCCGGCCGACGCTGCCGCCGCCGTTCCGCAACGGGATGAGCCGGCCGAGGAACAGCAACCGGCCGCCGAAGCCGATGCGCAGCAGGAACATCCTGCCCAAGACGTGACGGCCGCCGAGCCCGATCCGCAGGATGTCAGCCGCGATGAGGCTGAGGTCGAATCATATCCGGCCGAGCCGGCACCGGACGAGGCGACGCCGGTGGAGGTCCAGGCCGATGATGTGCCGGACAGGCGGGGACCATCCGAGTGGGCTTTGCCCGAATGGGAGGATACCACCCCCTCGCCACGGCCGAGCGAGGTCCCGGTCGAGCCGGAAGACCATAGGCAGGACGAGACGTCGCCGGCCGAGCCCGAGCGGCTGGGGATACATCCGGTCGAGCCGGAAAAGGCCGAAACGGAACAGCATAGCGGCGAGGCGGATGCAGCGCGCTCCTGGTCATTCGACGACAGCGATCCCTTCGCCCAAGGTACCGAAGGCAAGAAGGACCGGCCGGCCGACGAGCCGGAAATTTCCGAATGGTCGTGGCCCGTCGAGAAGGCTCCGGCCGCCGCGAACCAGGAAGAGCGTGCCGGCACTGCCTGGGATCATGTCGACGATCTGCTCGGTTTCGAGGACGACGGCCGGACGGCGAATGGTTCGGCGAGCGACAAGGACAAAGACAGCAGCCTTGCCGCGCCGCCTGCGGTTCCCGCTCGCCCCGCGTCCTATCGCGCCACGCCCAAGCCCAGCCGGTTCAGCATCAAACGCCTGGCGATCGGCGGGGCGGTCGTGCTTCTCCTCGGCGCCGGCGGCTACGCCTACTGGCAGAATAGAGAGGCGGGCAATGCCTGGCTCACGGGCATGGTCGCGAAGATCATGCCGAGCGATCCCGCCGAGACGCCGGCACCGGCGACACCCGGTGGCGAGGCCGAGCCGGCGAACCGACCGGCCGAACAGTCCGGCACCGAGGAAAATACGGCGCTTTCCGATGCTGCTTCCACCAAGTTCACCCAGCGGCTGCTTGCCGATGGAACGGAAAGGGACGAGGGACCTGCCGTCGCGACCGAGACGGCCGCTTCTCAGGAAGGCAAATCCGTCGCTGCACGGACGCATGCGGTAGAGCCGCCGAACGCCAATGCCGGCGTGCAACAGGCGGCAGCGGATCAGACGGCCACGCCGGTGCCCGGCCAGACCGCCAGCGAGGCAGCACCGCAGCCCGAGGTTTCCGTCGCCGATGGCGAGAAGATGTTCCTCTATGAAGAGAGGCTCGGCCAATCCTCGCCGACCGCGATTCCCGGCACCGTTGCCTGGTCGATCAAGGAGGAGTCGCCAGGCGGCGATGCCAAGCCCGAACCCGCCATCCAGGCGCAGATCACGGTTCCCGATCGTGGCCTCACGGCTCTGATGACCATCAAGCGCAATGCCGATCCGTCCTTGCCGGCAAGCCACGTGATCGAGTTCGTGTTTTCGCTGCCCGAGAGCTTCGAGGGCGGCGCTATCGACGGCGTCCAGCGCGTCTCGATGAAGCGAACCGAGCAGGACCGCGGCGATCCGCTGATCGCCGTTCCGGCGAAGATCACCGACGACTTCCACATGATCGCACTCAACGATTTTGCCGAAGCGGTCAGCAACAACACCGAGCTTCTGCGCAGCCGCAGCTGGATCGATATCCCGATCACCTACCGCAATGGCCGCCGCGCTCTCCTTACCCTGGAGAAAGGGCAGGGCGGAGCGGACGCCTTCAACAAGGCCTTGCAGGCTTGGGGAAGTCCCGGCAGCACAGCTTCCAGCGGGCAATAGTCTAAGGCCTGTTGAGATCCGGGCTACCCGCCGCCGCTTGTTTGATACCCGCATCCCTGTGCTCGTCACAGGGATGAGGGTTGAGAGGGTGCGGTCCCCCGGCGCGCTTCATAAACCGGGAAGATAGCGAGGCGGCGCGGAAGGTCGCGGGTCACGCCCGTGTAAAGCGTCCTGCTTCGCTTCTATGCGAGAATGTAGTAGCCGCACATCCCCGGTCCCTCATTCCTGTGCTTGTCACAGGAATCCAGCCAGACCAAGTCCTTGGGCTGGAAAGGCTCTTGCGCGCCGCAGACGCGGCGCTGCTGGATCTCTGTGATGAGGATGAGGAGAGATTGTAGCCCTCCGAAAAGTGTTCTACAGCGCCGCGCGTCTTACGAGACGCGCAAAGGTCGCTGTAGCACTTGAGCTGCTGCTCGGTCGGTACTCATGGAATTCCAGCGCATCGCCATCCGTGCCGACAAAACCCACCAGAGCTTCAACGCCATTATCCATCTCGCGGCCGCCGCCCATCCGGAAGTGCGCAGTGTCAGAATACATGAAGACATGAAAAATCCCGGCTGGATCTCCAGCCGGGACTTTCGTTGTGGGGGTGAATGCGTGGGCCTTTAAGCGCCTTCAACCACGCGCAGCGCACTGGCTCGTTCCAGCGCGGCCTTGCGCACGGCCTCCTGCACCTTTTCGAAGGCCCGAACCTCGATCTGCCGCACGCGCTCGCGGCTGATGTCGAACTCGGTCGAGAGATCCTCCAGCGTTATCGGCTCCTCGGTGAGGCGGCGGGCCTCGAAAATCCGGCGCTCACGGTCGTTCAGAACCTTCATGGCATTGGCCAGCAGTGCGCGGCGGCTCTCGAGCTCGTCCTGTTCGATCAGGATTTGTTCCTGATTGTCGTGATCGTCCACCAGCCAATCCTGCCACTGGCCGGAATCGCCTTCGCTCGCCTTGATCGGCGCATTGAGCGAAGCGTCGCCAGAAAGGCGACGGTTCATCGAGACGACCTCTTCCTCACTGACCTTCAGGGTCGTGGCGATCTCCTTCACCTGTTCCGGCTTGAGATCGCCTTCATCGAGAGCCTGAATGCGGCCTTTCAGCCGTCTCAGGTTGAAGAACAGGCGCTTCTGGTTGGCCGTCGTGCCCATTTTGACCAGAGACCACGAACGCAGGATATATTCCTGGATGGCAGCCTTGATCCACCACATGGCGTAGGTCGCGAGGCGGAAGCCGCGATCGGGCTCGAACTTCTTGACCGCCTGCATCAGGCCGACATTGCCTTCGGAAATGACTTCGCCGATCGGCAGACCGTAGCCGCGATAACCCATCGCGATCTTGGCAACGAGGCGAAGATGGCTCGTTACGAGCTTGTGCGCGGCCTTGCGGTCGTCATGCTCCTGGTACCGCTTGGCGAGCATGTACTCTTCCTGCGGCTCGAGCATGGGAAATTTGCGAATTTCGTCGAGATAGCGGTTGAGACCGCCCTCTCCAGCAGCAATGGTCGGCAAGGTATTGCGGGCCATGAAGCACCCCCTTTGTGCGTCGCCGGCCTCCGGGACGGCAGGCCGGGCCTGTGGGTCTTCATCCAAGACCCCACGAGGCTAATAGATAAGTGCGGCGAAAGCATGATTCAAGGAATCCAGTTTCACGCTGTCGTGAAACTGGAGAAAGAAATCGGCGGGTTGAAACGCCTATAAGATTGGAATCTTCACACGCAAATTCAAGGGGCTCCGACCCGCAGCGCCGCGATCAATTCCTGCATGTCCGCCGGCACGGGCGTTTCGAAATGCATGGTTTCGCCGGTCGCGGGGTGTTCGAACTGCAGCATGAAGGCGTGCAGGGCCTGTCGTGGAAAGCGGTTGACGGCGGCTCTCGCCGGTTCCGGCAGCAGATTGGCCTTGGTGCGGAAGGCCGCGCCGTAATCCGGATCGCCGATCAGCGGATGACCGATATGGGCCATGTGCACGCGGATCTGGTGGGTACGCCCGGTCTCCAGATGGCACTCGACGGTGGAGGCGAGAGAGGTGCCGTCCGGTTTCTCGTGATAGCGCTCGACCACCTCGTAATGTGTGATCGCCTCGCGTGCATCGTCGCTGTCTTCGCGTTTGACGGCCCGTTTCGTCCGGTCGCCGGCCCGCCCCAGCGGCGCGTCGATCTTGCCCTTCAATTGGCGCGGCCGGCCCCAGACTACGGCGCGATAGGCGCGCTCGAGCGGCCCGCTGCGGCCGTGGTCGGCGAACTGATCCGAAAGGTGGCGGTGTGCGGCATCGTTCTTCGCGACCACCATGACGCCGCTCGTGTCCTTGTCGAGGCGATGCACGATACCGGGGCGCTTGACGCCGCCGATGCCGGAAAGGCTGTCGCCGCAATGGTGGATGAGCGCGTTGACGAGAGTTCCCGTCCAATTGCCGGCCCCGGGATGCACGACCAGGCCGGCCGGCTTGACCAGTACGATCAGGTCGGCATCCTCGTAAAGCACGTCGAGCGGGATCGCCTCACCCTTGGGTTCGGGATCCTCCGGCTCGGGCAGGGCAATCCGGAAAGAGTCGCCGGGGTGAACCTTTCGCTTCGGTTCGGTGACGGTCGCGCCGTTGATCGAGACGGCTCCTTGTTCGATCAGGCCCTTGATGCGATTGCGGGAAAACTCGCCCGCAAGCGCTTCCGTCAGGAAGGCGTCGAGGCGCCCGGCCGCGTCATCGCCTGCCGTCAGGACTTTCCTATTGCCGGGCGCTTGTTTAAAGGGATCGTTCATTCCGTTCCAATTCCGATAGAAAGCCGACCATGACCGCAATCGAGCCTGAAGAACAGGAAGACAAGCCGCTTGATCCAGCGATGGAGAACGTCCGTCGCAAGATGGTGCGCCTGCAACTCGTCTCGGCCGGCGTGATGCTGGTGATGCTTATGGCCGTCCTCGGAGCCATTGTCTACAAGCTGACCCGCACGGACGGAAGGGCCGAGGCGGCGCAGCCGGCCTTGAGCGTGCCCGGCGATGCTCCGGTAAGCGCCATTGCGGCGCTGCCGGCCGGCTTCTCGGTGAGCAATGTGGCGCTTTCCGGCTCGCAGCTCGTCTTCTACGGCAGTCTGCCCGGTGCGGAGCCGCGTGCGATCGTTTTCGACATCAGGGCCGGCCGCATCGTTGCCGACGTCACTGTCAGGACCAATTGACGATATGACTGATCCTCTCCTTCGCATCGACGATCCGGCGGACCCGCGCATAGCCGGGTTCCTGTCGATCAAGGAGCGCGATCTGACGGGACGGCAGGGCCGCTTCATCGCCGAGGGGACCGTCGTGCTCAGGATGCTTGCGGCCGCGCATCGCGAAAGGCGCGGCATCGCAGCCGAGGCGATCCTGCTCCTCGAGAGCCGGGTGGCCGGTATCGCGGACCTGCTCGCGCAGTTTCCGCCGGACGTTCCGGTCTATGTGGCGACCGGGCGCGTCTTCGACGCGATCGCCGGGTTCAACATGCATCGCGGCGTGCTGGCGCTCGGCCGGCGCGATGCTGCGCCCGGCCGCGATGCGCTGATTGCAGGATTACCGCAGTCGAGCCTCGTGCTGGCCGCCTGCGGCATATCGAACCACGACAATATGGGGTCGCTCTTTCGCAACGCTGCGGCCTTCGGGGTCGATGCAGTGCTGATGGACTCGATGAGTTGCGATCCGATGTACCGCAAGGCAATCCGCGTATCCGTGGGGTCGGTGCTGACGCTGCCCTTCGCGCGCGAGGGTACAGCGGCGGAGCTGATCGGACGTCTTCAGACGGCAGGTTTCGTCCTCTGGGGTCTGTCCCCGCGCGGCACCGCCGACATCACCGCGATCCCGCCGGCGCCGCGCACCGCATTGCTGGTCGGCACCGAGGGCGAGGGGCTGCCCGAAACGATACTTTCGGAAATTCGCACGGCCCGCATCCGGCAACGGCCCGGCCTGGACAGCCTCAACGTGGCGATGGCGGCCGGCATCGCGCTTCATCAGGTTGCAAGCATCAACGGCAGGGTTTGAGCGGAACGGGGGCGTTTCGGCACGATCGGTGCGGATGCTGCCGCCGGCATCCCCGGCCTGATCTCATTCGGGCTCCAGCATCTCCTTCACCCGCCGCGCCAGGCTCCTTCGGCCTGCCCGCCCTTCGGCATCTTCGCCGGCAAGAAGGCCGTGTATGGGCGAGGTGTTGCCCTCGCGCGTCGCCGTCAGGGTGACCATGCCTGCTGCGATTTCGGCCATCTCCTCGCGGAGCGCCTCATCGTGAGCAGCCGATTTGGAACCGACAAGGCGTTCGGAAAGCGCTGTCGCCCGGTTTCTGAGATCGTCGGAAAGTGCGGCCGTGTCGAGGCCATCCGTCGCGGCGTCGTGCTCGTCCGCATGCTTCGAACGCTTCGCACCGCGCGTTTTGACCTGCGACCTCAAATGGGCGATCTCTGCCGCGCGTTGTTCGAGGGCACTCTCGCGATGGGCGTTGGCCGCCGTTTCGCGGGCGAGGCGGTTTTCGAGTTGATGCATGCGTGTCTCGTCCTGGGTGAGGCGCTGCTCCATTTCCCCGGCGCGGGCGGTTTCCGCCTCCAGGTTGGCGCGCAAGGTCTCGCGCTCGTCGTGGATCGCTCGCATCCGGCTCTTCAGGTGCTCGATTTCGGTGTCGCGCGCCGCAAGGTCTATCTTGAGGCCATCGAGGTCCGCGCTCTGCTTGTCGATCCGGCTCTGCAGCGCGCGGACGGTCTCGGAATGCGCGCCGTTTTCTCGTGCCGAGCTTTTGGCAGCCGCCTCCATGCTTTCCAGGCGTTGTTCCAGCCGACGGATGGTAGAGCGCATGGTGGCCGCCTCGACGTTCATATCCGCCAGCTGCGCCTGAAGTTCGGTGTTTTCGCTCACCAGATGGCGCGTGTCCCTCAGGGTCCTTTCGTGCTGCACCATCAGCGCGACAGCCTTGTCGCGCTCGCGGCGCAGCGCCTGAAGCGTCTTGGCGTTTTCGACGGCATAGGTCGCGCGCGCCGCATCCCTTTGCGCGCGCACTTCCTGCGGGCTCAGAGGCATCGTTGCCTTCAGCCTGTCCTCCGCAAAGCGCACGATGCGCCTTTGGATGGCAGGGGCGACGAGAAGGCCGATGACGACCGCCGTCAGGAAGCCCAGGGCAAAGAGGAGCGCATATTCAATCACGTGCTGGCCGTTTCAGTGTGGACCGGGTCTGCAGCAGGCAGTCATTCGCGTTCATGCAGTAAGCATGATGCGGGAAATGCTGCAACAATTACCGCAAGCTTGCACGTCTTTTCGGGCAGGGTTCATCGGCGCCGTGGCGCGGGCGCTTCAGAAGGGGTTCCAGGTCGGCTGCTGCGTCAGCTTGAGATAGCCGACATTGATGCCGAGTCTCGCGCCGATGCCGGTGCGGATCGGCACCACCACGACATGTTCGTCCGTCAGCACCGTCATGCCGACGCCGGCGACCACGTAAGCCGAACCGGAGACGCCGCCGAAGCGCTTGTAGAGAGCGGGCACGCTCGGCAGATTGTAGACGAGCATCATGGCGCGGCTGCCCTGGCCACCCCAGTCGAGCCCGAGCGACGGGCCCTGCCAGAAGACGCTGTGCTGCCCCACATTCTTGGTATGGAGCTCGCCCTCGCCATAGGTGACGCCGGCGATGAAGGCACCGGATCCTTCCTGGCCGAGGATATAGCCGTTCGGCAGACCATAGCGCTCGAAGGCGCGCTCGACGACCTTGGCAAGGCCCCCGGACGTTTCGCCGAAGAAACCGTGACCGGCGTCGACGATCTCCTGCATCGTGTACTGGCTGGAGTTTTGGGATTGCGCCTGTGCGCCAGAGGTGCCGGCGATCAGGGTGCTGGCCACCAGGGCCATCATGGTCACAATAGCGCGGACAGCCATCAGGGTGGTCTTCATCATCGGCTGCATCGTTTCCTCCGTCGGGGCGCGAAAGCGGCTCGCGCGCCGGCCGTCATGACCGGCTCTTCCATCGGCTGCGCCGTCGGTGCCGGCACGGGCCATTTTTCACAAGCATGCGCGCGGAACGCACTAGCATTTGGAACGAGTGCACCTTATCGGCTTCCAGGAACCCACCTGAAATCGGGGTGCTCCTACAATTTGAACGGATCATCTTAACAATCGGTTTACCAAATGTGATGTCATTATGGCTTATCGACATATGGCACGACCGCCCGCCTCATGATCTTACTCACGACCGTGCGGGAGCTGCGTCGGGCTTATGCGCGCCCGGCGCCGCGACAGCCCGTGATCCGGTTTGAAGCGAGCAAGGAAGAATGATGGCAAAGAATCCGAATCTGACGTTGACGGGACACGATCTGGCCGCGCTGCTGTGCAGCCGCGTCTGCCACGACATCATCTCGCCGGTCGGCGCCATCAACAACGGTCTCGAACTCCTCGACGAGGGCGGCGCCGATGCGGATGCGATGGACCTGATTCGCACCAGCGCGCTCAATGCGTCCGTACGGCTGAAATTCGCGCGCCTTGCCTTCGGGGCATCGGGCTCGGTCGGCGCCTCGATCGACACCGGCGAGGCCGAGAAGGCCGCCAAGGATTTTGCCGCCTCGGAGAAGAAGACCGAGGTCAACTGGAACGGACCGCGCGCGATCATCGCCAAGAACCGCGTCAAGCTGCTCCTGAACCTGTTCCTGATCGCTTATGGCTCGATCCCGCGTGGCGGCGTCATCGACATCACTCTGGAAAATCCGGAGTTCGACGCGATATTCACCCTCAGTGCCAAGGGGCGGATGATGCGCGTGCCGCCGAAGCTGGTGGAGCTCATCTCCGGCACGCCGGAAGAGGCGGTCGACGCCCATTCGATCCAGCCCTATTACACCGTGCTCCTGGCGGAAGAGGCCGGTATGGCGATCGACGTCGTATCGACCGGCGAAGCGATCGTCTTCACCGCTCGCGTCGTAGCGCCCGAAACGGTGAGCGCCTGAGGCGGAACCGCGCGCGGCTTTCGGCAAATCTGACCGTTTCCATCGTCTCATTGCTCTGGTGACGGGAGGACTCATTCGCTCTCCCGCATGCTTCACGACCGCATCGCTCCAACCGACGGGAAGCACCGGCGGATTTCAGCGGGCGGGTGATGCCGCGTCACCGCGGTAACTGTTTCTTTGCCAAATCCGTATAGGATTGCTTGATGGAGATGGTTTCGCGTGTGGCGAAGCGGGAAGGAGATGGACGTGCGGCGCTTGATGATTGCTGACGGATCGGATGTTGTGCGCAAGGTCGGGAAGCGCATCCTGTCGGGAATGGGATTCCTGGTTTCCGAGGCGCCGAGCAGCCTTGAAGCGCTGGTGCGATGCGAGGCCGAACTGCCGAACATCCTTATCGTCGACGCGGGCCTAGACGGTGCGCTCGACCTGATCGGCAATATCCGGCGCCTGCCTGAGGGCGCTTCGGTGCGGATCTATTACTGTGTCGTCCAGGCCGATCTCAAGAAGATGATGGCCGGCAAGCGGGCCGGTGCCGACGATTTCCTGCTGAAGCCTTTCGACCGCAAGATACTGACGAGTGTTTTCGCCGGTCAGTCCATGGCAGCCTGATACAGAGCCGCAAGCATTCATCTGCGCGGGGTTCTACCCTTGATCCCTGTTTGTGCCGGAAATTCGGCCAGCCCCGAGGCTTTGACCTGTGTGGCGGCCCCCGAAGGGCAGCCACACTCAACCGGCTTTCTCTAAGATCTCGACCATCTTTGCCCGCCAATCCGTTTCCTGCTTTCTTTCGAACACAGTGCGGGGCAGGCGAAGGGTAACCACAAAAAACCCGCCCAGACTAGGCGGGTTCGGCTGCTTTTGGGGACAGGGGGCGGATGCGGGTTTTCGCGGCCCGGTAATGCCGGAAATCAGGCGGTTTCCAGGTAGTCGCTGCCTTCCGGCTCGCGCAGCACATAGCCGCGGCCCCAGACGGTTTCGATGTAATTGGCGCCGCCGGCGGCATTGGCGAGTTTCTTGCGCAGCTTACAGATGAAGACGTCGATGATCTTCAGCTCCGGCTCGTCCATGCCGCCGTAAAGGTGGTTCAGGAACATTTCCTTGGTGAGCGTTGTGCCCTTGCGCAGCGAGAGCAGCTCCAGCATCTGGTATTCCTTGCCCGTCAGATGCACGCGCTGGCCGCCGACCTCCACGGTCTTGGCGTCCAGGTTGACGATCAGCTCGCCCGTCGAGATGACCGACTGGGCATGGCCCTTGGAGCGGCGCACGATCGCGTGGATACGAGCCACCAGCTCGTCCTTGTGGAAAGGCTTGGTCATATAGTCGTCGGCGCCGAAGCCGAGGCCGCGGACCTTGTCCTCGATGCCCGCCATACCCGAAAGGATGAGAATCGGTGTTTTGACTTTCGACAGACGCAGCGTTCGCAGAACTTCGTAACCGGACATGTCCGGCAGGTTCAGGTCGAGGAGAATGATGTCGTAGTCGTAAAGCTTGCCGAGATCGACGCCTTCTTCACCGAGATCGGTGGTGTAGACGTTGAAACTTTCGGACTTGAGCATGAGCTCGATGCTCTGAGCCGTCGCGCTGTCGTCTTCGATCAGTAGAACCCGCATAGTCTTCCCCTTTTCCGCCGCCCAAGGTTGTCGTGGCATCCTTACGCGATACGGATCCAGTCGTTGCCTGATTTGGAGGCTGCCACCAAATGGTTAACAAATTCTGATTCACTCTGGCAAGGTGTATCGAAAATGTTAAATATTTTTAGCAGTCCCCTGATTCAAAACGTAAATCTGAAATTGCGCTCCTCATGTGATATATGAGGGAATGCCGTTAACTGACTCTACCGACTCGTAAATGCTCGAAAGTCCACATTTCATGCATCAGCATTTACGGAGCCTTAAATCATCGCACCTATGATTAACGATGCCCGTAAACGAAAGGTTACCAGCGGTAGGCATTTGTTAAGGCCGCGGTCGATTTTTGTTTCCGGCTCGGTTGGGCCGGCACAACGGGCCGCAGATCGCGACGATTCCGGGAGTCCGGGATCTAAATGTGGTCGGCTAGAAGGAGTTAGAGCGGGATGCGGGCGGAGATCTTCGTCACACCTTTCCCTTATTCCGCTCGGGAACAGTAACCGGGGTCTCGGTATCCACGGGAGTATTGCGTATGAAAGCACGTGAGAGCCTAGTCCGACTGAAGGAATTTCAGGTTCGGGAAAAGCAGCGCCAGCTCAGCCAGCTTCAAATGATGATGGCCGAGTTCGAGCGCATGACCAAGGATCTGGAGAACCAGATCGTCTTCGAGGAGAAGAAGTCGGGAATTTCCGACCCTTCGCACTTCGCCTACCCCACCTTCGCCAAGGCTGCCCGCCAGCGGGCCGATAATCTCCAGGTTTCCATTCGCGAACTGAAGATGCAGCAGGATGCGGCCGAGCTCGCGCTCGAGGAGGTGCAGGCGGAATATGCGAGGGCGGCAGCGCTCGAGGAGCGGGATACGGGCGCGCGGCTGCGCGCCTGAGAGAGCAGCTACGGCACCGCGTATCTGATGAGACGCGCGGTGCCTTGGAGCGCCGTGCGTGGGAATGCACGCACAAAGAACGCTCCAACTATTGAACCGGCGCAGCGTGCTTTCGGAAAATCGATTCCAATTTTCGGGCCGATGGGTAGGACAAGGGGGTCCCTTGCACCGTCAGCCCTGGATTACATCCCGCCACTCCGGATGGCGCATGACCTGGGCGCGCATGAACGGGCAGAGCGGGATGATCTTCCAGCTGCCCTTGCGGGCCTCTTCGATCGCGTGGAGGGCCAGCGCCTGGCCGACGCCCTTGCCGCGCAAGGCGTCCGGAACGAAGGTGTGGTCCACGATTATGAGATGCGGCGACGACCTGGAATAGGTCATCTCCCCGGTGTGGCCGTCGAGCGTCGCCGTGTAGCGGCCTTTGGTATCCGTTTCTTCCTGGGCGATGTCCATCGGGCGTCCTTCGTTGCCATGCGTTGGTGGCGATACCGTAGCTGCAGCATGATGTGCTGGATGGTTTTATCGTCAAATCGGCAAAAACGAAACCGGCGGCTCGGGAGCACCCCAGCCGCCGGCTCGAATTATGGCCCTGCAGGGATCGATCAGTGGCGATATTGCTGGATGCGCGTCGTGCGCAGGCCGGCGAGACCATGGTCATTTATCGAGGATTGCCAGGAGAGGAATTCCTCTACGGTCAGCGTGTAACGCTCACATGCCTCTTCGAGGCTCAACAGGCCACCACGCACGGCGGCGACGACTTCAGCCTTCCTGCGGATGACCCAGCGCCGGGTATTGGCCGGCGGCAGGTCCGCGATCGTCAAAGGACTGCCATCGGGGCCGATGACATATTTCACGCGTGGACGCATCATTTCGGTCATGGGACTCTCTACACAAACTCAAGACCATATGGCTGTGACCTTAGCTTGCCACATTTAATAATTGCCTAAACCCTCGATAACCATTTGATCATCATTTGAGCGGCCTCGGCCACGGATGGTTCGCAAGGGCGGCTGTTCGTGACGCAAGGGAACGGCGGGCCTTCCACGACTTTTCGCCAGGCAGGCCATGCAATCACCACATTTCGCTTCGACTGGAGCGCAAGGGCGCCGGATCAAACGGGCCTCCACGTGCACGAGCCCGGGCGTCACGCAGTTTGCGGGCTCATGCCCGCGGCGCAGGGCGGCGCTCTCAGCCCCACCAGGCCAAGACCGCCTTAGTCTCCATAGCGGCGGCAACGCCGGCAGCACGGTGACCGGAATGAAGGATTCGAACGAACCGGCCTCGCGGCGTGAGGCCGAAACGAACATGCCTTTCGAGATCGACCCCGCCTCGGTACGCACGGAGTACGAGCTCCTGCATCTGCTGCGGCGGCTGATCTCGCGCTACGGCTTCGCGCATTTCATGATTGCGCGCCTGCCTCTCGCCGACGAGCAACGCTTTTCCGAGCGTCTCGTGCTGAGCAATTGGCCCGCCGAGTTGGTGCGGCAGTATGATGCCGGCGAGACGTTCCAGACGAGCGAGCTGGTCGAACGGCTGCGTCAGACGAAGCTGCCCGTCACCGGCGGCCCTGAACTCATGGAGCCCGCGGGCAAGGGCGCCGGCAAGGCCGAGGTTTTCCGCCTCCCGCCCCATGCCGGTATGGGTCACTTCGCGGTACTGCTGCACACGACCTATGGCGAGCCTTTTGTGGCAGTGCTCTCCGGCACGCGGGACGAGCCGGCCGGCGCCGAGCGTGCGACGCTCTATCTGGCGCTATTGCAGCTTTTCGAATGCCTCGAGCGCACCTTCGATGCCGGCAGCGGCGCCCGCGAGAAGCTCTCGAGCCGGGAGGTCGAATGTCTGCGCTGGGCGGCGGCGGGAAAGAGCAGCGACGAGATCGCCATCATTCTCGGAATATCCGCCTATACGGTGAGCAGCTATTTCAAGAGCGCGACCCGTAAGCTCGACGCCGTCAACCGCATGCAGGCGATCGCCCGGGCGATGCGGATGAAGCTGATCTGACGGATCGAGCGCTCGGCCGACGTTCCGCGTCCGCTCTTGCCGTGACGGGCGCAAGTTTCTATATGTCGCGGCACGGAAAAGTCTGATGCATGCCGCCCGGCACCGAGAGCGGTTTTGGGTGACTATATGCACGAAGAAAATACCGCAAGGGCGTAAACCCTTCAGAAAACGCCGCGCCGCCCTCATGTGTCGCCGTGCGGCCTCAAGCGTGAAACAGGGTGCCGGCACAGGAGCCGCCCCGGATGCCGGATTGGATCCCGTGAACAGTCTCGATTTTGACCGCAAGCCCGAAGATACGCGCGTCGTCGTCGCCATGTCCGGCGGCGTCGATTCTTCCGTCGTGGCGGGGCTTCTCAAACGCGAGGGCTACGACGTTCTCGGCATCACCCTGCAGCTTTACGACCATGGCGCGGCGGTGCACAGGGCCGGCTCCTGCTGCGCCGGTCAGGATATCGACGACGCCCGGCGCGTGTGCGAGACGATCGGCATTCCCCATTATGTCCTCGATTACGAGGCGCGTTTCCGCGAAACGGTGATCAACCCCTTCGCCGAAAGCTATATCGCCGGCGAGACGCCGATCCCGTGTGTCGCCTGCAACCAGACGGTCAAGTTCGCCGACCTGCTCGCGACCGCCAAGGAACTCGGAGCCGATGCGCTCGCCACCGGCCATTACATCCGTTCGCGGCCGAGCCCGAAGCCGCGTTATGCCGGCCAGCGCGCGCTCTATCGGCCGGCCGACGCCGAGCGCGACCAGAGCTATTTCCTCTTTGCGACAACGCAGGAGCAGATCGACTATCTGCGCTTCCCGCTCGGCGGTCTTCCCAAGAGCGAGACCCGGGCGCTCGCCGAGGAGATGGGTCTTGTCGTCGCCAAGAAGGCCGACAGCCAGGACATCTGTTTCGTGCCCCAGGGCAAATACAGCGACATCGTCTCGAAACTGAAGCCGAACGCGGCGCTTGCCGGCGAAATCGTCCATCTCGACGGTCGCGTGCTGGGCGCGCACGAGGGCATCCTGCATTACACGATCGGTCAGCGCCGCGGCATCGGTGTCGCGACCGGCGAGCCGCTCTATGTCGTCTATCTTGACGCCCGTTCGCGCCGCGTGATCGTCGGCCCGAAGGAGGCGCTGGAGACGCGCCGCGTCTACCTGCGCGACGTAAACTGGCTGGGTGACGAGGAACTGGAGGCGGCAGCCGGGCAGGGCTTCGAATGCTTTGCCAAGGTGCGCTCCACCCGCCGCCCGGCCCCGGCGGTGCTCAAGAGCGATGCCGAAGGGCTCTATGTCGAGCTCGTCGAAGGCGAGGCGGGTGTCGCGCCCGGCCAGGCCTGCGCGCTCTATTCCGGCACGGGCGAGGATGCGCGCGTCTATGGCGGCGGCTTCATCCGCAGGTCCGAGCGCGAGCCGGCCGCGGAAGCGGCGCTGAAGGCGCTTTTGCAGGCGCCGGCGGCAGCGTAAAGCGGGGGATTCCGGCGTGGCGGGAAAACATCGCTTTTTCCCGAAGACATTGCTTGACACTAGCCGGAACAGCGCCTTATAAGCCGCCCGACCAGCCAAGACGGGCTTCGTTCAGAAGCTTCACGGCACCGGCGGCGGAGTAGCTCAGTAGGTTAGAGCAGAGGAATCATAATCCTTGTGTCGGGGGTTCGAATCCCTCCTCCGCTACCATCTTTATCACCGATAATTCGGAGTCGATGACCCGTTCGCGTTCGACGAGATGGTATGGCTCAACGAGGCAATCTGAGGGAATCCCCCATTCCCTGTGAAGCTTGCGGATCATATCGACAGTGAGAGCACGCCTCTTATTCAAAACCTCAGAGGCACGCGAACGGGAACCAAAAAGCTCAGCGAGATCGGTCTGTGTACGACCGAACATCTCCATGTGGGCCTTTATCAGATCGACTGGCTCTGGTGCCTCAATGGCATAGTGCTCATTCTCGTAAGCCTCAATGAGGGTCGAGAGAATATCGAAGCGGTCTGCTTCCTCGGTCCCGATTTCCGGCTCGTTGTCAAAATACTTTGAGACCTCTGCAATAGCCCATGCAAGGTCATCATCGTTCCTGATGGCGCGAATGTTATCCATTCATTGTCTCCCGGTCTATGTCGTCGTACTCTTTATGAGTGCCAACAAACTTGATCAGCACTCTTTTGAACGGATATGCGACGTGGACGATAAGGCGATATTTGTTGCCTGAGATGTCGAATATGATGCGGTTGTCGCTCACAAAATCGACATTGGCGCCGAACATCGCCATCACATCGGCCGAAGCTGCTGCCGCTCAATCACTCGAGGGTTCTGGTTTCCTCTCCGATATGCCCGCGCCTCGCAATCGCGCGACGTCTTGGGCGTCCGCATTAGCACCCTCTCCCAGTCCACCGCATGCCAAATGCCATTCAAGGGCGGAACCAATCCGCTCCCCTGCCGTTCAGATATGAGTTTAAGCAAACTCTCAAATGAGAGCCTGGAGGAGAAGTCATGAACATCGGCAGGCTTTTCGCGGCCGGGTTGATTTTGGGCGGCGCGGCTGCTGCTGTACCTTCTGCTTCGTCAGCCCAGTCATTCGACCTGTATATCGGTCCGGACGGTCCGCAGCTGCGTGATCGCAGATACGACGATGACGACTATGATTATCGTCCGTCTCGCGGCTGCAGCGAGCGTCAGGCCATCCGTCGCGCCTATCGGCTTGGAATCCGCGATCCGGATATCCGGTCGATCACGCGGCGCGAGGTTGCGGTCGACGGCGTCGGCCGGCGCGGTCGGCTTACGACCGTCTATTTCGCAAATCGGCCGGGATGTCCTCGCATAGGTTGAGCCTCTTCTGCTAGTATAGCCGAACGGCCGCTGTCATACGGTGCCGCGCGTTTCCGGACGCACGGCGCCGTTCAGCACGCTGCAACAAACGGCAGCGCTCGGGCAACGCGGCTGCATTGTCTGTATGTATGAGCCGCGACGGAACTTCCCGGCGCCGGCTTTGTTCGCAATTCCGGGAAAGTGCGCGGCGTTTTTCGCCCGGAGTTGCGGCAACGAAAGGTTAGAGCATTGGCGGAGCGGAAATGCTCCAGATCACGATGTTTTTAGGTCTGGTTGACCCAAAAACACAACCGTGATCGATTCCAAGAAGTTGGAGCGGGATGCGGGCGGAAAATCGCTCACACTTTTCCTCATCCCGCTCCGGGTCGGTCAGGAGGATCGCATGCCGGCGCCGAAAGAGATGGATTCCGCATTGACCAGTCTTCCCTTGAGAATCGGGGCCTATATCCCCGACGATCTCCTGGAGGACTGGTTCGCCCCGGGAACGGGAATGAACCCGCCCTCGGAAACGGCTTTAACCGAGGCAGCCGCATACGGGCGGCGATTCGAGTGCGAATTCAAATATTATCCCGAGCGAAAGGAAGGGGTCTTCTGGAAATGGGTACCAGCCATCTGAACGAAGGCAATCTGGAGGCGAAGGCCATCAATGCCGTTATCGAAGAACTTCAGCGGCAGGCGGCAGAAAACCCTTCGAAGCTTCAGGTCCGCCAGGCGGGAGACAAGCTCGCGGTCAACGGAGAAATCGACGTCGACGCGGTGGTGATGGTGGTCGTGGGGTCGATGGCAGGAGGCCCTTGAGGCCCTTGAGCCGCTTTCGGCCTTTTGGCCCTATGCCCTTGTCCGAGCCGGTCCGTTTGGGCCTCGCGAGCGCGTGCCGTTCGAGCCCGCGCGAGGGGAAGGGCTCACGAAGGGTTATCCTTGTCGCCCGTGGCGCTCGGCGGATTTTCGTCGATGGTTTCGATGCCGTCGGCATTGACCTTGGTGTCCTCGATCCTGGTGGAATTGGTCGAGGGGAAGCGGTCGACATAGACGTAGAAAATCGCACTGGCGATTATGATGACGGCGGCGCCGATGAGCGCCAGTCGCTCCCAGGTTCGGGTCATGACATCACCTCCGGTCGGTCATGGTCGAAACCGCAGCCGCGCGCAAAGGTTCCGGCCCCGGGAGCGTCCGCCGGACTTGACGCGACGCGGAACCATTTGTGCCCGTCCGGCGTTAGTACCAACGCAGTTGGGAGGCGCAGGATGAAACACGCAGAAATTGGAAAGCTCGACAAATCCCAGGCCAGGCATGTCTGGGATGTGGCGGAGTATTGCAGGCGCACCGGCATCCACAAGGCCGAGGAACGCCGCCTGATCAGGGTTCTCGGGCGATTTGCATCCAGCCACGAGCTTCAGATGAACATCGTGCGTCCTCAGACGCGCATGCGCTGACATCTCCGCGTTTCCATCGCCGTCTAATCGTTCGCTGTTCCGTCGAAACAGCGATACACGCAGCAGCAGCCGCAGGAGGCGCACGTGTGGGCAACTCTCACCGGTGCAGTTCTTTTTATCAGCGGGCTTCTCTACATGGCATGGGAGGCGCTCGGGCGGCGGCGGCTGAGCCAGCCGCCGCAAGGCAATTCCAAGCAGACGCTTGAGCCGCGCGGGCAAGGGCTGCGCTTTCTGAGCCCGCTGCGCAACTGGCTGGGCGTCGTGCTCATGGTTGTCGGCGGCATTCTCCTGCTCTTCGGCATGCGCTGAAACGGCGTGCCTCCCTGTTTCCGGACGAGACAAAAACGGATGATGGCGCGGCGTTCAGGCCGGGCCGATCTCGATCAGGAAAACTTCCGATGCGATGTCGGCTGAGAGCGTGAGCGTGGCCGGCTGGACGAGAACCGCCGCGTCGAGCCCGTGCAGGGTTGCGGAAACGCCTTCGGTCACGAGCGCAACGCTGCCGCGATGACAGAAGAGAACGAGATCGCGGGCGCTCGTAGCCACCGGCTGCGAGCCCTCGACATGAATCCTGCGCACGCGGTGTTTCAATGCCTGGCGGCGTGTCATCACATTGAGATCGGTGACCGGGCCATCCGCGAGGGTCGCGGATGTCGGCAGATCGGCAGGAAAGGTGAGGGGGGCGTCCGAGGCGGTCAGCAGTTTCGGTTGCCGGCCCTCGATCGCGAGCGTCATCCCGCTACCCTCCAGGATCGACAGCGTGCGGTCGATCCCAGGAAAGATCGAGAAGGCGCCATTGGTGGCGACGGTCGCCATGCTTATGCGCCAGTCGAAATCGGCAATGGTGGCACGGTCCGGAGAGACGGCGATTTCCACCGTCTCTCCGCCGCCGTTCTTCCACGGCATATGCCTGTACTCGCTCGAGCGCAGAATTCGCATCATCGTCAGCCGAGCCATCCCATCGACGTTCCGATCCAAATGATCGGCGCCGTCACCAGTATGCTCAATACGACGCGAATATACCAGATCACGAGAAGATCGCGAAAGCTGAGCGGGATCGAGGTCGCCAGCATGCAAGGGACCGAGGCAGACAGGAACAGAACCTGGCTGACCGATACCACCGCGGCCAGGAACTTCACCTCGGGCACGGCCTCCTTGAGCAGGATAGCGGGCAGGAACATCTCGGCGAGACCGGAGGCGAGCGCCTTTGCCGCCTGCATCGGCTGGCCGAACTGCGCGAGCCAGGTGAAGGGGTAGAGCGTCAGGCCGAGAATGTCGAAGATCGGCGTGAACTTGGCGGCGAGAAGCCCGATGAGCCCGACTGCCATGATGCTCGGCAGGATCATCGCCGCCATGCGCAGTCCGTCGAAGAAGCTTTCGCGCAGCAGCGTCGACAGGCTCTTGGCGATTGCCGCCTGCTCAAGGCCGGTCTCCACGGCGACGCTCAGGCGGCTGCGCCCCGGGGGCAACGGCTGGTCCCGATCGCCCTCGTGCGCAAGTCTGGAAAGCGGCCAGATCCGGGCGGTGATCGCAGAAACGATGAACGTGACGACGAGCGTCGTCCAGAAATAGAAATTCCAGATGTCCATGAGCCCCAGCGTCTTCGCCACGATGATCATGAACGTGGCGGACACGGTGGAAAAGCCTGTCGCGATGATCGCCGCTTCGCGCACCGTGTACTTGCCTTCGCGGAACACGCGGTCGGTGATGAGGAGCGCAAGGGAGTAGCTGCCGACGAAGGAAGCGACGGCGTCGATGGCGGACCAGCCCGGCGTACGCCAGATCGGCCGCATCACGGGCTGGACGAGCACGCCGGTGAATTCGAGAAGGCCGTAGCCGATCAGAAAGGCGAGTGCCAAAGCGCCGATGGGTACGATCAGCCCGACCGACAGCACCAGCTTGTCGAAGAGGAAGGGCAGCATGTCGGGCGCGAAGAAGATCGCAGGCCCTATGCCGGCGAGATAAAGGCCGGCAAGCACCAGTCCGAGGACGCGCAGGACCGAAAAGACGGCATCGGTCGTCGTCTTGCGCCAGGTCCCCTTCACGATGGGTCCGAAGGCGCCGTACGCCATCAGCAGCAATACGAAGCCGATCGCCACCGGCCGTGCATGGGTCGATATGGCCGTTGCCGCATGGTCGAGCAGGATCGTCGACTTGCCGGCGATTTCGACCGGCACGAAGAACAGAAATATGCCGATGAGGCTGAAAAGAATGAGCCGCAAGGCTGCGCCGCCGCGCGAGCCCCCTGCCTCGGTGGTGATGTGCGTCATGTCGTCTCCTCCCTTCCCGTTCAGAGCGGGGTTACAGGCTGGCCTTCGCCGGCGCGGCTCGCATCAACAGCCGCATCCGGTCGAAGTCTTCGTTCATCGGGCGATCGTCGCGATAGGCTGGAATCGCCGAGCGTATGCGCCCGTAAAGGGCAGCAGTGCGTTGCGCCTTGCCCGGTCCCTGCGGCTGCAGCTCATAGGCCTGAGCGGACGCAAGCAGTTCGATCGCCAGAATCCGCTCGAGATTGTCGACGATCGAGAGCGCTTTCCAGGCCGCCGGTGTCGCGTGGGTGAGCATGTCTTCCTGAAGCGCGGAGGTGATGCCGCCGTCGAGGCTGGCCGGCGCTGCGAGCCGCCGGTTCTCCGCCACGAGCGCGGCAGCCGTGTACTGCGCGATCATGAACCCCGAGCACACGCCGCTGTCGCCGGCGAGGAAGGCAGGCAAACCGCTCACCAGAGGGTTCACCAGCCGGTCGATGCGGCGCTCGGAAATTGCTGCGACCTCCGCCACCGCGACGGCGAGGCTGTCCATTGCGAGGCCGAGCGCGGCACCGACGGCATGGGCCTGCGAATGCACCTCGGGTGCCTCCGGCGCACCGGCAACGGCCGGGTTGTCGGTAACGCTTGCAAGTTCGCGATCGACGATTTCGGCTACCTGGACGAAGGCGTCGCGGGCGGCGCCATGCACCTGCGGCACGGCCCTGAGACTCAGCGGATCCTGGGTGCGGGTGCCGGCAGTGCCTGCCAGCATCGGGCTGTCCGCCAGCCAGTCGCGCAGGCTTTCGCCGACTGCGTTCAGGCCAGGGGATCGGCGCAGAGCCAAGGGCAATTCGGCAAAGGCATTGGCCTGGCTGCCGAGGTTTTCGTAAGTCATCGCCGCGGCTGCATCCGCCCAGGCGAAGAGCGTTTCCGTGCGTGCGAGCGCCAGCGCCGCCAGACCGGTGGCGCATGGGGTTCCGTTGACGAGGCTGAGACCTTCTTTCGCTTCGAGCGGCAACGGCGCAAGCCCCAGACGGGCGAGGGCATCGCCGCCGCTCAGTCTTTCAGTCCCGTGCATGGCCGAGCCGTGACCGATCAGTACGAGGCCGATCGCGGCGGCGTGGGTCAGATATCCAACCGAACCACGCGACGGAATGAGAGGGATGATGTCGGCGTTGAGCAGCGCCAAGAGTGTTTCGATCGTCTCGATCCGCACGCCGGAATAGCCGTGGGCGAAGTTGGCTATCTGTGCTGCCATGACGGCCCGTGCTTCCACTCGACCCAGCGGATCTCCGACGCCGCAAGCGTGGCTCAGGATGATGTTGCGCGAAAGCGCCTGCTGGTTCTCACGGCTGATGACGACATCGCAAAGGGCGCCGACGCCGGTATTGATGCCGTAGCCGCGGATGCCGCGGTCCACCAATGCGTCGACGATCCGGCGGGCATGGGCGATCCGCCGGCGCGCGGGCGCCGACAGGTCGAGGCGGGCGCCCTCGGCGATCGAAGCGATCTCGCGCCAGGTAAGCGGCCCATCGATCGAAATCATCTCACCCATGGGTCTGCGGCCTTTCGTGCCGGCGCTGGACGAACCGGGCAACATAGTCGTTGGCAGGGTTGTCGAGGATGTCGCCCGGTGTGCCGACCTGAACGACCTGACCGTCCTTCAGGATCGCGATCTCCGACCCGATGCGCAGGGCCTCGTCGAGATCATGGGTGATGAAGACGATGGTCTTTGCAAGATTCTGCTGGAGTTGCAGCAATTGGTCCTGCATGTCGCCGCGGATCAGCGGGTCGAGGGCACTGAAAGCCTCGTCCATCAGGATCACATCGGTGTCGGCGGCGAGCGCTCGTGCAAGGCCGACGCGCTGCTTCATGCCGCCCGAGAGCTGATGGGGAAATTTCGCGTCGTAGCCGGACAGGCCGACCGTTTCGATCCATTTCATGCCGATTTCGCGGGCATCGTCCTTCGACACGCCGCGCACGCGCTGGCCGTAGACGACATTCTGGAGCACGGTCCGGTGCGGCATCAGGGCAAAGCTCTGAAAGACCATGCTGACGCGCCGCATGCGAAAGGCACGCAGCGCCTTCGCACCCAGGTCGAGGATGTTGTCGCCGTCGAAAAGGACCTCGCCGCTCGTCGGTTCGATCAGCCGGTTGAGGTGGCGCACCAGCGTCGACTTGCCCGATCCGGAAAGCCCCATGATCACGAAGATCTTTCCGGCGCCGATCTTCAGGCTGACATCGTTGAGGCCCACGCTGCAGCCGGACCTCGCCAGGATATCGGCCTTATCGAGGCCGTCCTTGAGCATGGCAAGCGCCTTCTTGGCGTCATGCCCGAATATCTTGTAGACGTTCCGGATCTCTATATCAGCCATTGCGGGCGTCCTCCGTCCGGGGTTTGCCGAAGCCTTGCGTGATGCGGTCGAGCACGATCGCGAGAATGACGATGCCGATGCCGGCCTCGAGGCCCTTGCCGACGTCGAGCGTCTGAATACCGTTCAGCACCTGTTCGCCGAGGCCGCGCGCGCCGATCATCGAGGCGACGACGACCATCGACAGCGCCATCATGATCGTCTGGTTGAGGCCGGCCATGATCGTCGGCGTCGCAAGGGGCAGTTCGACGCCGAAGAGGATCTGTCGCGGACTGCCGCCGAACGCCGTCGCAGCTTCGACGACTTCCGCGTCGACCTGGCGGATGCCGAGATCGGTGAGCCGGATCAGCGGCGGGACGGCGTAGATGATGGTCGCGAGGATAGCGGGCACCTTGCCGAGCCCGAAGAGCATCAGCGCCGGGATGAGATAGACGAAGCTCGGCATGGTCTGCATGACATCGAGCACCGGCAGAGTGATGTTGCGGACGGTGCGGCTCTTCGCGACGAGAATCCCCATGGGCACGCCGATCACTACCGAGACGATGGTCGCCATCAGCATCAGCGCGAGCGTCTGCATCGTCAGGTCCCAGAGTCCGAGGACGCCGACGGCAACCAGCAACGCGCCGACCGCCAGCGTCAGCGACCAGCGCCGCGAACTCCGCCAGGCAAGCGCCATGAAGGCGAGAATGACGAGCCACCAGGGCAGGCCGCGCAGGATCCATTCAATGAACAGAACGGCCTTCAGGATGACGGCGCTGATCGCCTTGAAGACCCAGCCGTAATTGGTGACGAGCGCCTGGATGAAATCGTTCACCGGCGCGCGGATCGAGAGATTGAGAGAGTCCGGAAACATCGGATATCGTTCCTTGTTCAGGGCGGCGGCGGGAAGCCAAGACCCTCCTGGCCCGGGGAAGCAGCCCTTTCCCTACCATCGCAACGCGCCCCGCCTGGTGGCGGGGCGCTGGCGATTGCCGGCCGGAAAGGCCGCTTTTACTTGAGACCGGCTTCGATCTTGCCGCGCGCCTCTTCCGAGACCCACTTGCTCCAGACGTCGCCCTTGGTTTTCAGGAATTCGGCGGCAGCCGCCGTGGCGTCGACCTTGTTGTCGGCCATATAGGCGAGGCTGGCGTTGACCTCCTCGAGCGGGAATGTTGCCTTTTCCAGAATTCCGACGATTTCCGGCGCTTCCGAAGCGAAGGTGCTGTTCACGCCATAGGCCACGTCGACGGAAGGGAAGGCGCAGCCTTCGTCACGTTTGCCGTTGGCACTGCTCAGTTCTTTCCAGCAGGCTTCGTTATAGGCCGGCTCTTCGAGCTGGATCAGCTTGAATTTCCCCATGATCGCGGTCGGCGACCAGTAATAGAAGAGGATAGGCTCACCCTGGAGATAGGCGGAGGTGATCGCCGCATCCAGCGCCGTTCCCGTCCCCGGCCGGAAGTTCACATAGGCCTCATCGAGCTTGTAGGCCTCGAGCTTGGCGGTGCTCACGCCCTCGCAGGTCCAACCGGAGGGGCAGTTGAGGAACCGGCCTTTGGATGGCTCCTCCGGATCGGCGAAAATCTCGGCGATCTTCGGATCGGTAAGCTGTGATACGCTTTTCAGGTCCGGCGCCTTGGCTTCGATATTGCGAGCGGGATCGCCGTGGACGACATAGTCGGGCACGAACCAGCCTTCGCTGGCACCTACGAAGGTCTTGCCGACGGCCACCACCTTCTTTTCTTCGACCGCCTTGTTCCAGACGTCCGAACGGCCGAGCCATTCCTCGGCGAAAATCTGCACGTCGTTGTTGGCGGTTGCCTGTTCGAGAGTCACGGAATTGCCGGGGATCGAGTCGACCTGGCAGTCGTATCCCTTGGCAAGGATCGTCTTCATGACCTCGGTGATGAAGGCGCCGCTTTCCCAGTCGATGCCGGCGAAGGTCACGGTCTTGCCGTCGCCGCAATAGGAAGCATTGGCGCCGCTGGCGGAAGCCGCCAGCATCAGGCCGGCGGCAGCGAAGGTGAGTCTCATTGTGCTGATCGACATGCGCATTCCCCCTTTTTTTAATCGCGATTCGATTGCTATTTGAGCTTGTTCAGAACGCACGCGAAGGCGCGATCGATGTCTTCCTCCCGGTCATGCCGTCCGTCGCGGATCTTCCATTCGCCAGCGATCATGACGTCGCGAACCGTATCCCCGCCGAGTGCGAACAGCCAGCGGTCGAGAATCTGGTTGCCGCTTGCCGCGGCGATATAGGGATTGGATCCGTCGAGAACGACGAGGTCGGCCATCGCGCCGACGCGGATGCCCGGCTCTTCCATTCCGGCGGCATGTCCGGCCGCTTGGGCGCCGCCGGCAAGCGCCGCATCGAAGATTGTCCTGCCGACGGAGGCGCCGGGCGCGGCGAGCCGGTTGCGCCTGCGGTCGCGCAGGCGCTGCCCGTATTCGAGGAGCCGAAGCTCTTCCGCGACGCTCGTCGCGACATGGCTGTCGGTTCCGACCCCGAAACGTCCGCCTGCCGCAAGAAAATCGACCGCGGGAAAAATTCCGTCGCCGAGATTGGCCTCGGTCGCGGGGCAAAGGCCGGCGACCGCTCCCGACCGGGCGAGCCGGTTCGTCTCGTCGGGCGTCATGTGCGTCGCGTGGATCGCGCACCAGCGCTCGTCCACCGGCATGTTGTCGAGAAGCCATTCGACCGGGCGCCGGCCGCTCCAGGCCAGGCAATCCTCCACTTCGCGGGGCTGCTCGGCGACATGGATGTGGATGGGGCCGCTGAGGGGAGATGATTCCAGGATCGCGCGCATTTCCTCCGGCGTCGCCGCCCGCAGCGAATGGATCGCATAGCCAAGCCTCGCGCCTGTCGCATTGCAAGCGGGCGAGAGACGATCGAGCAGCGCGAGGAAGCGGTCGGGATCGTGCAGGAAGGGACGCTGCCCCGCGCTCGGCGCAGCTCCGCCGAAATTGGCATGGGCGTAGAAGACCGGCAGATGGGTGAGGGCGATACCGCTCGTCTGCGCGGCTCTTAGTATCCGCAGCGACATTTCCGCCGGGTCCGCGTAAGGCGTGCCGTCGAGCTGATGGTGAAGGTAGTGGAATTCGACGACACGGCCGAAGCCGCCTTTCAGCATTTCCACATAGAGCTTGGCGGCGATTGCCTCGAGATCGTCCGGGTCGACCAGACCGACGGTGCGATACATCTCCTCGCGCCAGGTCCAGAAGCTGTCGTCGCCTGTTCCGGCCACTTCCGCAAGGCCGGCCATCGCACGCTGGAAGGCGTGGGAATGCAGGTTCGCCATCGCCGGCACGACGGGTCCGGACAGATGCTCGTCGCCCGGTGCCTTCGATTGCCCTGCTTCCACCGCGAGAATGCGTCCCGCGGGGTCGACGGAGATCGCGACGTCCTTGGACCAACCGGTCGGCAGCAGCGCCTGTTCGGCAAACAGTCGATGAGCGGACAAAGCTGTCATGAGCGCCGTTCCTGTGCGTGGTTGTATATGGAACTATAGATATTTTCTTGTGGCGCGCAAGCTGGAAATAAAGGAAAACAATCGCTGATTTGCCGGGCCGGCGGCGCCCGGCCGCAACGGAGCATCGCATGGCGGTATCGGGTCGTAAGAGCGACAGGGCGGTTTTCGACGACGGGCCGGTACCGCGCTATGAAGCGGTCAAGCAGTTCATCCGCAGCCGCATCGAAAGCGGCGATTGGCCGCCGCACCATCGCATACCGTCCGAAAACGATATCGTCGCCGATCTCGGAGTCAGCCGGATGACCGCCAATCGCGCACTTCGCGAACTGGCGAGCGAGGGTGCGATCACGCGGGTCCAGGGGGTAGGGTCCTTCGTGGCTGCCCACAAGGGCAGCACGGCCCTTCTCGAGGTGCGCAATATCGCCGACGAGATTCGCGAGCGCGGCCACAGGCATACCTCGCGGATCACGCTCCTCGAGGAGGAGCAGGCAAGCACCGGGGTCGCAGAGGCGCTCGGGCTTGCGACGAACGCGCGGGTCTTTCACTCGATCATCGTTCACGCGGAGGACGACGTTCCGATCCAGATCGAGGACCGTTTCGTCAATCCTGCAATCTGCCCCAATTACCTGGAACAGGATTTCACCAGCATGACCCCGAACGTCTATCTGACGTTGGTGGCGCCGATCACGCGGACGGAGCAGATCGTCGAAGCCGTTCTGCCGAAGCCGTGGGAATGCAAGCTCCTTTCGATCGGCCGCGGCGAACCGTGCCTGATGATCCGTCGACGGACCTGGTCGGAAGCTGCGAATGTGACGGTCGCGTGGCTCACCTATCCGGGTACGCGCTATCGTCTTGAAGGTGTTTCGCAGTAAGAAGGACACCTTCGCAGAGACGGGAAGGAAATGATGGAAGACGAATTGCTGAAGCGCCGCACGCAGCTTGCGAGACCGGACGTGTCGATCGAAGAGGCGCAGGCGATCCTCGCCCAACATTACGGCCTTTCCGGCGATCTTACGGAACTCGGCAGCCAGCAGGACCGCAACTACCGCGTCGACACAAGCGAGAGACGTTTCGTCCTCAAGATCGCGCGTGCCGAATATGCGCGGGCCGAGATCGAAGCCCAGAATGCCGCTTTGCGGCATGTCGCCACCAGGCCCGATGCTCCCAAAGTGCCCGAAGTGATGTCCGCTTTGAGCGGCGAGGAAATCGTTGCCGCATCCGTTCGCGAGGAAACCTATCAGTTCCGGTTGCTCACCTATCTCGACGGCACGCCTCTGACGCGCCGCAGGCACCTGGCCGTGGAAACCGTGGCGGCACTTGGCGACCTTGCAGGTCGGTTGGCCGTCGCACTCAGGGATTTCGATCACCCGGGGCTCGAGCGGGAGCTGCAATGGGACCTCAGAAGGGCGGGGCCGGTCGCGCTTCACCTGCTTTCGGCCATGAGCGACATCGATCTGCGCCAGCGCATTGCCGAGGCGATGGTCGGCGCCATGCGCAGGGTTCAGCCGCTGATGCCGGAGCTGCGCCTGCAGGCGATCCATCAGGACGTCACCGACGACAATGTCGTGAGCCGCGCGAACAGGAGCGGGCGTCTCATCCCCGACGGTGTCATCGATTTCGGCGACGTGCTGAAAGGATGGGTGGTCGCCGATCTTGCCGTTACCTGCGCATCGCTGCTGCATCACTCGGACGGAGACCCCTTCCATATCCTGCCGGCGGTGAAGGCGTTCCATGCCGTCTGCCCTTTGACGGATGCCGAATTGAAGGCGCTCTGGCCGTTGATCGTCGCGCGTGCCTGCGTTCTCGTGGCAAGCACGGCGCAGCAGCTCGAGGTCGATCCGGAAAATGCCTATGTCGAAGGCAATGCCGCGCATGAGCGGGAAATCTTCGACGTTGCCGTTTCCGTGCCTCTCGAACTCATGGAGCATGCGATCGGAGAGGGCGTGGAGAGGGCTCCGCAGCTTTCTCCGCCCGAGATGGGCGGTCGGCTGCTGCCCGAGCTCGACCCTTCGGAAATAGGCATCGTCGATCTTTCCTCGCTCGGCCCGCACCTTCCTGCCGATCGCTGGCATTACGAGGACACCGAAGCCCTGCTCCTGCAATCGGCGGCGCGCGCGGCCGGTGCCGCGGCCACGCGCTATGGCGAGTACCGGCTGACGGAAACCAGGCTCCTGCAGGCAAGCGCCCCCCGGACATTCGCCCTGCACGTGGATTTATGCCTGCATGGGCAGACTGCCGTGCACGCGCCTTTTGCCGGCCGGCTCCACCAGCGCGGCGGCAAGCTGATCTTCTCGGGCGAAGGTCTCCATCTCCATCTTTACGGCGTCGAGGCAGCCGACCTCGCCGAAGACGCGTTCGAGGCGGGAGCACGGATCGGCGTGGTCCCCGGCGATCCGTCGGCCCTGGGGTTCATGCGCGTCCAGCTTTGCACGACGCCGGAGGTGGACCCGCCCGCCTTCGCTGCGTCGCATCAGGCGGAGGCATGGCGCCGGCTGTGCCCGTCGCCCGCACCGATCCTGGGCTTCGATTGCGACGCGGCCTTGCCGGACGCGGCCGGGCTCCTCGAGCGCCGCCGCCGGCACTATGCCCGGCCGCAGAAGAACTATTACCGCACGCCGCCGCAGATCGAGCGCGGCTGGAAGGAGCATCTCTTCGACGTCGAAGGGCGCGCTTACCTCGATATGGTCAACAACGTCACGCTCGTCGGCCACGGGCATCCGCGCCTGTCGGCTGCGGTCGGGCGGCAATGGTCGCTGCTCAACACCAATTCGCGGTTCCACTATGCTGCCGTGACGGAGTTTTCCGAGCGGCTTGCGGCGCTCGCGCCGGAAGGTCTCGACACTGTTTTTCTCGTCAACAGCGGATCCGAGGCGAACGATCTCGCCATCCGGCTCGCCTGGGCCAATTCCGGAGCGCGCAACATGATCTCGCTGCTGGAGGCCTATCACGGCTGGACGGTCGCGAGCGACGCGGTTTCCACCTCGATCGCTGACAATCCGCAGGCGCTGACGACGCGTCCGGACTGGGTCCATCCCGTCGTCTCGCCGAACACCTATCGAGGCCCGTTCCGCGGGGAGGGTTCGACGGGCGACTATGTCGACGCCGTGTCTCGAAAGCTCGCGGAATTGGACGAGAAAGGCGGGAAGCTCGCCGGCTTCATCTCAGAACCGGTCTACGGCAATGCCGGCGGCATTCCGTTGCCTTCCGGCTATCTGGAAGCGGTCTACGCCATGGTCCGGGAGAGGAGCGGCGTCTGCATCGCCGACGAGGTGCAGGTCGGCTACGGGCGGCTCGGTCATCATTTCTGGGGTTTCGAGCAACAGGGCGTCGTGCCCGATATCATCACCGTCGCCAAGGGCATGGGCAACGGCCATCCGCTGGGCGCGGTCATCACGCGGCGGGAGATTGCCGATGCGCTGGAGAAGGAAGGCTATTTCTTCTCTTCCGCCGGCGGCAGCCCCGTGAGTTCCGTCGTCGGATTGACCGTCCTCGACATTCTGCACGACGACGCCCTGCAGGAAAATGCCCGCGCGGTGGGCACCCATCTCAAGAGTCGGCTCGAGGCGCTCGGGGACCGGTTTCCTCTCGTCGGCGCCGTTCACGGCATGGGGCTTTACCTGGGCGTCGAATTCGTCCGCGACCGCGAAACGCTCGAACCGGCCACCGAGGAAACCGCGGCGATCTGCGACCGCCTTCTCGATCTCGGCATCGTCATGCAGCCGACCGGAGACCATCTGAACGTCCTGAAGATCAAACCGCCGCTTTGCCTCGCCCGGGAGAGCGCCGATTTCTTCGCCGATATGCTGGCCAGGGTGCTCGAAGAGGGATGGTAGGAGAAAGGCGCCGCCGGAATTCCCTGCGGCGCCTGCTTTGATCCGCTGCATGTCGTGGTCCTTCAATCGGCTGCGATCGAAGGAAACATGCAGTAGGTCAGCGGACCGGCGGCGCGTAGATCAGGCCGCCGTGGTTCCAGAGCCTGTTGAGGCCGCGATCGATCCTGAGCGCGCTCTCCTTGCCGAGGTGACGCTCGAATATCTCACCGTAATTGCCGACCGCAGCCACCGTCTGGTAGGCCCATTTCGGATCGAGCCCGAGCGCCTTTCCGGCTTCGTTGTCGATGCCGAGGAAGCGCTTTTGTGCGGCGGTTCCGCTTTCGAGGAGCGAAGCGGCATTGTCCCGGGTGATGCCCAGCTCCTCTGCCTCGATCATCGCGAAGAGCGTCCAGCGAACAACCTTGAACCATTGATCGTCGCCCTGGCGGACGGCGGGGCCGAGCGGCTCCTTGGAAATGACCTCCGGCAGGACGACAAAGCGGTCAGGATCATTGAGCGTCAGCCGCTGCGAATAGAGCGCGGAGGCATCGGTGGAATAGACGTCGCAGCGGCCGGAATTGAAGGCCTGGATCGTCTGGTCCGCCTTTTCGAAGGCGATCACCTGATACTCGATCCTGTTGGCGCTGAAATAATCCGCCATGTTCTGTTCGGTCGTGGTGCCGGTCTCCGTGCAGACGGAGGCGCCCGAGAGCTCCTTGACGCTCTTCACGCCGATATCGCTGCGCACCATGAAGGCCTGGCCGTCATAATAGTTCACGCCGACGAAGCTCATGCCCGGATCCGTGTCGCGCGAAAGCGTCCAGGTGGTCTGGCGCGAAAGCAGGTCGACCTCGCCGGACTGGAGCGCGGTGAAGCGCTCCTTGGTCGAAAGCGGCACATATTTCACCTTCTCCGGGTTGCCGAGGGTGGCGGCCGCGACCGCGCGGCAGAAATCGATGTCGAAGCCGGACCACTCGCCCTTATCGTCCGGGGCGGAGAAGCCGAGCACGCCCTGGCTCACGCCGCAACGCAGCTCGCCGCGCTGCTTGACGACGTCGAGGGTTGCGGCCTGCGCCGTCGTGCCGGCAAGAAACGCCGTCGCAAAGAGTGCCAAAATGCCGGTTTTCATCGTCCTGTTCTCCTCCGTTATAAGACGCAATCATTGAGCTCCAGGACGCGCGTCGCGCCCGGAGTGGTCTGGTTCTTCGGTAATGCCTCTACTTCGTAATTATCCGGCTCGCGCCAGCACCGCCTCGAACGTTTCCTCGAGCACGGCGATCAGGTGATCCGCGTCGCGCTTCGAAAAGATCATCGGCGGCCGCATTTTCAGGACGTTGTCATGTGGGCCCTCAGTGCCCATCAGCACGCCGCGCTGGCGGGCTCCGTTCGCGACGGCCCGGGCGATCTCCGTCGCCGGCGCCCTGGTTCTGCGGTCGCTGACGAGCTCAATGCCGAGGAACAGGCCGAGGCCGCGAACGTCGCCGATGACCTCGTAGCGCTCCTGCATGGTCCGGAAGGCGGCGAGAAGATGATTGCCGATATCGAGCGCATTGCGGCGCAGGTCCTCGCCTTCGATGACGTCGAGCACGGCGAGACCGACGGCGCAGGACACCGGGTTGCCGCCGAAGGTGTTGAAATACTCCATGCCGTTGTCGAACGAGGCCGCGATCTCACGCGTCGTGACGACCGCGGCGAGTGGATGACCATTGCCGATCGGCTTGCCCATGGTGACGATATCAGGAACGACGCCTTGCGTCTCGAAGGCCCACCAATGGCTGCCGACCCGGCCGAAGCCGACCTGCACCTCGTCGGCGATGCAGACGCCGCCGGCCTCCCGAATCATTCGGTAGACCTCCTTGAGGTAGCCATCCGGCAGAAACACCTGGCCTGCGACGCTCGGAACGGATTCGGCGAGGAAGAAGCCCGGCGCTTCGCCTCGGGCGCGCATCGCCGCGATCAGCTCGGCCACGTTTTCGGCGAAGCGCCTGCCGTGTTCCTCCAGCGGCCAGGCGGCCGGCGCGTGGTAACTGTCCGGAACGGCCGCCACGTGAACATGCGGCTTCTGGCCCTTTCCGCCCTTGCGGCGGAACTTGTATGCGCTGAGATCGATCAGCTCCTGCGTCGTACCGTGATAGGCCCAGTCCAACACGACGGCGTTTTCTTTGCCCGTGTGCGCGCGCATCAGGCGCAGGGCGAGACTGTTGGCTTCGGAGCCGCTGTTGGCGAAGGCGGCGACGGCGAGTTCCTTCGGCATCGTGGCCGTCAGCCGCTCGGCATAGGCGACGATGTTGTCGTGCAGGTAGCGCGTGTTGGTGTTGAGCGTCCCTGCCTGCCGGGCCAATGCGTCCACCACGGCCGGATGGGCGTGGCCGATGTGGCAGACATTGTTGAAGCAGTCGAGATAGGCGCGGCCGCGATCGTCGATCAGCCACACGCCTTCGCCGCGCACGAACTTGATCGGTTTCTCGTAGGAAATCGACAGGTTCGGCAGCAGCAGCTCTTTCCGTTGCCTGATGATGTCCTCGTGGGGGCGGCCGCTCCGGTCGTAGAATTCCGGCGCGATGCCGGCAAATGTGCTCGCGTCGGGGAAGAGCTCCGCCCAGACGTCGAGATAGCGCTCCTCGCCGACGCCGAGGATGTCCGTCGCTGCGAGACTTGTGTCGGTGGAGATCTGCAGATGCAGATGCGGCGCCCAGCCGCCGTTTTCTTCCGGAGCGCCCATTTCTCCGACAAGCGCTCCCGCCTCCAGCCTGTCGCCGGCCTTCAGCCGGCTGACGGCCTCATGGGCAAGATGGCCCCATAGCGTCAGGAAAGGCGGGCAGCCGTCCGGTTCATGGCGCAGAGCGATAAGGCAACCGTATCCGAGCGGATCCTTCTCGATCTCGACGCTCGCGACGGTGGCTGCAAGCGGCGTATGGACCTGGGTGCCCGCGGCCATGAAGAGGTCAAGACCCAGATGGCGCGTGCGGCGAGTCTCTTCGACTAGGCGGGAGACGAACATCTCGCCCGAATAGACGGTGCGGGCTTCACCCCAGGGGCCGATGCCGAGCTCGACACCGGCCCTGCGGCACTGCTCTTCCCAGACCGACTGCGCGTCATGCGGCCGGCCGGCCGCCGAACTGACGGTCATCGGATGCGCCGGATCGCCGTAGGGGACGAGAGCGGCCGGATAGGCCGCGGCTGGACGATCGAGAAGCGGCAGGAGGCTCTTGCGATTTCCGACGATCCAGGAGGCGACGGCGCGGGCTCCGGCGACTGTCTCGAAACCGCAGGCCTTTCTCAGGATCGCCGTTGAGAAACGCGGGTTCATCGCATCGAGTTTGCGCAGCAGCGCCCAGGCCGGCCTTTCGCTGATCGCGAGATAAGGGTTGTCGGCGGTATGCGCCCGGCGTGATGCGGAGATCGTCACCGAGGTGACCAGCCGCATCGCAATCAGGTCGAAGAGGAGATCGACTTCTTCTTCGAGGAGTGGGTATTCGGCATGGTAGCCGTTGGCGATCGCAGCCGCAGCGCCGATCGGATCGGGGTGGTCGAGGCCGGCATAGGCGGCGGCGATCGCGACTTCGGCGATGACGGGCGCGTAGAGGGCGTCGCCAAAGTCGATGATGCCGGAAATGCGGTCGTGGTCGTCTTCATCGATGAGGACGTTCCAGTCGTTTGCGTCGTTGTGGATGACGGCGGAGCGCAGCATCGGGAGCCGCGGGGCGACCCGCTCGTCGAAGCGGTCGAGAAAGCGCTGGAGAAGAGCACGATCCTGGAGATCGGCCACATATGCGAGCCGTCCGGCAGAACGTCCGGCATTGCGGATGTCCCAGTCGAGATCGCGCAGGGCGCCCGCATGCATGAAGCCTTTAAGCGAGGCATCGAAGCGGCCGAGCATCCGGCCGAGGGAGTGAAGTGCTCCATCGCTCCGATCGGACTGTGCGAGCGGAGTTCCCGGAACCCAGGTGACCAGCCGCAATCGATGGACGATCCCGCGTCTCGTGGTCGTCGCGAGGTTCTCGCCGGACAGTGTCGGTTGCAAATGCGGAACCGGCAGGTCTCCTGCATTTTCGCCGGCGTGCTTCAGCAGCGCTGTCTGGAAGTCGCTTTCGATTTCCGGTTCGGCGCCGTTGACGATCTTCAGAATGTAGCAGCGGCCATCACCGGTATTGACCTTGAAGTTCTGGTCCCGCTCGCTGTCCAGCGGCTGAAGTGACCCATCCAGGGCGAAGTGCTGCGCGAGGAGGGCTTGCGCTTCCTCGATCGTGAAATCCGGCGTCGTTTTCAGCATGTCGTTCATGGAGACCCCCGCTCTTGTCACGAGAGTTGCACGCCCGTTCGGCATGTGCATCCGGCATTTCGCCGGTTGCACCGGCACTTTGGTTATAATAACCGTCATCTTGCCGGCGGCGCTCGACAGCCGCCCGGCAGTCCCTCTGGCCGGCCGCAGGAGGCAGGATATCGACGCGACAGACCGAACGATCCTCAGCATATTGAGCCGCGAGGCGCGTATTCCCATGAAGTCGCTTGCCGGGCGTATCGGATTGTCGCGCAGTGCGACGGCCGAGCGTGTCGCGCGGCTGGAGAAGGCCGGCGTCATTCGCGGCTATCGCGCCGACATCGGCCAGCTGGAGGAGGGGGAGATCGAGGCTTTCCTGCTGGTGACGCTGAAGCGGACGCCCTCGCTCGGCGTGCTCGACCGGCTAGCCGGGTTTTCCTCCGTCAGACGCGTTTTCTCGGTCAGCGGCCAGCTCGATCTCGTCGTGGAAGTCAAGGTCGCTTCGATCAACGCGCTGAACGAACTGCGCAACGAAGTCGCGCAGCTCGACAATGTCGAGGATCTGACAACCTCGATCGTGCTGCGCCGCGATATCGAACGAAGCTGAGCAGCTACGCTCTTCCGGACGGAAAACCGTCCGACAGTTTTCCTGGAACTGCTCTAACCCTCGCTCAGCATCTCAACCTCGCCGATTGTACGGCCGATGAGGCTTCGGCGGACGCGGCCGACATCGCGCATCGGCGGCTCGCCGAAATGGCGGGCATATTCGCGGCTGAACTGGGACTGGCTCTCATAGCCGACCTTGTGGCCGGCATCGCCGGCATCGAGACGCTCCTCGAGCATCAGCCGCCTTGCCTCCTGCAGGCGCAGTTGCTTCTGGTACTGCAGCGGGCTCATCGCCGTGATCGCCTTGAAATGGTGATGAAGCGAGGAGACGCTCATGCTGACGCGGCTTGCGAGGTCGTCGATGCGCAAGGGGCGGGAATAATGTTCCTTCAGCCAGGACACCGCGCGGCCGATCTGGTGCGGCTGGCTCTCCGTGGTCGCCATCTGGCGGAGCCTGGCGCCGTGCGGTCCGAGCAGCAGGCGATAAAGCAGTTCCTGCTCGATCAGCGGCAGCAGCACCGCGATATCATCCGGTCTGTCGAGGAGCCGCAGCAGCCGAAGCGCCGTGTCCTCAAGATCGGGTGTGAGCTTGCTGACCGTCATGCCGCGCGGCGAACCCGGGGCTTTCGCAGCCTCCGGGCCGATTGCGTCGAGGAGCGCCGGAAGCCTCGTCGTATCGATCTGGAAGGCCATGCTGAGATAGGGTTCCTCGGGCGAGGCGAGCGATATCTGAGAGAGAACCGGCAGGTCGATGGAGGTCAAAAGGTAGTCCGAGGCGCCGTAGACGAGGGTTTCCTCACCGAGCACGACACGTTTCGCCCCTTGGACTATGATCGCCAGGCTCGGCTTGTAGGCGGCGCAATTCGGCTTCGCGGAAACGGAATGCCGGTGAACGCTCAGCCCTGGTATAATCGTCCGGTGATCGCCGTCCTCTCCGGCGATCCGGGCAATGATGTCGATCATTTCCTGACGCGGCATGCGCTGTGATTCTGTCATCTTCGGTGGACTTTCCAATAGCTTAGATCCGTGCGGAGACAGGGGGTCAGATAGGTTGTCGGTGCTATTCCGCCAGCTGCCTTCGGCGATTCTCGCAGAATCGTGCAAAAGTCTTGCAGGATCGCACTAACGCAATGGCCTTGTGAGGCAGCATAGTCCGCCCTGCCGCCTGCGGTCCATAGACCGATGGGCGCGCCACTCCCAGACATGCCACTCCCAGACATGAAGGACAGACCCATGGCCATTGCAAGAGGATATGCGGCGACGGACGCGTCGAAGCCGCTCGCACCCTTCACCTTCGAGCGTCGCGAACCGCGCGACGACGACGTGGTGATCGACATCAAATATTGCGGCGTCTGCCATTCCGATATCCACCAGGCGCGTGACGAATGGGGCAATTCGACCTTCCCCATGGTGCCGGGCCACGAAATCGTCGGCATCGTCAGGGCGGTCGGCTCCAAGGTCACCAGGTTCAAGATCGGCGATCGGGTGGGGGTCGGCTGCTTCGTCGACTCCTGCACGACCTGCGCCAAGCGCGACCACGATCTGGAGCAGTATCTGCCGGGCCTGGTGGTGACCTACAACGGCGTCGAGGCAGATGGAACACCGACCCAAGGCGGCTATTCCGACCATATCGTCGTCAAGGAAGGCTATGTACTCTCCATCCCGGACAACCTTCCGCTCGACGCTGCCGCACCGCTGCTTTGCGCCGGCATCACGCTCTACTCGCCGCTGCGTCACTGGAAGGCCGGCCCCGGCAAGAAGGTGGCGATCGTCGGCTTGGGCGGTCTCGGCCATATGGGCGTGAAGCTCGCCCATGCGATGGGCGCGGAGGTTACGGTGCTCAGCCAGACGCTTTCGAAGAAAGAGGACGGGCTTAAGCTCGGGGCGGATCACTACTTCGCGACGAAGGATCCGGAGACATTTACAAAGCTCGCAGGCAGCTTCGACCTTATCATCTGCACGGTCGCGGCCGAAATCGACTGGAACGCCTATCTCAACCTCCTGAAGGTCGATGGCGATCTGGTGCTCGTCGGCATTCCGGAGAATCCGGTGCCGGTCCATGCCTTCTCGCTGGTGCCGGCACGCCGCAGCATTTCCGGCTCCATGATCGGTTCTATCAAGGAGACGCAGGAAATGCTCGATTTCTGCGGCGAGCACGGAATCGTTTCGGAGATCGAGACGATCCGCATGGAGCAGATCAACGAGGCCTATGAGCGGGTGGTGAGAAGCGACGTGCGCTACCGCTTCGTGATCGACATGGAATCGATCAAGGCGTGATCGATTCCGATAGGTGAGACGCGGGATGCGGGCGGAAACCGCACACTTCTTAATCCCGCTCTGGCGGGCCGCTGCCGCTACTCAAAGCAGCGGCAGCGGCCCGTCATTCTTGATCTCTTCCATCACCGCATAGGTCCGGGTCTCCTTGACGCCCGGGAGCGTCCAAAGCACCTGGCCGAGGAAGTTGCGGTAGGCGGCCATGTCCTCGAAGCGGGTCTTGACGAGATAGTCGAAGCCGCCCGCGACCATGTGGCATTCGAGCACAGCGGGCGCCTGCTTTATGGCGGCCGCGAACTGGTCGAAGACTTCCGGCGTCGTCTTGTCGAGCATCACTTCGATGAAGACCAACAGCCCGAAGCCGAGCTTGTGGGGGTCGAGACGCGCACCGAAGCCGGAGACGTAACCTTCCTTCAGCAGCCGCCTCAGACGTTCGCTGGTCGCCGTCGGGGAAAGCCCGATCCGGTCCGCCAGCTCCAGATTGGTAATCCGCCCGTCCGCCTGCAGGATATTGAGGATTCTCCGGTCCGTCTTGTCGATCTGGTGCATGGTCGCCTCCCGCTTTCCGTGCCTCAGGCGGCAAGCCGTGTTTCGGCGAGCTTCACCCAGTAGGAAATTCCGTGCGGAATGGCTTCGTCGTTGAAGTCGTAAGCCGGGTGATGCAGTCCCGCCGTATCGCCATTGCCGATGAAGACGAAGGCGCCCGGCCGGGCCAGCAGCATGTAGGAAAAGTCCTCGCCGCCCATCATCGGGTCGAGCGCTGCGTTGACGTTGCCTTCGCCGGCGACCGTCGCGGCGACGGCGAGCGCGTGACCGGTCTCGGCGGCGTGGTTTACGGTCACGGGATAGTTGCGGCCGTACCAGACGTCGACGGTGGCGCCGTAGGCACCGGCGATGTTCTCGGCGATCTGGCGGATCCGGGCTTCGCCGGTGTCGCGCACTTCCGGCGTCAGCGCGCGCACGGTGCCGGCGAGTACGGCCTGTTCGGGGATGACGTTGTGGGCGAAGCCGGCATTGAACTTGGTGACGGAGACGACGATGGAGGCAAGCGGATCGACGGTGCGCGAGGCGATCGTCTGCAGCGCGTTGACGATCTGGGCGCCGATGGCGATCGGGTCGATCGTCTTGTGCGGCTGAGCGGCGTGGCCGCCGCGGCCCTTGACGGTGATGGTGAACTCGTCGGTCGAGGCCATGATCGGGCCGGCGCGGCTGCCGAAGTGGCCGACCGGCATCCCCGGCATGTTGTGCATGCCGTAGACCTCTTCGATCGCGAAGCGCTCCATCATGCCGTCCTTCACCATCTCGTTGCCGCCGCCGCCGCCTTCCTCGGCCGGCTGGAAGATCACCGCGACATTGCCGGCGAAGTTACGCGTTTCGGCAAGATACTTCGCCGCGCCGAGCAGCATGGCCGTATGGCCGTCATGGCCGCAGGCATGCATCTTGCCGGGGGCCGTCGAGGACCAGGACCTGCCGCTTGCTTCGGTGATCGGCAGGGCGTCCATGTCGGCCCTGAGCCCGACGGTGCGGCCCGGGCCGCGATTGCCGCGGATGAGGCCGACGACCCCGGTCCGGCCGAGGCCGGTCACGATTTCGTCAACGCCGAATTCCCTCAGTTTTTTTTCGACGAAGGCTGCCGTATTTTCCACCGCGAACAGGAGCTCCGGGTTCTGGTGCAGATGGCGCCGCCATTCGGTCACTTCGTTCTTGAGCTCGGCGGCACGGTTTAAAATCGGCATTGTTCGTTCCTGTCGTCTGTTCGTTCACTTCGGTTCGACACGCGAGTCCCGACGCTTCAGCGTCGGCTGGAGTCTCGCCGCTGGAGTGTCCGGGCGGTGGATTGGCGCGGCAGCCCGATGAATGGGCTTTGCCATCTCCTTGCCATATAGGCTAAATAGCGGGACGATACGAGGCAACTCCGGAATTTCGAGGTTTGGATTGTGGCAATAGCACGATTCCCGTTGGGCGACAGATTGGGCAGGGTAGGCATGCTTGCGGGAGCTTGCGCGGTCGTACTGGCTGCGGCGCTGCCTGCATCGGCCAATCCGCGGCTGGTGATCGACGTCGATACGCTCAAGGTCTACGAGCATCAGGACATCTTCCAGAAATGGTATCCGGCGTCGCTGACCAAGCTCATGACGGCCTATACCACGTTCCGTGCCATCCAGGCGGGGCAGCTGACGTTGGAAAGCCCGGTGGTCATGACGAAGAACGCCGCTTCGGAGCCGCCGAGCAAGATGTTCTACAAGCCCGGCCAGAAGATGACGCTCGACAGCGCGTTGAAGATGATGCTGATCAAGTCGGCGAACGACATCGCCGTTGCGATCGCCGAGACGGTCGGCGGATCCGAACAAGCCTTCATCGACAAGATGAACGCCGAGGCGCGCCGCATCGGCATGACCTCGTCGCATTTCATCAATCCCAACGGCCTGCCGGGCAAAGGGCAATATACGACCGCCCGGGACCTTGCGGTGCTCGCGCTTACGCTGAAGCGCGAATTCCCCCAATATGCTTCCTATTTCGCGCTGGAAGGCTTCACCACCGGCAAGAAGGACTATCCCAATTACAACATGCTGATAGGCCGCTTCGATGGCGCGGACGGCATGAAGACGGGGTTCATTTGCGCCTCGGGCTTCAACCAGGTCTCCTCGGCGAGCCGCGGCGGCCGCAGGGTGGTTTCGGTCGTGCTCGGCGAAGACAGCCTTGCAGCGCGTGCCGACGAGTCGGCCAGGCTCCTGCAGATGGCTTTTACCACGGTGGGCACGGGCAAGCCCTCGCTTGCGGAGATCGTGCCGTATGGCGAAACCCGCGGGGTGGTTGCCGATATCAGCAAGGAAATCTGCTCGAAGCAGGCGGCGAAGGTGCGCAGCGAGGGGCGTGACGAGGCCGGCCGGCAGAAGCTGCTTTCACCCTATATCCACGAGATCGACCGCCCGCTGAAACTTGCCTTCGCCGGCCTCATACCCGGCAGCGACGACAAGACGGCAAAAGCCGGCAGCGATGCCACGGCACAGGGCGATGCGGTCGAGATCGCCAATGTGCCGATTCCGATCCCGCGCCCGAGCTTCTGAACGGAGTCTTTCATGAACGGTCCAATGCCGGTGGTGCCGGTCTCGATCCTCACCGGCTTTCTCGGCGCGGGCAAGACGACCCTTCTGAACCGGGTGCTCAAGGATCCGGCGCTTGCCGACACGGCCGTTATCATCAACGAATTCGGCGATGTCTCCATCGACCACCTCCTGGTCGAGGCTTCGAGTGACGGCGTCATCGAGCTTTCCGACGGCTGCCTGTGCTGCACCGTGCGCGGCGAGCTCGTCGATACGCTGGCCGATCTCATGGACCGGATGCAGACCGGCCGCATCAAGCCGCTGAAGCGCGTCGTCATCGAGACCACCGGGCTTGCCGATCCGGCACCGGTGCTTCAATCCGTCCTCGGCAATCCCGTGATTGCCCAGAATTTCCGGCTGGACGGAGTCGTCACCGTCGTCGATGCGGTCAACGGCGAGCAGACGATCGCCAATCATGTGGAGGCCATGAAGCAGATCGCGGTGGCCGACCGGCTGGTGATCAGCAAAAGCGGGCTCGCCAAAGATGAAGGGATCGGCAGGCTCGAGGCGCAGCTCAGGGATCTCAACCCGCGCGCGCCGATCATCGACGGCGACACGGAAAAGGCGGGCCGGGCCGACCTCTTCGCCTGCGGTCTTTACGACGCCTCGACCAAGGTCGCCGATGTCGGGCGCTGGCTTCAGGACGAGGCCCATGCGGACGACCACCGCCACCACCACCACCACCACCACCACCATGACGACCACCACGAAGATGGTCACGGCCATGGGAACCACCATCACGACGTCAATCGTCATGGTTCGGACATCCGCTCATTCAGCATCGTGCATGACCGGCCGATCGAACCGATGGCGCTAGAGATGTTCATCGACCTCCTGCGCTCGGCTCATGGAGAAAAGCTGCTGCGCATGAAGGCGATCGTTTCCGTCGCGGACAATCCGGAGAGGCCGGTGGTGCTGCACGGCGTGCAGACGGTCTTTCACGCGCCGGAACGGCTTGCCGCCTGGCCCGACCCGGCCGATCGCCGGACGCGAATGGTTCTGATCACCAAAGGCCTCGAGGAAGCATTCGTGCGCGACCTCTTCGACGCCTTCACCGGCAAGCCCCGCGTCGACCGACCGGATGCGCAGGCGCTCGCGGACAACCCCCTGGCGGTGCCGGGGATGAAGTTCTGACGGCTCCGGTGGGCTTGAGAAAGGAATGGGTCTTGGCCAGTTCGACCGTATTCATCAGTAACCGTAGCCAGGCGGTGCGGCTGCCAAAGGCCGTCGCCTTTCCCGAGAGCGTGCATCAGGTCGATATTCTCAAGATCGGCCGCAGCCGCGTGATCGTACCCCAGGGCAAAAGGTGGGACGATCTGTTCCCCAACGGGCCGCACGTCAGCGAGGATTTCATGAGCGAGCGTAAGCAGCCGGTGGCGGAAACGCGCGACTCTTTCTGATGCTCACCTAAATGCTCGCAGCGAAGGGCTAATTGTCGTGGCCAGCGAGTTCGTCCGCATGCCGGGTGTAAGGGTCGAGAGCTGGCTGTGACAGATCCGAAGGCGCGGTGCGCCGCCAAGCGCTCCCGCTTCGGAGCCAGCTTTTTGACACTATCCGGTTCAGGTCGGCACGGAAAACCGTGGCACATTTTTTATGTTGGTTAGCACCGCTTGCGAATGAGGAAACGATGTCCGTCTGCGAGCGGCTCAGCCTGCTCCAGCCGGTGCCCGTCCTCGTTGCAGAAATGCGGGATGTCTATCACGGCCAGGGGGTCGGTCGTTTCGATCTCGATGAGCGCGCCGGGCGCCAGGTTTTCCATTCGCTTGCGCGTCTTCAAAACGGGAAGGGGACATTTCAGCCCCCTCAAATCGTAGCGTAGCCTCGCTTCCTCGGGCATCAATTGCCCCAGAGTTTCCAGAACGGGCGCTTCTTCGGCTGCTCGGCGGGCTGCTGTTCTGGTGCTTGCGCTTGCGCATTTCCGGCGGGAGCGGCGGCCACCTGAGCATTGTCCTGCGCCGGCGGTGCTGTCTGTTGCCCGCCGGCGGCGGCTTGCGGCTGGCCCGGTGCGGGCTGTTGAGCGGTTGGCTGGCCTGCGGCCTGCTGCGCGGGAGCGCCGGCGGCGGGTGCGGCTGGCGCGGCCGCCGGCTCGTTGCGAGAGAACAGGCCCCAGAGCGACTTCCTCGCGGGCTCGGCTTGTACCGCTGCCTGCTCCACGGGGCGCTCGAGCGGGTTGGCCTGCGGCACCGGCGGGCCCTTGCCTTCGCGGGCCGCCTTTTCCAGCGCTTCCTTCTGGATCAAGGTTGCCCGCTTGGCTTCCTCGGCCTCTTTCTGTTCGGCAAGCTTCTTTTCGAGATCGCTTACCTTGAGCAGCTTGCCCGCATCGAGCGAGGTGCCGGTCGGCGCATAGGCAAGCTCGCGGCCCTTGCGCTGATCGGCGACCACCGCCTTGCGTTCGGCCTCGGTCGGCTCGTACCAGACCATGCCCTCTAATTTCTTCAAGGCCTTCTCGTAGTCGCGCCGATAGTCCTTGTCGTAGCTCGCCATCGCCATCTGCAGCGCCGGCGGCGTCGTCATCGCAGGGCACTGGCCGGCCGCATTGAACTGCCCCTCAGCCTGCTGATTGAAGACGTATTTCCTCTCGCAGACATTCACTGCCGGCGGGCGCTTGGTCACTTCGAACTGGTCGTAGCCGGCCTTCAGCATCTTCCAGAATTCGATGTTCGGATTGTCGCGGTGGCGCGCCATGTTTTCCGCCGTCATGCGGAAGGGAAAGGCTTGAAGCTGCACGCTTTCCTGGCCGCCCTTGAACGCGTCGCGCGCGAGCGCGAAGATCTCGATGATCTGCTCGTTCGTCATCGAATAGCAGCCGGCCGAAGAGCAGGCACCGTGGATCATCAGATGGGTGCCGGTGCGGCCGTTAGCCTTGTCATATGTGTTCGGATAGCCCGTATTGATCGCCAGGTAATAGCTCGAATTCGGGTTCATCTGGTGCGGATAGAGCGGGTAAAATCCCTCCGGCGCCTGCCGGTCTCCCTCCTTCATCTTAGGCCCGAGCTTGCCCGACCATGCGCAGATCTTGTAGCTCTTCAGAAGCTGGAACCGGTTCGCCGTGTTCGCCTTCCAGACTTCGAGCGTCCCTTCTTCCTTGAAGATGCGCAACAGGATCGGGGACGTCTTCTGCATGCCCAGCTCGCGCATCTTGCTGACCATCTTGCCCGAAAGCTGATACTCGGTCTTGTTCTTGACGGACGACAGGTTGACCGAATCGAGCGTCTCGTTGGTGCAGCCCGCAAGAGCGGCTGCGACAGCGGCGGTGAGGACAAGGTTCCTGAAACGCATCGGCAAAAGCCCGTTCTAGCCACATTCTATCCGTGCACGCCTGTTCCACGAAGGACAGGCGTCAACGAATCAGTACGTCATTATTCTTCACGAAATCTTAACCGTGCAGGCGCCCCCTGCGAATGGCCACCTCTCATGACCTGATGAATATGGCCAAGATTTGGCCACAGTCCGATTTCCGGTTGCCGACCGCCTGGAATAATCGCAATGGTTCGGATTGGAACGGCCCGGATCGGATCGGAACGGACCGAGCCGTGATCAGAGGTTACGGCCGATATTCAGATATTTCTGCCGCCGGTCGGCCCGCAATTCGTCGCCATTGCGTGCGGAAAGCTCCTTGAGAGCGTCGCCGATCACGGTTTCCGTGCGGCTGATGACCGCGTCCGGGTCGCGGTGGGCTCCACCGACAGGCTCCGGGATTATTCCGTCGATGACGCCGAGCGACTTCAGGTCTTCGGCGGTGATCTTCATGTTGCTGGCGGCTTCCTTGGCGCGCGTCGAGTCGCGCCAGAGGATCGAGGCCGCACCTTCCGGGGAGATCACGCTGTAGATCGCGTGCTCCAGCATGTAGACGCGGTTGCCGGTCGCAATCGCGATCGCGCCGCCCGAGCCGCCTTCGCCGATCACCACGGTGACGATCGGCACCTTGACGTTGAGGCACATTTCGGTCGAGCGGGCGATCGCCTCGGCCTGGCCCCGCTCCTCGGCGTTGACGCCCGGATAGGCGCCTGCCGTGTCGACCAGCGTTATCAGCGGCAGGCCGAAACGGTCGGCCATCTCCATTATGCGCGTCGCCTTGCGATAGCCCTCGGGGCGGGGGCTGCCGAAATTGTGCTTGATGCGCGACTTGGTGTCGTTGCCCTTCTCCTGTCCGATGACGGCGACCGGCGTGCCGTGAAAGCGGGCAAGCCCCGCCTGGATCGCGTCGTCATTGGCGAAGTTCCGGTCGCCGGCAAGCGGCGTAAACTCGGTGAAGAGGCGCGAGGCATAGTCCAGGAAATGCGGACGCGAGGGGTGGCGAGCGACCTGGGTCTTCTGCCAGGGGGACAATTTGGAATAGATCTCGACCATCGCATCGCGGACGCGCCCTTCCAATCGGGCGATCTCGTCTGATGTGTTAACGCTCTCGTCTTCGCTGGCGAGCTTCTTCAGTTCGAGAATCTTGCCTTCGAGATCAGAGATGGGTTTTTCGAAGTCGAGATAATTGTGCATCAGACGCGTTTCCGATCGTTTTTCGACAAGGGCCGCCCTGCCAAGTCATTCCATCAGGCGGACCTAATCCTGTTTTTTCGCCTGTTTGGCAAGGGGGTGATGGTTCTGCACGAGGTCGTGAAGCCGTTCTTCCAGCACATGCGTATAGATTTGTGTCGTGGAAATGTCTGAATGGCCGAGCAGTTCCTGCACGGCGCGAAGGTCGGCGCCGTTGGCGAGCAAATGACTGGCGAAGGCATGGCGCAGCACGTGCGGCGAAATCGCCGCCACCCGGATGCCTGCCCGCGCCGCGAGGCTCTTGAGGTCGCGGGCAAAGACCTGCCGCGGCAGATGGCCGGTCTTGCCATTGGAGGGGAACAGCCAGGGGCTGTCCGCACCGTCTTCCTGCAGTTGTTCGCCATAGGCGCGCATGGCGCGGATCGCCGCCTGCGACAGCGGTACGAGCCTTTCCTTGTTACCCTTGCCGCGAATTATGAGGAAACGCCCGTTCTGCGCAAGCACGCTTGCCGGAAGCGACACGAGCTCGCTGACGCGCATGCCTGTCGCATAAAGGAGTTCGATCAGCGCGTGCATGCGCAAATTCGCCATCGCATCGCCCTTGCCGGATTTCGCCTCCGCTTCCGCCTGGCCGATCAGCCGGGTGACGTGCTCGATGCTCAGCGTCTTGGGGAGTGTGCGGGCTTTCTTCGGCGCGTCGAGGATGCCCGTCGGGTCGTCCGTGCGCAGCCCCTCAGCATAGAGGAACTTGTAAAATTGCCGGAGCGCCGAGAGCCGCCGCGCTTGCGATGACGATTTGAAGCCCTGGCCTGCGAGATGGGAGAGATAGCTTCTGAGATCGTCGGCCGAGGCGTCGGTGAGCCCGGTGCCGCGCGTGCGCAGGAAGGAACGCGCGTCCTCGAGGTCGCGCTCGTAGGATTGCAGCGTGTTTACCGCCGCTCCACGCTCGGCGCTCATCATTTCCAGAAAGGATTCGACGTAGGCTGCAGACATATCCATCATTGCGGCTTGTTGACCCGTTCCGAGGGAATGCGCACCGTCACGTCCCGCTCAACCGGGTCGACGAAAGTGACGAGCGCCACCATCGCGCCATAGACCATGCCGGCCCCGACGGCGCAGATGAACAGGAAGCGGAAGAGGGTGGGCATTCAAGTCTCCTCTGCATGGCGCCGAAAGGGAACGGTACGGCATCGGATCATGCCGTCTGTTCGAAGCGTTACCACGATCGCTGCAGTCGAGCAGGGCGTTTCGCTGGCGCGGATGCGTGATCTATATGAACGGGCCCGCCCTGAAGTTCAAGAAGCCGGCGCGACACCAAGCGACGGCTTGACGCTCCCCCCCGTTTTGTCGATACCGGAGAGGAATGGGGAATTTGAAGCGCAATGAACGATGTGACCGAACCGGTTTCCGCGACGCTGGCCGAAAGAGCGAAGCGCACTCTCGGTAAGCGTAATCTCGTTTTCATCGGCCTGATGGGGGCGGGTAAATCGGCAATCGGTCGGCTGACCGCCCAGGCCCTTGGCGTTCCTTTCGTCGATTCCGACCACGAGATCGAGCGGGTCTCGCGCATGACGGTCAGCGATCTCTTCGCGACTTACGGCGAGGAAGAGTTCCGGGCGCTGGAAGCCCGCGTGCTGAAGCGCCTGCTCAGGTCCGGCCCGCGGGTGGTGTCGACCGGCGGCGGCGCCTATATCAATGAGCGCTCGCGGCGGCATATCAAGAAGGGCGGCCTGACCATATGGCTCAACGCCGAGCTGGACGTGCTATGGGAGCGGGTGAACAAGCGCGACACGCGGCCGCTTCTGAAGACCGAGAATCCGAAGCAGACGCTCGAGAACCTAATGCGCGCGCGCTATCCGATCTATGCCGAGGCGGACCTGACCGTTCTCTCGCGCGATGTGAAAAAGGAAGCGATGGTCGAGGAGGTTCTCGCCGCCATCGCCGATCATCAGAAAGCCTGAAGCCATGACCAGCCATGTGATGCCAACCGCCGAGCGCAGGGTCCGCGTCGATCTCGCAGAGCGTTCCTACGATATTCTCATCGGCTCCGGTCTGATCGCCGCGGCAGGCCGGGAGGTCGCTTCCCGGCTCAAGGGCCGGAAGATGGCGGTCATCACCGACGAGAACGTCGCGCCCCGCTACCTCGAACCGCTTATGGCGAGCCTCGGGGAAAGCGGCATCGAGGCTGTCTCCCTGATCCTGCCGGCAGGCGAGAAGACCAAGAGCTTCGAGCATCTGATCCCGGTTTGCGAGGCCATCCTCGGCGCCAGAATCGAGCGCAACGACGCGGTGATCGCGCTCGGCGGCGGCGTGGTCGGCGATCTTACCGGCTTTGCCGCCGGTATCGTCCGCCGCGGTTCGCGCTTCATCCAGATCCCGACATCGCTGCTGGCGCAGGTCGATTCCTCGGTCGGGGGCAAGACAGGGATCAATTCGCCGCACGGCAAGAACCTGATCGGCGTCTTCCATCAGCCGGACCTCGTCCTCGCCGATACCGCCGCGCTCGACACGCTGAGCCCGCGCGAGTTCCGCGCAGGCTATGCCGAGGTCGCGAAATACGGGCTGATCGACAAGCCGGATTTCTTCGAATGGCTCGAGGAAAACTGGCAGGCGGTTTTTGCAGGCGGACCCGCCCGGATCGAGGCGATTGCCGTCAGCTGCCAGGCAAAGGCCGACGTCGTTGCCGCGGACGAGCGCGAAAACGGACGTCGCGCGCTCCTCAATCTCGGCCATACCTTCGGCCATGCGCTGGAGGCCGCCACCGATTACGACAGCAAGCGGCTGGTGCATGGGGAGGGCGTTGCGATCGGCATGGTTCTGGCGCATGAGTTCTCAGCCCGGATGAATCTTGCGAGCCCTGACGATGCGCGGCGCGTGGAGGCCCATCTGAAAACCGTCGGCCTGCCGACGCGCCTGGCCGACATTCCCGGGGCGTTGCCGCCGGCCGATCGGCTGATGGAGGCGATCGCCCAGGACAAGAAGGTGAAGGGAGGCAAGCTCACCTTCATCCTTACGAGGGGCATCGGCCAGTCCTTCGTGGCGGACGACGTGCCCTCCTCGGAGGTGTTGAGCTTTCTTACGGGAAAGCACCCGCGATGACCGATGTGCTACTGGGCTTTCTGACGGAATATTGGCTGTCGCTGCTTTCCGTTATTTCCCTTCTCGTTATTTCCGCCTTTTTCTCCGGCTCGGAGACGGCGCTGACCGCAGCCTCGCGCTCGCGGATGCATACGCTGGAGAACAACGGCGATGAGCGGGCCGGCATGGTCACCCGGCTGATCGAGCGCCGCGACCGTCTGATCGGGACGCTGCTCATCGGCAACAACCTCGTCAACATTCTGGCCTCGTCGCTGACGACGAGCCTGCTGATCGGCCTCTTCGGCGATTCGGGCGTGGCGATCGCCACCGTCGCCATGACGGTACTGCTCGTCATCTTCTCCGAGGTCCTGCCGAAGAGCTGGGCGATCGCGTCGCCGGACCGGTTTGCGCTGGCGGTTGCGCCTTGGGTCCGCCCCTTCGTTGTCGTCGTGGGTCCGGTATCCTCCCTCGTCAACGCAATCGTCAGGCGCATCCTGCACCTCTTCGGCATCAATCTTTCTTCCGACTTGCCGATGCTCACCGCGCATGAGGAACTGCGCGGCGCGGTCAATCTGCTCCACCGCGAAGGGTCGGTCATCAAGGCGGACCGCGACCGGCTCGGCGGGGTGCTCGATCTCGGCGAGCTCGAAGTTTCCGACGTCATGATCCACCGGACAGGCATGCGGGCGATCAATGCGGATGACCCGCCCCAGACCTGCGTGCGCGAGATCCTCGAAAGTCCGTTTACACGCCTGCCGTTGTGGCGCGGCTCGGCCGACAACATCATCGGCGTCGTCCATTCCAAGGACCTGCTCCGGGCGCTCGCCGAGCCGAATGTGGAGCCCGAGACGCTCGATATCGTCAAGATTGCGCAGAAACCCTGGTTCGTTCCGGATTCGACCAATCTCAAAGACCAGCTCAATGCCTTCCTGCGCCGCAAGCTGCATCTTGCCATCGTGGTCGACGAATACGGCCAGGTGCAGGGGCTCGTCACGCTGGAGGATATTCTCGAAGAGATCGTCGGCGACATTGCCGACGAGCACGACATCGACATCCAGGGCGTACGTCAGGAAGCCGACGGTTCGATCGTCGTCGATGGTTCCGTGCCGATCCGCGACCTCAACCGGGCGCTGGACTGGTCGTTGCCGGACGAGGAGGCGACGACAGTTGCCGGCCTCGTGATCCATGAATCGAAGAGCATTCCGGAGGAACGGCAGGCTTTCACGTTCTATGGGAAGCGTTTCACCGTGATGAAGCGCGTGAAGAACCGGATCACCAAGCTGCGCATCCGCGCGGCCGAGGACGAGGGGCAGGTGGGTTAGGCACTTCAAAGAGACGTGCGCAACGGCGGCTCAGCGACGCACCCTCTGCCTTTTGCACTTCACCACCGCGTCGGTTCCCCCGGCGCTGCGGGTTCCACCGCCAAAGCATGGAGGCCGGCATCGAGCTCCGGCTTCAGCAGATCGTTTATCGCGCGATGGCGCGCCACACGGCTCATGCCGGTAAAGGCGCTCGAAACGATGCGGACGCGCATATGCGTTTCGCCGCCGCCGTCGAATTCCGGCTGGTGACCGGCATGCTGACCGCTCTCATTGATCACCATCAGCCGCTCGGGATGGAAGGCTTCCACGAGCTTCTCTTCGATGCGGCGTTGCAGCGACATATTTTCAGTCCCATTTCCCTGTTTTGCTGCGGGGGCTGGAGCCAGGCGGCAGCATCATCCGCGCAATGCAAAATGCCCGCACAAAGCCAGCAACATTCCGTTTTGTCAATTCTTGTTGTGGCCCTCTGCAAACCCCATAATGTGCGTCATGAAGCTCGATTCAAAATATTTCGACCGCATCCGAACGCGCCCCCGGGGTCAAGCGCGCGTGGAGCCGTCCGCGCCGGTGTGCCAATGGGATGGCTGCGACAAGACGGCGGTCCATCGGGCTCCCGTCGGGCGCAATGCCGAGGGCGAGTATTTCATGTTCTGCTTCGAGCATGTGAAGGAGTACAACAAGGGCTACAATTATTTTTCCGGCCTCTCCGACACCGAAATCGCCCGCTACCAGAAGGAAGCGGTGACCGGCCATCGTCCGACCTGGACGGTCGGCGTCAACAAGAGCGCCCGCAACGGCCCGACACAGTCGCAGACGCGTTCCGGCTCCGCCGGCGCACAGGCGCGCATGCGAGATCCTTTCGGATTTTTCAACGAGGCGCGCGCCCGACAGGCACGGCACGAGCCGCGCCTGCGCAAGCTGAAGACGCTCGAGGCGAAGGCCTTCGAGACGCTGGGCCTTGCGGCCTCGGCGACGACCGCCGACATCAAGGCGGCATACAAGGAGCTCGTCAAGAAGCACCACCCCGACGCAAATGGCGGAGACAGGGGATCGGAAGACCGCTTCCGGGCGGTTATTCAAGCCTACCAATTGTTAAAACAGGCTGGTTTCTGCTAACAACCCGGATTATGACAGAAGCACTATCTGCAGGCGAATGCGCGGGTGCCGGCGGGCGTCCGCTCTGGAGTTATGATGAGCAAGATTGACCTCGACATTTCCAACCTCCCCGACACGACGGTCTCTGTCCGGGAGGCTTTCGGCATCGACACGGATTTGCGCGTTCCGGCCTATTCGAAGGGCGATGCCTATGTGCCCGAAATCGACCCGGACTACCTCTTCGATCGCGAGACGACGCTCGCCATTCTCGCCGGCTTCGCCCACAACCGGCGCGTGATGGTTTCCGGTTATCACGGCACCGGCAAGTCGACCCATATCGAGCAGGTCGCGGCGCGGCTCAACTGGCCATGCGTGCGCGTCAACCTCGACAGCCATGTCAGCCGCATCGATCTCGTCGGCAAGGACGCGATCGTCGTCAAGGACGGGCTTCAGGTGACCGAGTTCAAGGACGGCATTCTGCCCTGGGCCTATCAGCACAATGTCGCGCTCGTCTTCGACGAATATGATGCCGGCCGGCCCGACGTCATGTTCGTGATCCAGCGCGTGCTGGAGTCCTCCGGCCGCCTGACGCTGCTCGACCAGAGCCGCGTCATCCGCCCGCACCCGGCCTTCCGATTGTTTGCGACGGCAAACACCGTCGGTCTCGGCGACACGACCGGCCTCTATCACGGTACGCAGCAGATCAACCAGGCCCAGATGGACCGCTGGTCGATCGTGACGGCGCTCAATTATCTGCCGCACGACAAGGAAGTCGATATCGTTTCCGCCAAGGTCAAGGGTTTCGTCGCCGACAAGGGCCGCGAAACGGTCTCCAAGATGGTTCGCGTCGCCGACCTGACCCGTGCCGCCTTCATCAACGGCGACCTGTCGACCGTCATGAGCCCGCGTACAGTCATCACCTGGGCCGAGAACGCCTATATCTTCGGCGACATCGCCTTTGCGTTCCGCGTGACTTTCCTCAACAAGTGCGACGAGCTGGAGCGGGCGCTGGTCGCCGAGCATTATCAGCGCGCCTTCGGCGTCGAACTCAAGGAGAGCGCTGCCAACATCGTGCTGGAAGCGACCGCCTGAAAATCGATGTGCTCGCATAACGGCCGATCCGGTTGAAGAAGGAATTGTCGTGAGTTCGAATTCCAAGGCGAAACCGACTACGAGGGAAAACGCCGCCGAACCGTTCAAGCGGGCGCTTTCCGGCTGCATCCGGTCGATCGCCGGCGATGCGGAGCTGGAGGTCGCTTTCGCCAATGAGCGGCCCGGAATGACAGCCGAACGCATCCGGCTGCCGGAGCTCTCCAAGCGCCCGACCCGCCAGGAACTGGCGGTGGCGCGCGGCCTCGGCGATTCCATGGCGCTGCGCAAGGCCTGCCACGATGCTCGGGTCCATGCGACGATGTCGCCGCAAGGGGCGGACGCGCGGGCGATCTTCGATGCGGTCGAGCAGGCGCGCGTCGAGGCGATCGGCGCACTCAGGATGCCGGGCGTGGCGGGCAACCTCTCCTCCATGCTCGATGAGAAATACAGCAAGGCGAATTTCGCTGCCATCGACGTTCAAGCGGACGCGCCGCTCGAAGAGGCGGTGGCACTGCTCGTGCGCGAGAAATTGACCGGGGAGAAGCCGCCGGAGTCGGCTGGTCAGGTCCTCGACCTCTGGCGCGACTTCATCGAGCAGAAGGCCGGTCCCGACATGCGCAATCTGGCGGGTACGATCAACGACCAGCAGGCTTTCGCCCGCGTCGTGCGCGACATGCTGTCCTCGATGGATGTTGCCGAGAAATACGGCGAGGACGATAACGAGCCGGACGAGCAGGAGAGCGAGACCGACGAGGACCAGCCGCGCAGCCAGGAGCAGGACGAAAACGCCAGCGACGAGGAAGAAGGCTCCGACGCCGCGCCCGCCGACGAAAACCAGTCTGCCGAGGAGCAGATGGAAGAAGGCGAGATGGATGGCGCGGAAATTTCCGACGACGATCTCCAGGACGAGAGCGACGAGGACAGCGAAACGCCCGGCGAGGTGAAGCGGCCGAACCATCCCTTCGCGGATTTCAACGAGAAGGTCGATTATTCCGTCTATACCCGGGAGTTCGACGAAACCATCGCCTCCGAGGAGCTCTGCGACGAGGCGGAACTCGATCGGTTGCGCGCCTTTCTCGACAAGCAGCTCGCCCATCTCCAGGGCGCGGTCGGACGCCTCGCAAACCGCCTGCAGCGCCGCCTGATGGCACAGCAGAACCGCTCCTGGGAGTTCGATCTCGAAGAGGGCTATCTCGACTCCGCCCGCCTGCAGCGCATCATCATCGATCCGATGCAGCCGCTCTCCTTCAAACGCGAGAAGGACACGAACTTCCGCGACACGGTCGTCACGCTCCTGATCGACAATTCCGGTTCGATGCGCGGCCGCCCGATCACCGTCGCCGCGACCTGCGCCGATATTCTTGCGCGCACGCTGGAGCGCTGCGGCGTGAAGGTCGAAATCCTGGGTTTCACAACCAAGGCGTGGAAGGGCGGACAATCGCGCGAGAAATGGCTTGCCGGCGGCAAGCCTCAATCGCCGGGCCGCCTCAACGACCTGCGTCACATCATCTACAAGTCCGCCGACGCGCCCTGGCGTCGAGCGCGCCGTAATCTCGGCCTGATGATGCGCGAGGGACTGCTCAAGGAAAACATCGACGGCGAGGCGCTGATGTGGGCGCATGATCGTCTTCTGGCGCGGTCCGAGCAGCGACGCATCCTGATGATGATCTCGGACGGAGCGCCCGTCGACGATTCCACCCTTTCGGTCAACCCCGGAAATTACCTCGAGCGGCATCTGCGCGCCGTTATCGAGCAGATCGAGACGCGCTCGCCGGTCGAACTGCTTGCGATCGGCATCGGCCATGACGTCACACGCTACTATCGCCGCGCCGTGACCATCGTCGATGCGGACGAACTGGCGGGGGCGATGACGGATCAGCTTGCGGCGCTCTTCGAGGACGAGAGCATGCGCCGCCGCCCGGGCGGAGCACGTCGCGCCGGTTAACGGATTTCCGGCCGCGGCCACCCGTAAGGTCATTCTTCAGATGTTCTGCCGAAACATTGCCGTGCTTTTCCTGCTGATTTCGGCTGCTGTCGCGCGCGCGGAGCCGGCGCGCGAGATCGTTCCGGTCAAGAGCCGGCAGATATCTCAGTTCAAGGTCGGCTCCGGTCAAACGGTCTTCGGCGCGCTCGAGTTCATGGGCGGCATCGAGATGACGTCGGCCAACCCTTTGTTCGGTGCGCTGTCGGCGATCCGGTTTCTGCCGGACGGCCAGTCCTTCGTCGCGGTGATGGACACCGGCCATTGGGTCGAGGGGGCCGTCATCCGCGACGATGCCGGCGGGCTCGAAGGGCTGACCGATGTCAAGGTCACGCCGATGACCGACGCGACGGGCGAAGCGCAGCTCGAGAAATGGCGCGTCGATTCCGAAGGGCTGGCCCTGCGCGAAGGTCAGGCGATCGTCAGCTTCGAGCAGTCGCCACGCATCGAAATCTATCCTTTTCCCGGCTTCGCCGAGGCGCGTCCCCTGGGGCAGATGACCCTGCCGTTCTCCGTCGAAGAGCTGCGCAGCAATGGCGGCATCGAGACGATCGCGATCGCGCCGAAGAACGGCCCGCTTCGCGGCGCGGCCGTGGTCGTCTCCGAGCGCAGCGTCGACAAGGCGGACAATCTTTTTGCGGGAATATTGGAGGGGCCGATGAAGGGCGCCTTCACGGTCGTGCGCGCGGATCCCTATTCGGTAACCGACGGCGCCTTTCTGCCGAATGGCGACCTGCTTCTCCTCGAGCGGCGATTCAATTTCGCCTCCGGTCTCGGCATGCGTGTTCGCCGCATCGCCGCGGGGGACATTCGGCCAGGCGCAGTGGTCGACGGCGACGTCATGCTCGAAGCGGACATGAGCTATCAGATCGACAATATGGAGGCGCTCGACGTCATCTCGCGGCCTGACGGCGAGATCCGGGTGATCCTGGTCTCGGATGACAACCACTCGATCCTCGAGCGAAACCTGATGCTCGAATTCCGGCTGATCAAGTGACACGGGGCCAATGCCCCGCCGCGCCAATGCTTTGAACCACGCACTTCCGCATGTGGAAGCGCTCTGAGGGTTTCAGGCCGTTGCTTTTACCGCCGGCATGGGTTTGACGACGCTCATCAGCGCGCCATAGGGAAGCAGCAGGACGATACCGCAGAGGATCTTGACCGCGAGATCGCCGAGCGCCCAGGAAATCCAGCGCGGGGCGTCGACGCTGAGCAGGCCGAGAACGGGCGCGGTTTCCAGCGCAAAGCCGTCATTCGCACCCAAGAACACGAAGAACGGGGCGAAGGCGAAAGAGAAGAACATCGCCGTATCGAGGGCCGAACCGATCAGCGAGCCCGCGAGCGGCGCCTGCCACCAGGTCTGGCGCCTGAGCCGGTTGAAGACCGAGATATCGAGAAGCTGGCCGACCAGAAAGGCTGAACCGGAGGCGATCGCGATGCGCGGCGTCGCGGCGAGAACGGAGAGCATGACGGCGACCGCAAAGCCGGCAACGACGACGCGGCGCGCGATTCGCGGCCCGAACTGGCGATTGGTCAGGTCTGTGACGAGGAAGGCGAAGGGATAGCTGAAGGCGCCCCAGGTCAGGAGGTCGCCCAGTTGCATCCCGGCGATCGAACCGGGGAGCGGATACTGGACGAGGAAGTTCGACGCCACGACCACGAAGGTCATCAGCGTCACATAAAGGTAGAACGTACGGTTGATCAGCATTTTTTTATCCTGGGTTATGCCACCAGTTGACGGATGCGCAGGCAGGTGCTTGCGCGGCGATGGACGACACGAGAAAAAGGCTTGCCGGGTAAACCCGCAAGCCTCTTCAAGATATCGGCAGAAGTACCGGCGCTATCAGGCGGCTTCGGCAGCCTTCTTCACGATCTGACGACGCAGCAGGCGGGCGCGCATGCTGAGCTCGTTCTCGTCGGCCTTCAGCAGGAAGGCGTCGAGACCGCCGCGGTGTTCGACCGAGCGGAGAGCCGCAGCGGAAACGCGCAGGCGGAAGCGCTGGCCGAGGGCATCGGAAATCAGCGTGACGTTGCACAGGTTCGGCAGGAACTTGCGCTTGGTCTTGTTGTTGGCATGGCTGACATTGTTGCCCGACTGGACGCCCTTGCCGGTCAATTCGCAACTACGGGACATGGTACACCTATTCTCTTATCGCCGCCGGACAATGCGGTAGCGGGCCCAGAGCCCAGGCCGCGTTCCTGTTGGCCATTATTGGAAAGTCGCGGTTCTATAGTCACAGGTGGCCCGCCAGTCAAGTCAAACCTTTGCATTCCCGAGCGATCGGGGCGATTTCGCCTGTTCCGCACTCATAAGCACGGCCGTTCCGGCGCGCAAGACGCATTCCAAGAGAGCGGCCGATGCGCTATCTTTTCCATGAGGACTGCGCCAGATTTCGAGCGGGCGCATTTATGCCGCAAACCGCCTGCATTCCGGGGGATTGCGACATAAATGCGCCGGCTGTCTTCGGATCGGCAAGTCGCTGAAACACTGTGAACCGCTGCATGGAGTTTTGAGCCGGTCCGGTATCAGGGCCATGCAGCAGAGAATGGGGCTTTCGGGCATGAAGTTGTGCATTGGTTTTCGCGCGCCGGCACTCCTGGCCGCCATGATGTTTTCCACAGCCCCGCTTGCTGCGGAAGTCTCGCATCAGACGGACTACAGCATCGCGCTCGCCGGCCTGCCTTTGGCGCGCGCATCGTTCCACACCGAGGTCGAAAAGAATCGCTACACGATTTCGGGAACCCTGAATTCCGCGGGCCTCGTGGATATCATCAGCCGCACCACGGGGCAGACGCGTGTCTCCGGAGTAATCGACCGCGACCATCTCCGGGCAAGCGAATATTCCATGTCCTACCGCAGCGGCCGGAAGGGCCGGGCCATCAATGTGAGCTTCCGAAACGGCAATGTCGTGCGCGCGAGCATGGTTCCGAAGCGTAATCCACTGCCGAAGAACTGGGTGCCGGTCACGAGCCGGGACATGCGCAATGTGCTGGACCCGCTTTCCGGTCTGCTCATTCCGGCAAAAGCCCGGGTCTGCCCCAACACGCTGCCGATCTTCGACGGGGAATCCCGGCTCGACATAAGACTGTCTCCGAAGGGAACGCGAAACTTCAAAACCAGGGGATTCGAGGGCGAAGTGATCGTCTGCGGCATCCGCTTCGTACCGAAGGCGGGGTACCGGAAGGGCCGCGAGGACGTCGAATATCTGCGCCGCCTGGGAACGATGGAGATCTGGTACGCGAGGGCGAACGGCGTGGACGTCTATGCTCCGGTCTATGCCCGCATACCGACGAAGATCGGAGCGGTCACGGTTTCGGCGACGCGCTTCGGCGATTGAGCCCGCCGGCGGGATTCCCAGGGCTCTTGCTGACGGGTCCCCGAGAATCGCACTCCCTCTTTCCGGAATCACCTAAGCGCGATAGATCAGTGCGATTCGGTGGGGTGCCGGCCGCGTCCGCCGAAGTCTACATGTTTGATCAGCAGGGCCGCGGAGGGGGGAATGAAGTTCAAGGCAACGCTGATCGGTTTCACCGCGATCCTCATGTGGTCGCTGCTGGCGCTCTTTACTGCCGCATCCGGCAAGATGCCGCCGTTCCAACTCTCCGCCGTCTGCTTTCTCATAGGCAGTCTGCCCGGCATCGCCGTCCTGGCGTCGAAGCCCGAGCGCCTCGCACTTCTGAAGCAGCCGGCAAGGGTGTGGATCATCGGCATTGCCGGTCTCTTCGGCTACCACTTTCTTTATTTCACGGCGCTTCGCAATGCGCCGGCCGTGGAGGCGGGGCTCATCGCCTATCTCTGGCCGCTCTTCATCGTTGTCGGCTCGGCGCTGCTGCCGGGCGAGAAGCTTCGCTGGCACCATGTTGCAGGCGCCCTTGCGGGGCTCGTCGGAACGATCCTGATCGTTGCGCGCAACGGCATCGCCTTCGATGACGCCTATGCACTCGGTTACGGCGCAGCATTCCTCTGCGCCTTTACCTGGTCCGGCTATTCGCTGATCACGCGCCGCTTCGACGCGGTATCCACCGATGTCGTGACCGGTTTCTGCCTTGCGACGTCCGCCCTGTCCTTCCTCTGCCATCTCGGACTCGAAACGACGGTCTGGCCTGAAACCACCTTCGAGTGGCTCGCCGTGGCGGGGCTTGGCCTGCTGCCGGTCGGTGCCGCCTTCTATGCCTGGGACTACGGCGTGAAGAACGGTGACATCCAGTTCCTGGGCGTTGCGAGCTATGCGGCGCCGGTGCTTTCGACCCTGATCCTCATTCTGTTCGGCTTTGCCGAGCCGTCCTGGCGGATCGTGGCTGCCTGCCTGCTGGTGACGGGCGGCGCCGTGCTTGCGGCAAAGGATATGATCTTCCGAAAGGGCAGGGCCACGCTGCCTGCGGAGTAGAACTCACTCCTCAGCCGGCCGCCAATCGGGGTGCGCCATTTCGAAGGCGGCGAAGTCGAAGCCGGGTGCGACGGTGCAACCGACGAGCGTCCACTCCCCAAGCGAAGTGGCGGATTGCCACCAGCCGGCGGGAACGACCTGTTGCGGTCTTTCGCCGCTGAGCAGGTCGGGACCGAGCCGGGTCTGCGAAGCGGGCCTGCCCGGCTCGGCGATGCTGAGCGCGAGCGGCGCGCCGGCGTAGTAGTGCCAGACCTCGGCGGCATCGTGGACCCGGTGCCAATGCGAACGGTCGCCCCGTTCGAGAAGGTAGTAGATGGCCGTCGAGTGGCCACGCGCGCCACCATTGGCGTCGCGGAATGTCTCCCCGTACCAGCCGCCTTCCGGGTGCCGGGCGAGACCCAGCGTTTCAATGATAGCCGCCGCCGTCATGTCCCGAGCCGCCATTTAAAAATTGTCCTTACGCTTTCGTATTTCCGCGAAGACGGCGGCATCGCTCGCCTTTTCCATGCCGAGCAGCGCGCGGATCTTCGGATCGCCGGCGCGCAGGAACGGGTTCGTCCGTTTTTCGAGGCCCATCGTCGTCGGCGCGGTGAAGCCGCCATCTGAGCGAGTCTCCTCGATCTCGGCCGCACGCTCCTTCAAAGCCGTATTTTCCGGATCGACCGTGACGGCGAAATGTGCATTGGCAAGGGTGTATTCATGGCCGAAATAGATGGCCGTGTCGTCGGGAAGCGCCATCAGCCGGCTCAGCGATTGCCACATCGTTTCGGCCGTTCCCTCGAAGAGACGGCCGCATCCGAGCGCGAAAAGCGTATCGGCGGCGAAAAGCAGCCTGTCCTCGGGCAAATGGTAGCAGACGTGGCCGGAGGTGTGCCCCGGCGTTTCGATGACATCGACAGGATGGCCGGCGAAGTCGAAGCGTTCGCCATGTCCCACGGATCTGTCTATGCCGGGGATCTTCGACGCTTCGTTCTTCGGCCCGATGATGGTGAGGCCGAAGCGTTCCTTCAGGCTGGCATTCGCAGCCACATGGTCACCGTGGTGATGCGTGGTGAGGATATGCGTCAATTGCCATCCGCGCCGTTCGAGCGCGTCGAGGATCGGCCGCTCCTCCGGTGCATCGATCGATGCCGTAGAGCCGCTAAGCCGGTCGTGGAGGAGCACACCGTAATTGTCGGTGCGGCAGAGAAAGAGATCGAGTTCGAGCGCGGCCATGTTTTGGTCCTCCGATCGGTGTGGGGCATCGGAAAGCGGCGATCCCGCCCGGTTCGAATGTAGCGAGGCTCGCCTTGAAGTCTACCGCCTGGAGTCTAACATGTTGCCCATGCACACCGATATCGTCGATCTCCGCCAATTCTATCACTCCGAGCTCGGCCGCATGGCGGAACAGTCGGTCAGCTCAGCCCTTGCTTCCATCTGGGCACGCCTGCCCGAGGAAAGGCTCCTTGGGCTCGGCTATGCGGTGCCCTATCTCGAGCGCTTCCGTGCCGATACGGAGCGGACCTTCGCCTTCATGCCGGCCGGGCAGGGTGCGGTGAACTGGCCGGTCGCAGACCTGTCCTCGACGGCACTGGTCTTCGATGAGGAATTGCCGCTGCCCGATGCCTCGATCGATCGCGTATTGATGGTTCATTCCCTGGAATTTGCCGAAAGCCCGCGCGAAACGATGAAGGAGATCTGGCGCGTGCTGGCGCCCGGCGGACGTCTGATCATCGTGGTACCGAATCGCCGCGGCGTCTGGGCACAGATGGAGCACACGCCCTTCGGCTCGGGGCGCCCCTATTCCCGCGGCCAGCTGACGGCGCTCTTGCGCGAGACCAACTTCACGCCCGGCGCCACGACGGAGGCGCTCTTCTTTCCGCCCTCGAAGCGCAAGCTTGCCCTTCGGCTGCGCCACGGTCTGGAACGGTTCGGCCGATCGCTCTGGCCGGTCTTTTCGGGGGTGATCATCGTCGAGGCGCAGAAGCGGCTTTATCAGGGCCTGCCGGTGGCCGCACGCGCCTCGCGCCGCGTCTTCGTCCCGGTGCTGGCGCCGCGGGGCGTGCCCAGCACGCGCAGTCGGACAACGAAAGCGCCGTAGGTCGCAGTCTGCCGCCCGTCACCGCTTTGCCTCCTCCCACCGGCCGCCGTCACGTCGCACTCGACAAATATCACCGTCCCCGGTATTGGCTGGACCGCATTCTTCCCGTGAAAGCTGGTCCGATGAATCTTGCCCTGAAAAGCCCTGCGCCGCGTTCCGGCATCCTGGACATCGCCGCCTATGTGCCGGGCAAGGAACATGCGCCCGGCGTCGCCAAGGTTCACAAGCTGTCGTCGAACGAAACGCCGCTCGGCGCGAGCCCGCGCGCGATCGAGGCTTTCCGGAAGGCGGCTTTCAATCTCGAACGCTACCCGGACGGTCAGGCGAATGCGCTCAAGGAAGCGATCGCGGCGGTTCACGGGCTCAACCCCGCCAACGTCCTTTGCGGCAACGGGTCGGACGAACTGCTCGGTCTTCTCTGCCATACCTATCTCGGTCCCGGCGACGAGGGGATCGTCACCGAACACGGATTTCTCGTCTACAGGATCCAGATCACCGCGTCGGGCGGGATACCCGTCACGGTCAAGGAGAGAGACGAGCGCGTCGATGTCGATGCGATACTCGCGGCCGTGACCGAGCGGACGAAGATCGTCTTCATCGCCAATCCGGCAAATCCGACCGGCACCTATATCCCCGTCGACGAGGTCCGGCGTCTGCATGCGGGCCTGCCCGCCGGCGTCCTGCTGGTGCTCGATGCGGCCTATGCGGAATATGTACGGCGCAACGACTACGAGGCGGGACTGGAGCTCGTTTCGTCCAACCGCAACGTGGTGATGACCCGAACCTTTTCGAAGATCTACGGCCTTGCCGGTCTGCGCATCGGCTGGATGTACGCGCCGCGCGACGTGGTGGAGGCGTTGGACCGCGTCCGCGGTCCCTTCAATCTCAACGCGCCCGCGATCGCCGCCGGCGCCGCGGCGATCCGCGATCAGGCCTTCGTTGCCGCGGCGGCTGACCACAATCACACCTGGCTGGCAAAGGTCGGTCAGGCACTGACGGATATCGGCCTGCGCGTCACCCCCTCGGTCACCAATTTCGTGCTGATTCACTTCCCTGAGGAAGCGGGCATGTCGGCCAGCGACGCGGATGCCTATCTGACGAGCCGCGGCTTCATCCTGCGCGCCGTCGGCGCCTACGGTTTCCCCAACGCGCTGAGAATGACGATCGGCTCGGAAGAAGCGAATGAGGGCGTGGTCGCGGCACTGACTGAATTCATGGGACGGAAATGATGGCTCAGCAGTTCGAAACCATAGCCCTCATCGGCATCGGCCTGATCGGATCGTCCATCGCCCGGGACGTTCGCGAGAAGCAGCTCGCCGGTACGATCGTGGTCACGACGCGCAGCGAAGCGACGCTGAAGCGCGCCGGCGAGCTGGGCCTCGGCGACCGCTACACGCTTTCGGCGGCCGAGGCTGTCGAGGACGCGGATCTCGTCATCGTGTCGGTGCCTGTGGGGGCATCCGGCGCAGTCGCCGCCGAGATCGCAGCCCATCTGAAACCGGGTGCGATCGTCACCGATGTCGGTTCGACCAAAGGATCGGTCATCGCGCAGATGGCGCCGCACCTGTCCAAGGACGTCCATTTCGTGCCCGGTCACCCGATCGCGGGTACCGAGCATTCCGGCCCGGATGCCGGCTTTGCGGGCCTCTTCCGCGGGCGCTGGTGCATTCTGACGCCGCCGGCCGGCACGGACGAAGACGCGGTCGCCAGGCTCAGGCTGTTCTGGGAAACGCTCGGATCGATGGTCGACGAGATGGATCCGGAACATCACGACAAGGTGCTGGCGATCGTTTCGCATCTCCCGCATATCATCGCCTACAACATTGTCGGCACCGCGGACGATCTGGAAACGGTGACCGAGTCCGAAGTGATCAAATACTCGGCCTCGGGGTTCCGTGACTTCACCCGCCTTGCCGCTTCGGACCCGACCATGTGGCGCGACGTCTGCCTGCACAACAAGGACGCGATCCTGGAAATGCTCGCCCGCTTCTCCGAGGATCTCGCCTCCCTGCAACGCGCGATCCGTTGGGGCGACGGCGACAAGCTCTTCGATCTCTTCACCCGCACGCGGGCGATACGCCGCTCGATCGTTCAGGCCGGTCAGGACACCGCCATGCCCGATTTCGGCCGGCACGCGATGGATCAGAAGTAGGCTACGGGAAGCCGGCTGCGAAGACCGTCGCTCACAGAGCCGGCAGCATACCGATCGGAACGAAGGCGAGGAAGGCGGTCCCGTCGCGGACGTTCAGTTTGACCGTCGTTTCGTTCTTGCCGCCGGCAAGCGCCTTCAACATGTTGGCGACGTTGTCGATCAGGTCGGTTTCGTCCGGAGCGATCTTCACGAAGTTTTCCCGCCAGGCGTCGATATTCGCAAGCGTGAGAGAGAATTCCCCCGAAATCAGCCCCTGATCATTCACCGAAAAGGGCCCGGTGAGTTTTGCGCTCATTCCGGAGCCCGCATCGAGTGTCAATTGCCGCAACTCGCCTCTGGTGCCGCGGAGCATATGGGGCGGCAAAGCACCCGCCTGAAGCCATTCTGCCTTATCCACAACGGTCAGGTCCATTGCGACATCGGCCGGTGCGGCAAGACTGGGTCCCTGGTCCGGACGCAGGTCGAGCTTTTCGATGCTGAGTGCCGCGTCCAGGTTACCGTCGTTCTGGCGCAGATGGAGCTCGCCATGGCTGGCGCCGAAGCCGAGGCCCTCGCCCGTCAGGGGGGAGCGCGCGGTGCCGGTCAGATTGTCATAGGCCACTGAGGTCCGGTCGATGCCGGAGAGGGTCGCGGCGACACTTGCGCGGAGCAGCGTCCAGTCGGCGGAAATGGTGACGCCGGGAGAAACACGGATTTCGGCAGGGCCGTCGAGCTCGAGGACCGCACGCCCGGGCTGATAGACCTGCGCCGCCGTTCGCAGGGCACCGAAGGATGCGGAGGCGCCGCGGCGCGTATCGTCGAGGCGAACCTTGTCGCAGAACAGACCGAGGCGGAAGGGAAAGCCACGCACCTCCATCTCGGCGCATTCGCCGCTGAAGCCGATCGACTGCCCCTTCGTCAGATAGGCGGTCAGCCGCTTTTGGATCTGGTCGGCGGCGAGAAACCAACCGGCGGAATAAAGGCCGATCACGAACACGATACCTGCTGCCAGCCACAAGAACTTCCTGCCGGTAGGCGATGGCTTGGCGACGGCGGTCACAGTCATGTTGTCGGGTACTCCACACTAAATCACGACGGTTTCAGGTCGGGTGGACCAGAAACTCATCTCGCTCTTGCCGCCGGGAGCGGCCTTTCGGGTGGCCGACTCCCATGCGGCGAACTAACCTTCATCCGCAATCGCGACACGGGCTATCGGCGCGACCAGTTCGATTGCAAGAGAATTGCTGCACAATTTTGTCCTTCGACCGGTACGGTCCCAGGAATTATGCAGTAAAAATTTCGGTACGCCGCAGGAGCGTCGAACACTGATTCGGTAGACTGATTCGGTGGCCGGCCGGCGGCATGTTTGAATGGCAGCGGATATGGACGAATTTTGGGTCTTTGGCTACGGGTCGTTGATGTGGAATCCGGGCTTTCGCTTCGAGGAGAAGCTGACGGCGCGCGCTTTCGGCTACCGCCGATCCCTCTGCGTGCGCTCCTGGGTTCACCGCGGGACTGAACGGCACCCCGGCCTGGTGCTCGGGCTCGACTACGGCGGCTCCTGCGTCGGGACGGCATTCCGCGTGGCGCCTGCGCAAAAGGCGGAGGTGATCGACTACCTGCGCGAACGCGAGCTGGTCACGCACGTCTACAAGGAAAGGATCATGCCGGTGCAACTTTCCAGCGGACACCGCGTGCCCGCGCTGACCTATGTGATCGACCGCTGCCATGTCCAGTATGCCGGTGCGCTGAGTGCGGAGGAGGCGGCCGCGACGGTTGCCGTCGCCGCCGGCAAGTCGGGGCCGAACAGCGAATACGTTCTCAACACGCTCGAACATCTTCGCGAAATGGGTATCCGCGACCATTGGCTGGAGGAAGTTGCCGCGAAGTTGAGGGCCGGCGGAGCTGCGTCGGTCCGGGCCTGAAGGGGAGGCTACCGTGCCCCGAGTTCGCGCAGCCGCTGTTCGGCGCTGGGCGGCAACGGCAGGTGCGGATTGGCCCGCACGGTTTCGATGAGGAGGTCGTCGCTCGCAGCCTCGGTAACTTCCACCAGCTTCGCCAGAAATGCGTCCGGATCCAGCCCGGCCTCGATCGGCGGGAGGACACGCACTTTGAAGTGGCCAGGGAAACGGAGGAACTTGCGCCGCGGCCAGAACAGCCCCGGATGCATCGCGACGGGAACCACCGGCACCTGGAGATCCCGATAGAGCCGGGCAATGCCGTATTTGTACTCCGGCGGAGCGCCGGGCGGACGGCGCGTCCCCTCGGGATAGATGATCAACTGACGCCCGGTCGCCATCTCGTTTTTCGTGCGGTCCATCACCTCAGTCATCGCCTTGCCGCGCGCGGCGCGGTTCACCGGAACCATGCGCTGCTTGACGATGTACCAGCCGAACAGCGGTATCCAGGTGAGTTCCCGTTTGAGAATATAGAAGGGATCGTCGAGCCAAGGCAGGAGCGCATAGGCATCCCAGAAGGACTGATGCTTCGGCGCGAAGATGTAGGCGCCCTTCGGAATGTTCTCGAGGCCCTCGATCTCGAAGGTCGTACCGACGATCTTCGCGAGCAGCCAATGGTTGCTGCGCGCCCAGTTCTTGGGCACGAACCAGGCCGTCTTGCGCGGCACAAGGAAATAGAACGGCGTCAGCACGATCATCTGCACGATCAGGTTAACGTAGAAGACCAGATTGAAGAGGATCGAACGCAGGATGATCATCAGGCAGACTCTCGGGTGCGGGTGCGGGTGCGCCACGCTGCCTACACGAATATGCGGCGGAGGAAAACAGCCTCGCGACGGGAGCGCCTTTCTCCGGCGGCGCTATTGCCCGGCCGGCGCAACAGGCAAGGGCTCCGTCCTGAGGCCGTTCGTCCAGCGGGCGCCCATCACATCGCGCAGCGAGGCGACGGAGTATTTGCCGTATTCGAGCAGAATGGCCTTCAGCACCAGCGGATTGCGCAGCCAGTTGGTCGTCTTGAGATCCGAATTGACGACCGGGTAGGCAATGAATTCGGTTTCGGGCCTGGCGCGGCGCAGTTCGAGCAGGCTGCGCGGCATGTGGTAATTGTTCGTCACCACGAGGATCGTCCGATAACCTCGGTTGCGGATCCACTGCGAGGTTTCGGTGGCGTTGCCGATCGTATCGATCGCCGCACGACCGATATCGACGCAGCACTTGAACAGGTCGGTCGAACTCTGCGTATTGCGCCGGATCTGGCTTCGTGTCGTCGACGGATGAACACCGGAAATCAAGAGCCGCTTTCCGGCGCCGAGTTTCAGGAGATCGACAGCCTGGTCTATTCGCTGGAAGCCGCCGGTCAGCACGACGATCGCATCCGCTTTCGGAGTGGCAGGCGGTTGCAGCGAAGCGACGGTGTCGGCGAATTGCAGGAAGCCGGCGATGAATATGGTGAGAAAGGCGAGCAGCACGAAGAAGCCGCGGCGCAGCACTTTGCGCAACAGGCTGCGGGACTGGCGACGGCGCGCGGCCCTCTCCAGCCATTTGCCCCTTTCGGCCATCCCGCTCCCGCGTAGTTCTCCCGCCTTCATGATTCTCATCACATAGCCGCAGATTGCGGCAGGGAATAGATCGATTGCGGGCAATTCATGGTCTTCCGGCCGATTTCAACCCTGAAAGGTGTCGGTCCGGCCCGGATCGGATCGGATAAGGTCGATTTCGTAGATCGTCCGCATGACTGTAAGGCGCGCCGTCAAGGTCGTCAGCAGAGCAATGACGACGATAATGGCGAAGATGCCGAGATAGCCGGTGTAACCGATGGCGAAGGTACCGAACAGAGCGGTCGCCTGATCCGTTTCAGGGGTTGCAAGCGTCTGCGACTGCCAGAAGCTCGCCAGCGCAAAGGACAGCGCAGCGAGAAGGCCGCCGGCGCCGGCGCCCTTCAGACTGATTCGGAGAAAGTGCTTCTGGAATTCGGCGGCGACGAAACTCGCTTCCGCCCCGACGAAATGCAGGACCTCGACGATATGACGGTTGCCGGAAAGGGCGCCGCGGGTGGCGAAAACCACCGTCAGCACCATTGCGGAGAAGACCAGTACCAGGACGCCGGTGCCGATCATCGTGGTCGTGCTCGCCATCGCAACCAGGCGATCGACCCAGGTGCGGTGATCATCGAGAAAGGCCTGCGGGATCGTTTCGGTGAGCGCCTTTCGCATCGCGGCGAAATCGGGGGGATTGCTCTCGTCGATCGTGATGACGACGAGCCGCGGCACGGGCAGTTCGTTCAGGTCGAGTCCACCACCGAGCCACGGTTCCAGGAGGCGCGCGGTCGCCGCGCGGTCGATGATCGTGCCGCCTGTCGTGCCGTTGAAGGTCAGGGCCAGATCACGGGCATCGGCGAGCGCCCTCTCCATGTCGAGGTTGTCGTCCGGCTTGATCTGGATGGTGATCTCGCGGGAGATCTGTGATTGCCAGCTCTGGGCGGTCGCCCGCACCATGCTGACGCCGCCGAGGGTCAGGCAGGCCAGAAAGGACATGATGGCGATGACGCACATGAGCGCGTGGCCGGAAACGTTGGCCGAAGGCACGATCGGCCCGGTCGGGCGCACGCGCATCTCGCTGCGACGCTGCTGTTGTTGCGGCGGAGGGGTAGGCTCGCTGCGGGCAACGCGGTTCTCATTCATAGATGTCGAGCCGTCCCTGTGACAGGATCATGCGCCGGGCCTCGACCTGATCCATCAAGGACAGGTCGTGCGTGGCGATCACCACCGCGGTCCCGAGCCGATTAAGTTCCATGAAGAGATTGAGCAATCGGCGCGCCATAGGCGGATCGACGTTGCCGGTCGGCTCGTCGGCAAGCAGGATCTCCGGCCGGTCGATCAGCGCCCGTGCGATGGCGGCGCGCTGCTTCTCGCCGCCGGAGAGCACGGGCGGCAGCACGTTGATGCGCTCGCCGAGTCCGACCCATTTAAGGAGTTCGAGCACGTCGGAACGGTAGCTCGACTCCTCCTTGCCGCGGACCCGGAGCGGCAGGGCGACGTTTTCATAGGTCGTCAGGTGGTCGAGCAGGCGAAAGTCCTGGAAGACGATGCCGACCCGACGGCGCAGCATCGGAAACTCCTCACGGGGAATGGAGGAGATGTTGCGGTCGAACATGCGGATGAGGCCGCGCGTCGGCTTGAGCGACAGGAAGAGGAGGCGGAGCAGCGTCGTCTTGCCGGCGCCTGACGGACCGGTGAGGAATTGGAAGGAACGGCGCGGGATATCGAATGTCAGGTCCCGGAGGATTTCCGGTCCCATGCCATAGCGCAAGCCGACGTTTTCAAAATGAATCAATGGGACAGCCCAGTCTCTCGTCACGACCCTCGCCAAATCCGCCGAAGGCCGGATTATCGCAGCTCCACCCGTCTATCAGATGCGCGACGGCCGGTGAAGCACTTGAAGCACCGCATGTCTGCCTGCACCGGTTCCGAATTCAGGAACATGCAGTAGGACTGCGCTTCTGCCAAGGCAAAACCGTGCGTGACACCAGGGTTAAGTAAGGGTTAACGTTCCATGAAAAGACGCCGCTTTCGCGGCCTCGTTTTCAAAAAATTAACCATTTCGGTTTACGTCTCGTCAGGATTCGAAGCAATGCCTTGCATCCATCGCGGATGGCATGTGCATCGAGCGAAGACGTACGGCGCTGCAGGCAAGACGTCCGGCGCCGCGTTCGGGGAGCGCCCATGCAGGCATTTCGCGCAAAGACCGCGGGCATCGACCTCATTCCACCGGAGCGCGCCTCGCGTTCGGGCGCCGCTCAGCCGAGGCGCCTCGACTATATCGATGTCGAGTTCGAAACGGTTGCGCCGACCGCACGGCGCAGCCCGTATCCGGTGTTCAACGACAAGCGCCGGGCCAGCGCCCGGCCGAAGGCCGGCGCGGAGGCCGCCCCGGGAATGCGGAGTGCAGCACGGCGGATCCTGGTCGCGGCCGGGACCAGGATCGATGCGATGTCGCCCCGGCGCTTTGCCGGCCTGGCCGCCTTTCTCGGACTTACGGTTTTCCTGCTGATCGCCGGTTTCGGGGGCGACGGACGGGCCGACATGCACCCGCTGCCGATGGAGGGCGGAAAAGGCGGTGCTTCCGATCGCTGAATGTGCTAAGCGCGGCTAAAGAAGGGAAGGCCGGTGTTCTTCCTTGCGAATGGAGATACCCGTATGCCCGTCGTCCGCGGCAAGAATATCGAAGTCCTCTACAGCGCCGAAACCATTGCGGCGAGAAATCAGGAAATGGCCGGCGATATCGTTCGCGGGCCGCACAAGGATCTCCTGGTCATCTCGATCCTGAAGGGCTCCTTCATCTTCGCCGCCGATCTGATCCGCGCCATGCATGCGGCAGGCCTTGCTCCGGAGGTCGAGTTCATCACGCTTTCGAGCTACGGAACCGGGACCGAATCCAAGGGCGTCAAGATCACCAAGGATATCGACAGCGACGTGCGTGACCGCGACGTGCTCCTCATCGACGACATTCTGGAGTCCGGCCGGACCCTTCGTTTCGCCAAGGAACTGCTCCTGGAGCGCGGCGCACGAAACGTCACGATCGCGGTATTGCTCGACAAGCGGGTGAAACGCCGCGTCGATCTCGAAGCGGATTATGTCGGCTTCGAATGCCCGGATCATTTCGTGGTCGGCTATGGAATGGATGTCGCCTACGCGTTCCGCGAACTGCCGTTCGTCGGGGTTGTGACCGGCGACGCGACGTAACCGGCGCGCCGTTTCTGTCGTGGCCCCGTCACAGGGGATCGTTCCGGCGCGCTGAATGATTAAAATGCCTCCTATCGCGTTTACCGGAATCAAACGAAAAGCTGTTTGTTTGGAAGACGTATCGCGGTCGCATGAGGCGGCGGACGATACGCAGATCCAACGGAGCGTCCATGGCATCCAATCGCCGCGCCGCTCCCCGCAGAAATAATACGGGAGGCCATGATGGCGAAAATCCTGATCACCGAGGATGAAGACGGCCTGCGCTCGTTCGTCGCACGCGCGTTGCGGCTCGACGGGCACGAAACGGTTGAAGCCGGGGACGGAGCAGATGGGCTTGCCTGCCTTCGCGATCAGCCGTTCGATCTCTTGCTATCCGATATCCGGATGCCGGTCATGGACGGCATTGAGCTTGCGCATCAGGCGTCCGCCGCTTTTCCGGCATTGAAAATCCTGTTGATGACCGGCTACGCCGAGCAACGCGAGCGTGCCGACGACCTCTCCGGCAAGGTCGTCGACGTCATCGAGAAGCCATTTTCACTGCCCGACATTCGCAAGGCCGTCGCGCTCGCGCTGGCCGCCTGACGCCGATCGTAAACCTTTGATGCGGGACGCGGGAAGAGGGGCTTCGGAGAGGCCGCCCGACCCCTCGTCCCGCAGACCCATCACCGCATGTCGAGCAGCCGCTCGAGATACTGCCGCTCCAGTTCCGGCGACAGGCTGTCACCCAACTTGCGACGGATCTCTTCGAGGATCTGCCGGGCGCGCTGCGTGTCGATCTCGTCGGGCACCTTGACCTGATCGCCGAAATCGGGGCCGGCGTTCTGCTGCCGGCGGCCGAGAGGGTCACGCCCGTTCTGGCCATATTGCGGAACGCCTTGTCCGGGACCTTGTCCCTGTCCCTGGGCTTGCATCTGGTTCATCATGTCCTGCGCTCCCTCGCGCAGGGCCTGCAGAGCCCGGCCCTGGCTGCCGACCGCCTGCTCGCCCTGGCCCTTCCCGAGAGCGCCGGCGGCACCTTCCATCTCGCGCTGCGCCTGACCGAAGCCCTTGCCGGGCTTGATGCCCAAATTCTCGAGACCCTTCTGCAGGTCGCCGAGTTGCTTGCCGAGCGATTCCTGCTGCTCTCTCAATTGCTTGAGAGCTTCCTTCAATTGCTCGGCGGTCATGTCGTCCATGGGGTTGGGTTGGCCGTTGGGGTCACTCCGCTGCCCCGGATCCTGGGGCATGTCCTGTCCGAAAAGTTCCTCGTCCTCGCCTTCGAGCGGATCGCCGCGCTGCATCCGGTCGCGCAGTGCCTGATCCAGTTTGAAAGTTTCGTCCATCAGCTGCTGCTGCCGCTGCATAAGCTCGCCGAGCTTATCCATCTGCTGCCGCATGGCGTTGTTCTGCTCGCCCATCTGCTGCTGCATGCGTCCGGCCTGGAGATTGTTCATCATTCTCTGCAGTTCGGAGAGCATCTGCCGCGCCTGATCGCGCGCGCCGGAGCGGGCCAGATTTTCGATCTGGTCCATCATCTTCTGCAGATCCTGCTGGCGCAGCACGTTGTTCATCTCGGGATTGGCGGCGACGGCGGGGTTCTTCGCGGCCTGCTCGGCGAGCGCCTGCATATACTCCTGCATCGCCTGGCGAAGCTCGTCCATCAGGCGGGCGATTTCCTCGTCCGAGGCGTTACGTTCGAGCGCGTCCGACAGCGCCTGCTGCGCGTCGCGAAGCCGCCGGTCAGCGAGCGACAGGTCACCGTCCTCGATGCCGAGCGCGATTTCCCACAGGTGGTCGGCGGCATCGCGCAGCATGTCGTCGTTCCGGGCGAGCTGCATGCGCGTGCGTGCCGATTTCAGCAGCAGGAAGTGGGTGGCGTTGGGAATCGTCTCCTCGGGATAAAGCGTCAGCGCATCGTTGAGATCGATCGCGCGCGGCAACTGGTTGGCGTCGAGCGCGAAGACCTGGCGCTGTTCTGCGACGGCAGCGGCGAGGGGTTCGAAGAAACGGCGCGCCGGCAGAACGATCTCCTGCGGCACGCTTCGTCCCTCCTGGCCGGCTGCATCACGAGCGACGAGCGTGATGCTCACGCGCTTTCCGGCAAGCGGATGCTCACTCAGATTGCGGCTCGTGGTACCCTTTGCTTCACGGGCATTGCGACGCGGCAGATCGAGGCGATATTCAGGAGGGCCGTAGAGCGGATGGGCGTCCTTCGCGGGCTCCTCGATGGGCTTTATCTCGGCCCAGGCCTGTGCGATGCCGTAATCGTCGTGGGCCAGGTAGCTGATGTCGAGCGCCGCATTGACCGTTGGATGCGGTTCGCCGTCGAAAGCGATGTCGGGCACGCTGTCCGGCGTGATCTTGAAGCTCCAGCTCTGGCCGCCGACGGAGAGCGTTCCGTCCTTGGCGATCTTGTAAACATGATTGCGGACCGCATTGGGAGTTGCCTGGGGCGTTTCCGGTTTGGCTTTTTCCGGCCCGGATGTCGTCTCCGCCTTGGCGTCCGACTGAGGGATAACCAAGGGTTCGTCGCCCGCGGCTGCGTAGCTGACCGGTTCCTCGGCCCCGGCGCCGGTTATCCGGACCGTAAGATCGCTGAACTGAGGTATCGTGATCTGAGGCTTCTCCTGCGGATCCTGCTCCTTGTCCTCGGCCGGGGCCGTCGCGTCCTGTCGACCCGTAAGAAAGATCGGCGCGCGGCCGGTATAGGCGGGCGGTGTCACCCATGCATCGATACGGATGTCGGCCGTCGCTGCCTCTTGCTCGGGCAGGCGGAAGGCATCCGAAACCAGTCCGGCGCGATTCGAATAGGAATAGGCGAAGGCGACGCAGGCAAGGAGGACGGGGACGGCCCTCAGCGCCCACGGGTCATGCCGTGCGATATCGGGGCGCGGCAGACCCGTGTCGAGTTCCCTGACCATACGCGCCATACGCGCCTGATGTTCGCGCCAGAGTGCGGCGCCGAAAGCGCCCTCCGTCGCGGGCGCATCTTCCTGCACGCGGATCGCCTGATGCGGCAGCCGGTTGCGCTCCTCCAGCATCCGGTCCGCCTCGGGCGTTTCGGGCCAGCGAATGCGGGTCAGCGGCAACAGGGAGATGAACAGCCCTATGACGAAAGCGAGAAGAAGGGCGGCATGCAGCCAGAACGGCGCAGCGCGAAAGAGGCCGACCCAGCCGGCGGAGAGAAACAGAAGAACGAGCGAAGCGGGGACGAGCATGCGCGGCAGCAGCTCTTCGGCCAGAAGAACAAAACGGGCGAGGAATCGCTTCGCCGCCAGCATCCTGGCGAACGACTGCGGTTTTGGCGTTTCATCCTGCCGGAATTGCGTCATCCGCCGAAACTTCCTTTCGATCCTTCGACCGCAGGCGGTCAATGGTCAGGATAACATTGTTTGTGGCGAAGACGAGGGCGGCCCGTAAAACAATGCGTGATCGCCGCCGGCAACCCCAATCGTGACAGCGTCGCTCGAGGTCAGTCGAGCCAGTCGGGCATCGAGTCGAGGCCGATCAGCTCGTCGTAGCCCCGGCGCGGGCGGATCACGTGGAAACGATCGCCCTTGACGAGCACCTCGGGCACCAGCAGGCGGCTGTTATAGGTTCCCGCCTGTACGGCACCGTAGGCGCCCGCCGAGCCGATCGCGAAAAGATCGCCGGGCTTCGGCATCGCCATCTCCCGGTCGAGCGCCAGATAGTCGCCGGTCTCGCAGACCGGCCCGACGACATCGGCCTTGATGCGCGGTGCGCTGGCCGCGGAAATCCTCACCGGGCGTAACTCGTGATAGGCCTCGTAGAGCGTCGGGCGGATGAGATCGTTCATCGCTCCATCGACGATGACAAAGGTCTTGTCGCCGCCGTCCTTCACATAGACCACTTCGGTCACGAGAATGCCGGCATTGCCGACGATCAGCCGGCCCGGTTCGGTGACGATCTTGCAGTCGAGGCCCTTGAGCTGGTTCTTGACGATATCGGCATAGGCGTCCGGCAAGGGCGGCGGGTTGTTGTCTTCACGGTAGGGAATGCCGAGACCGCCGCCGATATCGACGTGCTCGATCACATGCCCGTCGGAACGCAGCGTATCGACCAGTTCGCGCAACAGCTTGAAGGCGTCGTCGAAAGGCTGCAGCTCGGTGATCTGGCTGCCGATATGCATATCGATCCCGGTCACCTCGATGCCGGGAAGCTCGGCGGCGTGAGCATAGACGCTACGGGCCCGCTCCCAGGAAATGCCGAACTTGTTTTCCTTCTTCCCGGTCGAGATCTTTGCATGTGTGCGGGCATCGACGTCGGGATTGATGCGGAAGGAAACCGGCGCTCGTCTGCCGGCGCGTACGGCCCTCTGGTTCAGGACCTCCAACTCCGGCTCGGATTCGACATTGAAGCAATAGATGCCTGCCTCGAGAGCAAAATCCATCTCGCGCGCGGTCTTGCCGACGCCCGAGAACATGATCCGGCTTGCCGGAATGCCCGCTGCAAGGGCGCGGCGCAGTTCACCCTCGGACACCACGTCCACGCCTGCGCCGAGACGGCCGAGCGTTTTCAGCACGGCCTGGTTCGAATTGGCCTTCATCGCATAGCAGACCATGGCGTCCACATCGGCAAAGGCTTGCGAAAAGACCCTGTAATGGCGCTCCAGCGTGGCGGTGGAATAACAGTAGAACGGCGTGCCGACGGCGCGCGCGATCTCCGTCAGAGGCACGTCTTCGGCGTAAAGAATTCCGTCACGGTATTGGAAATGATTCACGGTCTTTCCTCGGCTCAGAGGAGGGGGTCAAGCAGGAATGGGCGGTCGTCGACGGTTTGCTTCGGTGCGACAGTACCGGCGGGCGTTTTCGTATTGATAGGTGCGGTGGCCCCCGGCCGGTCGAGGTCGCCCTTACGCCCGCAGCCGGCGAGAACCAGCCCCGGGATTGCCAGAAGAAGCGCGATTCGGGCGGCCTTCCTGAATGTCATCGTCATTTCCCTTTGCCGAAGCTGAGAGCCGATTGATCTTGGAGCGCGGGGGCGGCAGGAACATGTTCCCTGTGCCGCTCCGGTGCGATGTCTTACCGATTTTTCAGCGCCTTGTGCACCCTGTTTCTGCGCAGGAGAGAGCAGCATTCTGCAACGGAAAACCGTTGCACACTTTTCCTGAAGCGCTCTAGTTGCGCGCCCGCCACCAGGCGATCTGCTTGCGGACCTCTAAGGGCGCAGTGCCGCCGAAACTGGTGCGGCTTGCCACGGAGGCCTCGACCGTCAGGACGCCGTAGACCTTGTCCGTTATCGCGGAATTGATCGCCTGCAGCTCGGCGAGCGGGAGGTCGGCGAGGTCGCATCCTTTCTGTTCCGCAAGCGCGACGACGCGGCCGGTCACATGGTGGGCGTCGCGGAAGGGCAGGCCTGCCTCGCGCACCAGCCAGTCGGCGAGATCGGTGGCGGTCGAGTAGCCGGAGCCGGCTGCGGCCTTCATCCGGTCGGCGCGTATCGTCACGTCGCGGATCATGCCGGTCATGGCCGCGATTGCGAGTTCGAGGCTCTCGGCCGCATCGAAGACCTGTTCCTTGTCTTCCTGCATGTCCTTGGAATAGGCGAGGGGAAGACCCTTCATCACAGTGAGCAGCGCAACCAGCGAGCCGTTGACGCGCCCGGTCTTGGCGCGCACGAGCTCGGCCGCATCGGGATTCTTCTTCTGCGGCATGATCGACGAACCGGTCGAAAAGGCGTCCGACAGGCGGATGAAGCCGAATTGCGGCGTGGACCAGATGACGATTTCTTCCGCGAGCCGCGACAGGTGGGTCGCCGCGATCGCGGCGATCGACAGGAATTCGAGCGCGAAATCGCGATCGGAGACGGTATCGATGGAATTGCGCGTCGGCTCGCGGAAGCCTAACGCCTTGGCGGTCATGTGCCTATCGATGGGGAAGCCGGTGCCGGCAAGCGCGGCTGCGCCGATCGGGCTTTCGTCCATGTGCTCGATCGCGTGGCGAACGCGCGCGCGGTCGCGGCCGAACATTTCCACATAGGCCATGCAGTGATGTCCGAAGGTGACCGGCTGCGCCGTTTGCAAATGGGTGAAGCCGGGCATCACCGTGTCGGCATGCTCTTCGGCGCGGTCGAGAAAGGCAGCGATGAGACCGGTCAGCGCCTTCTCGGTCTTCTGCAGCTCCTCTTTCACCCACAGGCGGAAATCGAGCGCCACCTGGTCGTTGCGCGAGCGCGCCGTGTGGAGGCGCCCGGCGGCCGGGCCGATCAGTGCCGCCAGCCGCGCCTCGATGTTCATGTGGATGTCTTCCAGGCGGCGCGAGAACTCGAATGCGCCACTGTCGATCTCTGACAGGATCGTGTCGAGGCCGTGAACGATCTTGTCTTTGTCTTCGGCGGAAATGATGCCTTGATGCGCCAGCATCGTTGCATGCGCTATTGAGCCGCGGATGTCCTGGGCATAGAGCTTCTTGTCGAAGCCGATCGAGGCATTTATCTCCTCCATGATCGCGTCCGGGCCCGAGGCGAAGCGACCGCCCCACATCTGGTTGGAGGATTTCGTCTCGGAACTGCCGTCAGCCATCAGGATGCCCGCCTTGGAGAATGAAATGCCAGACCAGAAGAAACGCCCTCCGGCCCTTAAATTGTTCGCGCTCGCCGCCCTTCTGGGCGTGATCGCCGGTGCGGCTGCGGTATACGTGAAGGAGACGGGGTCTGGCAATGGCGGCGTCGCGCCGACGGCGGATGCGAGCTGCCCGCTGGCCGGGCAAAAGGTTGCTTCGCTCACCCCGCTGATGCGCGGTCAGGTGGCGGCGATGACGCCGGCGGACAACGCGCGCCCGATCGGCGGCCTCGATTTCGCAGGTCCCGATGGCAAGCCGCTGACGCTTGCCGCCTTTGCCGGCAAGACAGTCCTCGTCAACCTCTGGGCCACCTGGTGCGTGCCTTGCCGGGAGGAGATGCCGGCGCTCAACGCCCTGCAACAGGCGCTCGGCGGCGACCGTTTCGAGGTGGTCGCAATCAACATCGACACCGGTGCCGACGACAAGCCGAAGGCATTTCTCGACGAGGTCGGCGTTCATGCGCTCGGCTACTACCGCGATGCCTCGATGGGAGTTTTCAACACGCTCAAGAAGGAGGGGCTCGCCTTCGGCCTTCCCGCTACCTTGCTTCTCGACGAAAAGGGCTGCCTTTTGGGGTCGATGAACGGGCCGGCCGTATGGGACAGCGATGACGCGAAGAACCTCATCGAAGCGGCGCTCGCTCCGCCTGCGGGAAGTTGAGGGGGCGCCGCAGGAGCCTTCCCCTGATCTGAAAGGTCAGCGCGTCGGTACGGGCACCTCGCCCCGGTAGTCGTAGAAGCCGCGGCCGGACTTGCGGCCGAGCCAACCGGCCTCGACATATTTCACCAGCAGCGGGCAGGGGCGATACTTCGAATCCGCCAGGCCGTCATGCAGCACCTGCATGATCGACAGACAGGTGTCGAGGCCGATGAAATCGGCGAGCTGCAACGGACCCATCGGATGGTTGGCGCCGAGCTTCATGGCCGTGTCGATGGCATCGACGGTGCCGACGCCTTCATAGAGCGTGTAGATAGCCTCGTTGATCATCGGCAACAGGATGCGATTGACGATGAAGGCGGGAAAATCTTCGGCGACGGTGACGGTCTTGTCGAGATGCGCGACGAATTCCTTGGCCGCCTTGAAGGTCTCTTCCTCCGTGGCGATACCGCGTACGAGCTCCACCAGCTTCATGACCGGGACCGGGTTCATGAAGTGGATGCCCATGAACCGTTCGGGACGATCGGTCGCGGAGGCGAGCCGGGTTATGGACAGGGACGATGTGTTGGTCGCCAGGATGGCATCCGGCCTCATGACCGGGCAGACCTGACCGTAGATCTTGCGCTTGACGGTTTCGTCTTCGGTGACCGCCTCGATGACGAGATCGGCCTGCGCGAGGTCGTTGATGTCGCCTGAGCCCTTGATCAGGGAAAGCGCCCGCTTGCGGTCCTCGTCGCTCATCTTGCCGGAGGAGACCTGCCGGGCAAGATTGCCGTTGATGGTGGCAAGCCCCGCCTCGATTCGGTCCGCGGCGATATCGTAGAGCTGAACCTTATATCCGGCGGCTGCCGAAACATGGGCAATGCCGCAGCCCATCTGTCCTGCGCCGATAATTCCCACCGTCTTGATCATTGAAGCGAACACCCATGTTCAACAGGTTGCGGCAATGACGCTGCCGCAAATGCAAAATTACCGGGCCGGCAGGGCCGGCCCGGTATGATTGTTAATGCCATGTCGGCGCTTTTTCCAGCTTTTTCGTGTCGGTAGCCGGTGCGTCAAAGCGCCTTTTCGAGTTCCGGCAGGACGTCGAAGAGATCGGCGACGAGGCCGTAGTCGGCGACCTGGAAGATCGGCGCTTCCTCGTCCTTGTTGATGGCGACGATCACCTTGCTGTCCTTCATGCCGGCGAGGTGCTGGATCGCACCGGAAATGCCGCAGGCGATGTAGAGGTCGGGGGCGACCACCTTGCCGGTCTGGCCGACCTGCCAGTCGTTCGGCGCATAGCCGGCATCGACGGCGGCGCGTGAGGCGCCGACGGCGGCGCCGAGCTTGTCGGCAACCGGGAGGATGACTTCCTTGAACTTCTCCGAGGAGCCGAGCGCCCGGCCGCCGGAGATGATGATCTTCGCCGAGGTCAGTTCCGGCCGGTCGGAGGACGACAGCGCATCGGAAACATGGGCGGAAAGGCCGGGATTTGCCGCGGCGGCAACCGTCTCGACCGGGGCCGAGCCGCCGTCTTGAGCAGCGGCAAAGGAGGCGGTGCGCACGGTGATCACCTTCTTCGGCTCGCTCGTCTGCACCGTCTGGATGGCGTTGCCGGCATAGATCGGCCGTTTGAAGGTATCGGGCGCGACGACCTCGATGATCTCCGAAACCTGGGCGACGTCGAGAAGGGCTGCGACCCGTGGCATGACGTTCTTGCCGACCGACGTGGCGGCGGCAACGACGGTGTCGTAATTGCCGGCGAGCGAAGCGATCAGCGCGGCCAGCGGCTCGGCGAGATTGTTGGCGAGCGAGGCGTCCTCAGCGACCAGCACCTTGGCGACGCCCGAAAGCTTGGAGGCTTGCTCGGCAATCCCTTTGACGTTCTGACCGGCAACCAGCACATGCACGTCGGTTCCGGTCCCACTGGCGATCTTCGTTGCCGCCGTCAGCGCCTTCGCGGTCTGGTCGGAAAGGTGGCTGTTGTCGTGGTCAGCCAGAAGCAGAATGGCCATGGTAGAATTCTCCCTTTCGATCGAGCTCAACGATCCGTTCCGGATCGGAGCTCATGAGTCTGAAGTGGTTCATGCGTTTGCCCGGAAGCCGGTGTCCGCTTTCCGGACGCATGAACTTAAAGCACGCCGGCTTCGGTCTTGAGCTTCTCGACGAGCTCGGCGACCGTCTTCACCTTGACGCCGGCCTTGCGGCCGGAGGGCTCTTCGGTCTTCAAGACTTTCAGCCGCGGCGCCGTGTCGACGCCGAAATCGGCCGGGGTCTTCTTGTCGAGCGGCTTCTTCTTCGCCTTCATGATGTTCGGCAGCGAGGCATAGCGCGGCTCGTTGAGGCGCAGATCGGTGGTGACGACCGCCGGCAGCTTCAGTTCGACCGTCTGCAGGCCGCCGTCGACCTCGCGGGTGACGTTGATCTTGCCGTCGCCGATCTCGACCTTGGAGGCAAAGGTGCCCTGGGCCCAGCCGAGCAAGGCCGACAGCATCTGGCCGGTCTGGTTGGAATCGTCGTCGATCGCCTGCTTGCCGACGATGATCAGCCCCGGCTGTTCGGCCTCGGCGACTTGCCTGACGATCTTGGCCACAGCGAGCGGCTCGACCTGGTCTTCGGTCTCGACCAGGATCGCCCGGTCGGCGCCCATGGCGAGCGCGGTCCTGAGCGTCTCTTCCGCCTTGGCCGGGCCGATCGACACGACCACCACTTCACTCGCCTTGCCGGCTTCCTTCAGCCGCAGCGCCTCTTCGACCGAGATCTCGTCGAAGGGGTTCATCGACATCTTCACATTGGCAAGCTCGACGCCCGTTCCATCCGCTTTGACCCGGATCTTGACGTTGTAGTCGACGACCCGTTTCACCGTCACAAGTATTTTCATGGATTCTTTCCCTCCAAGAACGTTCGCAGGAAAATGCGCCTTAACAAGGCGGCCTGATTGTCGGTTGGCGACATCGATACGCGTTTTTGCTCCATAGACAAGCCGTTCTTCACGCTAAATCGCGATGAACCAACGCCAATTCGATATGACCGGCTTATTCATACTTACGTTTACGTACAGGTAAAAAAATCCGCTGGCAAGCGGAGCCGCAAGGCCGGCTTCTATCGGGCATCACCACCAACGCAGGGCATGCAATCCCTTGAAAACTCGACCTTTATTTCTCGGGCTCCCCTCGAAAATCAACCCGGCCGGCCCCATTGCGGAGCGGGCTTCGAAGCGCCGGCGGCTGCCGGCAACGTTTCATCGGGCGCTCTCGTCCTGTGCTCCACGGCGCGTGGAGTGACGATGATCCGATCGAACAGCGGCACACCGCGGCGTCGCAAAACGACAACGAGCAGGAGACCCGCGACGATGCCGCCGACATGCGCACTCCAGGAAACGCCGCCGCCGGGGTCGGCCACGAACATGAAGAACTGCTGGCCGATCCAGAAGGCGAGCGGAATGGCGGCGGGGAGCGGCAGCGGGATGCGGAAGAGCACGAGCACCCAGACCCGCACCTTGGGGTGCAGGAGGAAATAGGCGGCAACGACGCCGGATATGGCGCCGGAGGCGCCGATCAGCGGCGCCTCCGAGGCCGGATCGAGGAGCCCATGGGCCAGCGCTCCGGCCGCCGCGCACAGAAGATAGAAAACGAGAAATCGGAAATGCCCGAGCGCGTCCTCGACATTGTCGCCGAAGACCCAGAGGAAAAGCATGTTCATGGCGAGGTGCATGAAGTCGCCATGCAGAAACGAGTAGGTGACGAAGGTGAATTCGTCCGGAACGATCACCAGCGAGGGATCGAGGGCGGCATACTCGAAGATGATCGCGGGGATATAGCCTAGCCCGAGGATCGCAGCATTGGCGAAATCCTCGGTTGCGACGGGTCCGGTAGCGAGCCAGGCAACGAAATTGATGACGATCAGCGTGATCGTCACATACTGCATTCTTATGTGTTTCAGCTCGTTCCTGTCATGCAGCGGTATGAACATGCGATCCCCGAGACGACCCGCGCCGAAACAAAAATACGTTATCTGTTGTTGCCGGGGACCCAAAGGACATCGGCGCGCCCCTTGTCGTTCGCCCAGCGGGCCGCGACGAACAGGAAATCCGAAAGGCGGTTGACATAGGCAATCGCCTCCGCGCTGACGGCCTCGCCTTCCATCGATGCGAGTGCGACCATTTGCCTCTCGCCGCGCCGCGCTACGGTACGGGCAACATGGAGCGCGGCCGAAGCGGCGCTGCCGGCCGGCAGGACGAAGGAGCGCAGCGGTTCGAGGTCGGCATTCAGCCGGTCGATCTCCCGTTCGAGGCGCTCGACCTGGGCAGCGACGATGCGAAGCGGCTCGTATTCGGGCTTCTCGCCCGTATCCGGTGTGGCGAGATCGGCGCCAAGATCGAAGAGATCGTTCTGGACGCGCATGAGCATCGCGTCGAGATCCGGAATCGCATGCGTGTGCTGGCGGGCGAGGCCGACAAAGGCATTCGTCTCGTCAATGGCGCCATAGGCCTCGACCCTGAGGTCGCTTTTCAGGCGGCGCGGGCCGGAGACGAGGCCGGTGGTGCCGTTGTCGCCTGTCCGGGTGTAGATCTTGTTCAATTTCACCATGATGCTGTCGCTTTACCTCAGCTCGGACGGCCGCCGCCGGTCACCCAGAGCGTCAGCATGATCAGCACGATGGCGATGGCCTGGAACAGCACGCGGGCCTGCATGAGTTTGTTGGAGGTGTTGCCGCTGCCGCCCCTGGCCATGTTGAGCAGGCCGCGGATCAGCACGATCGCTACCAGGCCCATGACGAGCAGGGTCAGACCGGTAAGGAAGCTGTTCATGGCGTAAATCCTTGTGGTTCGGTCAGCCGAGACGACCGATGATGCGGTAGAACAGTGCCGCCGGCAGGAGCTTTTTGAGAAGCGCTCCCTGCCTGGCCGGCCTTGTCACTATATAATGCGGCCGCGGACGGCGTGCCGTCAAAGCGTGTTTCAGTACGGCATAAACGGCGTCGGGCCCGAGCTTGCCGGCTGCCGGTTTGCTCTCGCCGCGCAGGCGCCGCATCTGCCGCTCGTATTCCGCGCGATGGACGGAATTCTCAAGATCGATGAACCGCTCGATATAGGCGATCGCATTGGTCGTGAATTTCGAGGCGATCGGGCCGGGCTCGATCAGGCTCACGCCGATGCCGCTGCCGGCGAGCTCCATCCTCAATGTGAGCGAAAGCGCCTCGAGCGCGAACTTAGAGGCATTATAAGCGCCGCGCCAGCGATAGGGCACGAGGCCGAGAATGGACGAGCACTGGACGATGCGGCCATGCCCGCGGGCGCGCATCGCCGGGATGACGCGCCGCGTCAGGTCGTGCCAGCCGATGACGTTGGTTTCGAGCTGGAGCCGCAAGGCCTCCGTCGGCAGATCCTCCACCGCGCCGGCCTGGCCGTAGGCGCCATTGTTGAAAAGCGCATCGATTCGTCCGCCGCTCAGCGCCATCACGGCTTCCACCAGCGCGGCAATCGTCTCCGGCCGGGTATAGTCCATGATGAAGGTCTCGATGCCTTCGGCCTCCAGCGGCGCCTGGTCCTCCGGCCGGCGCACGGTCGCGAAGACCCGCCAGCCGTCCCGCTGCAGCGCCCGGGCGCAATAGGCCCCGATGCCTGACGAGCAACCGGTGACGATGATTGTGGGGCGATCCGGCATCCATGCGATTCCTGTAGAAATCCAAGCCCCATTTCCCATATTCATCGTTGGGATACAATTGAATTGCAAAGGCGATGGCTGGGACCGGAACGTGACGTCAAGGCCGTTCGCAGGTACTGCGCCGGCTGGTCCTCATCAGGAGCGGGATTGGTGAAAGAGTGGGAGACGGAATGCCGGCATTCGTTCGCATCATCTGGAAGGTCGTGTTTGATGCGCTCTGGCATTTCAGCGAGGACGATGGCTGGGCGATGGCCAGTCACGTGGCGCTTTCTTCCCTTATGGCCGTCTTTCCCTTTCTGATCTTCGGCACCGCGCTCGCCAGTTTTCTGGGCGCCGATCAGTTCGCGCAGACGGCAGTCCATCTGATCTTCGACACCTGGCCGGAATCTATCGCCAAGCCGGTCGCCGATGAAGTCGTGCGCGTTTTGACCATCCCGCGCGGCAGCCTGCTTACGATCTCCGTTCTTGCTGCAGCCTATTTCGCGTCGAACGGCGTCGAAGCATTGAGGATCGCGCTCAATCGCGCCTATAGGGTTGCCGAAAGCCGCTACTGGTATGTGACGCGGCTTGCGAGCCTCGGCTTCGTGCTCGGCGCCGTGCTCATTCTGGCCGCCCTCAGCCTTCTTCTGGTCGCGGTGCCTCTGGCGGTCCGCAATGCGGATCAGTGGTTCCCCTGGCTGGATACGCTGATGGCGGCGGTGGACGATTGGGGCTTGCCCCTGACACTGACCATGCTGACGGCAGGCTTGCTCGTCGCGCATCTGTGGCTGCCGGCCGGCCACCGCAACGTCGTCGACGTCCTGCCCGGCATCTTCCTCACGCTCGTGCTGTGGTCCGTCGGCGGCTACGCCTTCGCCTCCTACATCGCCAATTTCTCCAACTACGTGACGACCTATGCCGGGCTCGCTTCCATCATGATCGTCCTGGTCTTCCTCTACATGCTTGGCGCGATCTTCATCATCGGCGCGGAAATCAACGCTGCCATCCTGAAATACAAGGTGAAGCTCATGGTCAGGCGCAGTTTCCAGGGGGGCCGAGGAGAGTAAGGCCGCGGATTTCTCTCCTCATCGCTCGCCGAGAACCATGGCCCTGACATCCGCAGGCCTGTGCCCCGAAGCCCTGAAGGAGGCGATGCCGGTGTCGCTGTTGCTCTTCGACAGTTTCCGTCCGTCCGGCCCGAGAGCGAGGCGATGATGGTGATAGACCGGCTGCGGCAGGCCGAGAAGGCTTTGCAGCAGGCGATGCACCGATGTCGCGTGGTAGAGGTCGCGCCCGCGCACGACATGGGTGATCCCCTGCAGGGCATCGTCGACCACGACCGAGAGATGATAGCTCGACGGCGCATCCGAACGCGACAGGATGACGTCACCCCAGGCGGCCGGATCGGCGCCGACCGAGGCCGCTTCGCCCGATTGGTTCGACCCCGTTTCTCGCCAGGTGAGTGGCCCGCCGGCCCGCCGCAGGGCCTCTCCCATGTCGAGACGCCAGGCATAGGGGCGGCCGCTCGCCAGGAGAGCGGCCTGCTCGTCCGGCGTGAAGCCGCGCTCGCGGCCGGGATATAGGGGTGTCCCGTCCGGATCGCGCGGCCACGCTTGCCCCTTCGCCTCTGCCGCGGCCACCGCCGCCCTTATTTCACCGCGCGTCATCACGGCGGGATAGACGAGGCCCATCGCGTTCAAGCGCTCGAGCGCAGCGGCATAGACGCCGAGATGTTCGGATTGGCGCCGCACCGGCTCTTCCCAATCGAGACCGAGCCAGGCGAGGTCCTCGAAGATCGCCTCCTCGAATTCCGGCCGGCAGCGCGTCCGGTCGATATCTTCGATCCTCAGCAGGAAACGGCCGCCCATGGCTTCCGCCATGTCGTGATTGAGGATCGCCGACAGGGCGTGGCCGAGATGCAGGAGACCGTTCGGACTCGGCGCGAAACGAAAAACCGGTTGTTCTGGTCGTGAAATCGGCATTCTTTTCCTTTGCCATGGAAGCGTTGTAAAGATCACCCGCTTTCTACAGGGCCGTGCGTCTTGCTGCGCACCAAGGGCTCTGTAGCACTTTGTATTCCTGCATGCTTCGTCCGTAAATCGGCGACGATCCCGGACACATGCAGTGGGAGGATGCATGCGGATCATCCGCACACACGAGGATATAGAGGCCGGTCTTGCCGGTCTGGTGATGCTCGATGCCCGGCTCGAACACGTCATCGACAAGGCGGGGCCGGTACCGTTGAGGCGCACCGACCCCGGTTACCGCGGCCTCGCCAACATAATCGTCTCCCAGATGGTCTCGAAGGCGAGCGCGGCGGCGATCTGGAACCGGATGGAGGCCTCGCTCGGCGAGATCAGCGCAGACGCGGTGCTTGCGCTCGACGACGAAGATTGCCGACGCTTCGGCTTGTCCCGGGCCAAGGCCGATACGCTGAGAAGGGTCGCCGCTGCCGCGATTGCGGGCGAGATCGATCTCGATGCCATCTGCAATGCCGAAGCGGTCAAGGCAATTCACGAACTGACGGCGATCAAGGGCATCGGCCGTTGGACCGCCGAGGTCTATCTGCTCTTCTGCGCCGGCCATCCGGATGTGTTCCCGGCCGGCGATGTCGCCCTGCAGAATGCCATCGGCCATGCGCTTGGGCTCGAACTGCGACCGACGGCAAGCGAGGTCGATTCGCTCGCGGGCGGCTGGTCGCCATGGCGCAGTGTCGCCGCGCGGCTTTTTTGGGCCTATTATGCGCAGGAGATGCGCCGCGATGCGCTTCCCGTGACGCCTTGAAGAAAAAAGCGGATCCTTTGCTCCCTTTTCTTTGTGGCTTCACAATCCTGTCGCAACGCGCCTAATATAGAAGAGGCAGATGCCGAATCGCTCAGGAGAATACGCTTGACGATTGCAGTCTCACCTCAGGCCCTGCCGGCGCTCGTGTTGAACGCCGACTATAGGCCGCTGAGTTATTATCCCTTGTCGCTCTGGTCCTGGCAGGACGCGATCAAGGCGGTCTTTCTCGACCGTGTGACTATCCTCGCCGAATACGAACACTCCGTCTCGTCGCCGAGTTTCTCGATGCGGCTGCCGAGCGTCGTCTGTCTGAAGAGCTATGTCCAGCCGTCACGCCACCCGGCCTTCACCCGGTTCAACGTATTCCTGCGGGACAAATTCGAGTGCCAGTATTGCGGCTCGCCGGACGACCTGACCTTCGATCACGTGGTCCCGCGTGCGCATGGCGGCCAGACCACCTGGGAAAACGTCGTCGCCGCCTGTTCTCCCTGCAACTTGCGCAAGGGCAGCAAGCTGCCGAAGCAGGCCGGCATGTTCCCGCACCAGAAGCCCTATCACCCGACGGTTCAGGATCTGCACAATAACGGCCGGCTTTTCCCGCCCAACCACCTGCATGACAGCTGGATGGATTATCTCTACTGGGATGTCGAGCTGCAGCCGTAAGGTTAAGACGCCCGACCCTGAGCTGACGCCTTCAAGGCACCACGCAGCGCGATCGCCGCGAGGATCAGGCTCGCGATGACGTTCCAGCCTGCGAAAGAAAGCCCGAGCACGCGCAGCGCCGCATCCGTGCAGGAGGGCGCGTGCTTCGCATCCAGATCGCCGAGCAGGTCGCCGACATCGGAAGAAATGCCTTGCGCCGTGGTGGCGCAGGTCGAGGGGCCTTCCCAGAAGTGCCACTCGGCGCCCGCATGGTACACACCGAGGCCCGCACCGACCAGCATCAGTATGCCGACGCCGAGGAGCAGCGTGCGGGTGGTCCAGCCGGGCAGCTTCAGCACGCTGGTTGCGATGGCGAGAACTCCGAGCGGAATGCCGTAATAATAGGGATCGCGCTGAAGCAGGCACAGCGCGCAGGGGATATAGCCGCCGATATGCTCGAAGCCGAGCGCACCGCCGACGGTCGCCGCCATGCCGATGGTGACGAGTACGGCGCAAATGAGTTGCCGGCGCTGAGCGAACGAATCTGCAAACATGCACACCCCTCGGCGCGCGGAGCGGCGAACATGCCGCCCGGGCGCCAGTGAAATCGAACGCCGCCTTCTTAGGCAGGATCGCCGGCTCTGTAAATCGGGTCGCATGTTCGGCCGCCTGCACGCTTTTGTGATCGTATGGAGCAGCCGGCGGCACTTTTCGTGGGAGCACTCCGCCAAATTCACACGATCGGCAAAATTCGCAACTTCGCGGTTGACCGGCCCGAAATCGATCGTGTAAATCGCAAGCGCTGATATCACGCATGCCTCTAGCCCCATTGGCGGAATTGGTAGACGCGCTCGACTCAAAATCGAGTTCCGAAAGGAGTGCTGGTTCGACTCCGGCATGGGGCACCACAACTACTTTATAGTGTTGGTTTCATTGCGCTTTTATCTTCTGGCGTCTGATAGTCCTCGCGCCATTCGCAAAACTTCATCTTATTCTGATCTGTTTTCCGTCTATTCCGCCGGAGTAGTCCTCGGTTCTCGACGCGACCAATAGCTGCGCCGGCGGGCCTGTATGTCTGCGATACTTTTGAAAACAGTCGAAGAGGCACCTGCACGAGGGTTGCGAATACTAACTTCGGTTGTATTTTTACGATCAACCTCCACCTCGAGCACACGCGGCGGAGGGGGCTTATCCGGGTCGCAGTTTCACGTCTCCCGGTACTCGGTCCGGGTACTGCGTCGGCGTCTCACGGCGCGTAAATACCGGGCAAGCGCAAGTCGGACATCAGCAAGCCTAGAGCTTCATATCGAGGAAGTGTCATGACTAGATCGCTACTTGATCGACTTTTTTCAGCTGCAGCCGGCATCACAGTGGGACTGACGGTTATCTCCGTCGCCCATGCGCAGCAAGCGACACCCGCAACCCCACCAGACAAGCCAAATATTTTGGTAATCTTCGGAGACGACATCGGTTTGACGAACATCAGCGCCTATGCGGATGGCATCGTGGGCTACAGGACACCGAATATCGACCGCATTGCTGAGGAAGGCCTGCGCTTCACCGATTACTACGGCGAGAATAGCTGCACGGCGGGCCGGTCGACCTTCATTACCGGCCAGGCCTGCCTGCGCACGGGTCTCTGCAAGGTCGGTGCACCCGGAGCGCCCGTAGGGCTCCAGGCCGGTGACATCACCATAGCCCAGGCCTTAAAGCCGCTGGGTTATTCGACCGGCCAGTTTGGCAAAAACCACTTGGGCGACAGGGACGAGTTCCTGCCGACGAACCATGGCTTCGATGAATTTTTCGGTAATCTCTATCACCTCAATGCGGAAGAGGAGCCGGAAGCAGCAGCGTGGCCGAAGGACGATGAAGAATTCCTGAAGGTGTACAATCCCCGCGGCGTGGTGAAATCGTCGGCCGACGGGAAGATCGAAGACACCGGCGCGCTCAATCGCAAGCGCATGGAACCATCGACGACGAAACGACCGCCGCCGCGATCGATTTCATCCGGAGGCAGGTCAAGCAAGGCAAGCCCTTCTTCACCTGGATGAACACGACACGCATGCATGCCTTCACCCATGTCCGCGAATCCATGCGCGGCCAGAGCGGCATGCCCGGCAATGAATATGCCGACGGGATGATCGAGCATGACGGCGACGTCGGCGATCTGCTCAAGGCGTTGGACGATCTCGGCATCACGGACAACACGATCGTCGTCTACACGACCGATAATGGTCCGAACCAATGGTCATGGCCAGATGCCGCATCGACCCCGTTCCGCAGCGAGAAAGACACAAACTGGGAAGGTGCCTTCCGGGTACCGGCAATGGTCCGCTGGCCCGGGAAGATCAAGGCAGGTCAGGTCTCCAATCAGATCGTCTCCGGCCTGGACTGGTTCCCGACGCTTTTGGCGGCGGCGGGTGACCCAGACATCAAGACCCGTCTGCTGAACGGCTGGAAGCCCGAGGGGAGCACGACGACGTTCAAGAACCATCTCGATGGCTACAACCAGCTGGACTACCTTACCGGCAAGTCGGACAAGAGTGCCCGTTCCGAATTTTTCTATTTCGATGACGACGCCAACCTGGTGGCCACACGCTACGACGATTGGAAGGTGGTTTTTCATGAACAAACTGCCGGCGGAGGATTCGCCGTCTGGCAAACGCCGCTTGTGACCTGGCGCGTGCCCAAGCTGTTCAACCTTCGAATGGACCCCTATGAGCGTGCGGACCTGGTGTCCGATCAATACAACGACTGGCTTGTAAGAAACGATTTCCTGCTGGTGAAGGGTCAATTGAAGGCTGCAGCGTTCCTGGAGAGCTTCATCAAATATCCGCCTAGCCAACGCGGAGCCAGCTTCAACCTCGAAGGTGTGCGGGCCAAAGTGGACAAGGCGATCGATCAATCGTTCAAAGACCGCGGCATCGAGCAATAGCGTCGATGGCCGATCGAACCGGAAAGAACGCACCGACCCCGGTGCGTTCGCCTCTCCCCAAAATCCGCGCCCACGGTGGGCACCACCATTGAATTCCCCCGCGCTCAAATGCTAGCTGCATTGCAGCAAAACCCAGCTGCAGCAAGCTCATGCTCCCGAAGATCGAAGACTATGACGAACTCTACGGCGAATTCCGCTGGCGGATACCCGATACCTTCAACATCGGCGTAGCCGTCAGCGATGCCTGGGGCGCGCGGGAGCCGGGGCGCGTCTGTCTCCAGCATTTCAGCTCGGACGGGGCGCATCTTGCGTTGACCTATGGCGCCTTTGCCGCCCGTTCGTCCGCTTTTGCCGGCGGACTTGCCGCACATGGGGTGAAGCCCGGCGATCGCGTTGCCATCCTGCTGCCGCAGGGGTTCGAGGCGGCGATAGCCCATGCGGCAATCTACAAGCTGGGCGGCATCGCGCTGCCGCTTGCTCTGCTTTTCGGCGCCGAGGCGCTTGCCTACCGGCTGAAGGATGCGGGTGCGGCAGCGATCGTCACCAATCGCTTCGGCCATGAGCGGCTAACGGCGATCCGGGAAGAGCTGCCGGATTTGCGCCTGGTGGTGCTTGCCGACGAACAGCACGAATCCGGCACCGTGCGGTTCGGTGAACTCGTGGCCCGGGAGGGCCGATTCGATCCCGCGGAAACGAAGCCGGACGATCCCGCTCTGATGATCTACACTTCGGGGACCACCGGGCCGCCGAAGGGAGCCCTGCATGGCCATCGCGTGCTGCTCGGCCATTTGCCGGGATTCCAGTTCCATCACCACTTCCTGCCGCAGCCTGGCGACCGGATGTGGACGCCTGCCGACTGGGCCTGGGCGGGCGGTCTCCTGAACGCTCTGCTGCCGTCGCTTTTCTTCGGCGTGCCCGTGGTGTCCTCGCCGGCGCAGAAATTCGATGCGCATACCGCGTTCCGGATCATGGAGGAAATGGAGGTGCGCAACGCCTTCATCCCGCCGACGGCGCTCAGGCTCCTCAAATCCGTCGAGCGGCCGCGCGATCGCTACGCGCTCAAGCTGCGCACCGTCGGTTCGGCCGGCGAGGCGCTCGGGCGGGAGACCTTCGAATGGGCAAGGGCGGCGCTCGGCGTCGAGGTGAGCGAATTCTACGGCCAGACGGAATGCAATATCGTCATCTCCTCTGCGACCGATCTCGGCGTGGCGAAGCCCGGCTCCATGGGCAAGGCGGCACCGGGTCATCAGGTCGCGATCATCGACGGCGAGGGGCGGGTTCTGCCGCCCGGCGCGGTCGGGCAGGTGGCGATCAGGCGTCCCGATCCGGTGATGTTCCTCGGCTACTGGCGCAACGAAGAGGCGACCGAGTCCAAGTTCATCGGCGACTGGATGACGACCGGGGACCAGGGCGCCATGGACGAAGAGGGCTATTTCACCTTTTTCGGACGTGACGACGACGTCATCACGTCGTCAGGCTATCGCATCGGCCCGGGCGAGATCGAGGATTGTCTCGCCGGGCATCCGGACGTGCAGCTCGCCGCGGCAGTCGGCAAACCGGACCCGCTCCGGACCGAGATCGTCAAGGCCTATGTCGTGCTGAAACCCGGCGTCTCTGCCGGCGACGAGACCGCGGCAGGGATCCGCGACTGGGTGAAGAACAGGCTGTCGATGCATGAATATCCGCGCGAGATCGCTTTCGTCGACAGCCTGCCTTTGACCACCTCGGGCAAGGTGATCCGCCGGCTTCTGCGGGAGAAGGCGGCGGCAGAGGCGCGCGCCGTGTCCGGCGGCTGATGTTCGGCTGAAAGATCAGCGGCCTGCCAGCGCCCGGATCTTTTCACGCAGCAGCCGGGCCATGTTTCGGGTATTGCGATAAAGGTGGAGCTGCGCGGCGACCTGACGCACGTCGCGGTCGCGGTTCTGTGCCAGCCCGATCACGAGCGTGCCCATTTCCTCTCGCTCCTGCCACAGGCGGCTCATCACCGGATGATCGGGCACGGCGCAGGAGTCGGAGCGGATGATATTGGCATCGTCGAGATGCCATTCCGTGAGCTCCGCGACAAGCAGCTTGCCCGGAGAGTATTTCGCATAGCGCTCGTCATAGGCGGTCTTCCAGGCATAGGCTTCGCCGGCCATCAGCAGAACGACGATGGTCGCGATCGCCTTGCCGTCAAGATCGAGCGTGTGAATGCGGACGCTGTCGGCCTCGGCCAGATTGTTTACCGCTTCCCTCGCGAAAGCGGCGCGGAACCGGTCCATGATCATGGCGCTGCGTTCGCGGCCTTTCCAGCCGGACGCTTCGAGGACCAGGAACTCCTCCATGCGCAGGCGGATCTCATCGGGTCGGCGCGCGACATTGTAGGCCAGCGACCCCTGCCTCGCGAGATTGTTCCATTGCCGCTTCAGCTCCCTCAGGCGCTGGGGGCTCACGGCCTCGCGCAAATAGGTGGGGCCGTCCAGCAGGCTTTCGAGCATCGGCCGGCTGAATGTATCCGTCACCGTCAGCGGCAGGTTTTCGCCGATCGCAACGGCACGGGCAAGCTGCGCAAATTTGCCGTTCAACCTGATGTCCGGAAAGACGAGCACCGGCGGCAGGCCGGCGGAAGGTGCGGCCAGCGCCTCGTAAAGATTGCTGATCGTTTCGGCCGCGTCCTCCGCGTCGAGGAGGGGCGTGCCCAGCGGCCCGAATGGATTGGACCAGGCGCGAATAATGGTCGCGCCGATCGAAAAACCCGGCTTCTCTATCGAGAACGGCATGAGAAAGCGGATTCGGCTTCTCTGCTCGCTTTGGTCGCGGATGACCGCAAGCCGGATCACCCGGTCCTCGAGGCGCGGCATGGCCGGCGCGAGAAAGCGCCCGGTAAAGAAGACGTTCTGCTCGATGGCGCGATTGGAGAGAAAGTCGAGCTCCCGCTGCAGGTCGTATCCCGCTCTCGCCGGATAGACCGCGAGGTGCCGTCCGGGCCTTCCGACCATCAATGTCCGCTCGGACTGCAACGTATCGGGACCGGATTGCGCGAGGCTGCCAAGCAGGCGGTTGGCGCTGCCGTTCACGTCTGCGGGAAGGACATTGCCGATCATGGCTCAAATCGCCTCGTTCTTGTTGTTCATCGTCCCCGCGCCGGCAACAGCCAGCAGGGGAAAGCCGAAAGTGCGCCTTACGGCGAAATGCAGGATGGCTGCCTCCACGAACATCGCGCCGGCAGTGGCGGCAGCTGCGCCCGTCAGGCCGAAGACCGGGATGAGTGTCACGTTCAAGGCGATGTTGACTCCGAGCGCTGCCGCATAGAGCAGGACGCAGAGCTTTTGCCGCCCCGCCATCGTGAGCAGCGTTTCGGCGGGTCCGACAAAGGCCTTGGCGAGAATTCCCGTCAGCAGGATCGCCATCAAGGGGGCGCCCGCCGTGAACGCCGGGCCAAACAGCGAAAGCAGGATGTTGCCGGCTGCGAGTACGCAGCCGCCGATCACCAGGGATGGCCAGAAGGACCAGCGCGCGCTTTCGACGGCGATTTCCGCCAGCTGCCGGCGATCGCCTGCGGCCATTGCCGCAGAGAAACGCGGACCTGCTGCCGCCTTGACGGCGAACATCACGAAATGGACGAGCGCCATGGTCTTGGCCGCCGCAAAATAAACCGCCACATCGTCGGGTTTCAGATAGAGGCCCACAATGACGACGTCGGAATTGGTGAGCAGGAACCCGAAACCGTCGACCAGAAAAATGGGAAGGGAGACGCTGAGCCACCGCCCGAGCTCGATCTTCATCGGCCCGCGCACGTAATGGCGGCGGAGCCGCCATGCCATCGTCACGAATTGTCCGAGCGTGGTGACATAGGCCGCCCCCAGCGCAGCGCCCATGGCTGTCGTCGCATCGCGCGGAAGCCCGGCAGCGATCGCGATGACCATGAAACCGAGGATCAGCAGCGGCCGCACGAGATAGGTCGGGCTCATCGCGACGATGGGCCAGCTATGCGCCCGCGCGGTGCCGTCCAGTACGTCGCCGAGCGCGATCATCGGCAGAGTGAACAGGCCGAGATAGAGGGGAATCACATAGTAACTTTCGATGGCGGAGCCGAAGAGCCAGAGGCCGGCTCCGCCGACTGCGGCGAGAACGGTCGCGGAAAGCATCGCAAAGACCCGCGCCGTCGTGGTCAGACCGCGGATGTTCGCAAGCGCCGCGGTCGTATGGTATTCCGGCAGAAAGCGGATCACGGTCGCATGGAAACCGAGGCAGGACAGGTTTCCGAAGAGGACGACCAGCACCCAGACGAAAATGAAGATGCCGTATTCGAACTCGCCGACGAGGCGCGCAAGGACGATTTGCGAGACGAAGGCGATGGCTGCGCTGACGATACGGATCAGAAAGGCGATGAGCGCCACGCGCTGTGCACGGTTCCTGGGATCGTCCCCCGCAAGAAGCGACGCGAGGCCGTGCAAGAGAAGAGGCAGGCGATATCTCAGCGCCGACGGCAGCATTCGTCCGGCCGATTGACATACCGCCATGAACACGAGGACACCCTGACATTACGCAATACTGGGCTTCACTTCTGTCAGATCAGCGTTAACAAAGGGTTCAGCACCCTCGCTTGAGGGCGAGGAAGCCGGGCTTTTGCCCGACTTCCTCTTCAATCATGCCCGGGCGTGCCTCCTGGACAGCAACTGCCGGCGCGCGATCAGCACGACACCGGCCATTGTCGAGGCATAGACCACGAGCGGCCACGCGCTGTCGCCCGGCAGTCCGATCACGAGCAGTGTCCCCGCCGTCCCGACGATGAGGCTTTGGACGCAGAAATAGACTGCGACCGCCGAACCCGCCATGTATCCGAACCCTTCGAGCGCGCCGTTTGCAGTTACCGATCCGGTGAAGACGATGCCGACCGCCATGACCCACATCGACGCGACGAACGTCCAGGACGAAAGGGTGCCGAAGCTCTGCCCGGCGGCCAGGAGCGCCGCTCCGAGAAGCAACATGCACATGCCCCGCAGGAGGCTGCCCGAAGTTCCCCATCGGGAGACGAACCGCCTGGCAAAGCGCGCCGTGATGATCATCACGATTGCTACAGTTGCAAAGGCGAGGCTGAACTGCAGCTCCGAATATCCTGCCCTGTCGATCAGAACGCGCGGAGAGGTGGAAAAGAACACGAAAAACGTGCCCATGGCGGCGCTGAAGCCGAGGGTATAGGTCCAGAAGGCGAGGCTGCGGAAAAGGGGCCCGAATGCGCGCCGCGGCAGCGCTGCCGCCGAAGGGCGGGTTTCATGCCAGCGAGGCAGTGCCTGCACCAGCGCGATTACGGCAAATGCACCGAGCGTAACGAAGATCGAGCGCCATCCGAACCTCTCCGCCAGCATGGCGCCGCCTATCGGTCCCAGAGCGGGAACGAATGCCAGAATGGAACTGAACAGGCTGTAGATAACCGCGCTTTCCGGGCGGTCGGCATAGACGTCCCGGATCGTCGCAAAGGTGGCCACCAGGGCCGCAGATGCGCCAACCGCCTGCAGGAAGCGGAAGGCGACGAATGGTATGGCGCTGGAGGATGCCGCAAGGCAGAACGACGCCGCGGCGAACAGCATCGCTCCGCCGATCAGGACAGGCCGCCGTCCGATGCGATCGGAGACGGGCCCGAAGACGATCTGGCCGAGGCCGAGCATCACCATATAGAGGCTCAGCGTGAGCTGGACCACGGCAGGACTGGTCCCGAGAATACCGGGCATCGCCGGAACGATCGGGAGATAGATATCCATGGCCAGGGAGGCGAGGATATCGAAGGGCGCCATCAGCAGCAGCGCTGCCGGCAGCGAATAGCGCCAGACATGAGGTTTTGTAGGCATGGAAAGACATCCGCTCAAATGAGGAACATTCGGCGGCGGTCTGCCTTCGGCACGGGGGTCGGCTCGACAGACGCCGCAACAACAAGGAAAAAGCGTTGTTGCGGCTTACTTGTCCGAGGACTTTTGAGCTCCCATGCTACGGCTCCATGCACATCTTGAGGTGAGGTAAGTTGCCTGCCGTGTCAGTGGCAGGCAGACAATCGTTCGCGCGCCCGACCGGACGCGCAGCACCGCGGGTCAGGCTTCGTAAATGCCGTGGCAATGCTTGTATTTCTTGCCCGAGCCGCACGGGCAGGCTTCGTTGCGTGCGACTTTGCCCCAGGTTGAAGGGTCGGCCGGATCGCGGTTCGCAGGCGCGACCGCCAGCAGCGTCTCCCCGGCCTGCGCGAAGTCGTCCTCGCCGGTCAGCGGATCGATGTGGTGCGCCTGCATCGGTGGCAGCGGCTGCGGTTCCTCGGGCGCCTCGCGGACCAGCTCGACGCGCATCAGCTGTGCCGTGACCGCCTGACGCAGATTACCGAGTAGCGCCTGGAACAGCTCGAAAGCCTCGGACTTGTATTCCTGCAGCGGATCGCGCTGGGCGTAGCCGCGGAAGCCGATGACCGACCGCAGGTGGTCGAGGTTGACGATATGCTCGCGCCAGAGATGATCGAGCGTCTGGAGGACGACGGAGCGCTCGACATATTGCATGATTTCGGGGCCGAAACGCTCCGCGCGCTCGGCAGCCGCCTTGTCCACTGCGGCAGTGATGCGCTCGCGGATATCGTCCTCGGCGATGCCTTCTTCGGCGACCCATTCGGCGATCGGCAGGTCGAGATTAAAATACTGCTGGACGTCGGCCTTCAGCCCCTCGGCATCCCATTTTTCGGCATAGGCCCGCTCCGGAATGCGTTTGGCGACGATTTCCTCGATCACTTCGTTGCGCATGTCGGTCACCGTATCGGTGACGCTCTCCGCGTCCATCAGTTCGATGCGCTGCTCGAAAATGACCTTGCGCTGGTCGTTGAGCACGTCGTCGTATTTCAGGAGATTCTTGCGGATGTCGAAGTTGCGCGCCTCGACCTTCTTCTGGGCGCGTTCGAGCGCCTTGTTGATCCAGGGATGGACGATTGCCTCGCCTTCCTTCAGGCCGAGCTTCTGCAGCATTCCGTCCATGCGGTCGGACCCGAAGATGCGCATCAGATCGTCCTGAAGCGACAGGTAGAACTTGGAGCGGCCCGGGTCGCCCTGGCGGCCCGAGCGGCCACGCAGCTGATTGTCGATGCGGCGGCTTTCGTGCCGTTCGGTGGCAAGAACGTAGAGCCCGCCGGCGGCGAGCGCCTTTTCCTTGAGCTTCTGAACCTCTTCCCGGATCGCCTTTTCGCGCGCTTCGCGCTCCGGGCCGGGCTCGACATCGGCCAGCTCCTGCTGGATACGCATGTCGGGGTTGCCGCCGAGCTGGATGTCGGTGCCGCGGCCGGCCATGTTGGTGGCGATCGTGACCGCGCCGGGGACGCCGGCCTGCGCGACGATATAGGCTTCCTGCTCGTGGTAGCGGGCGTTCAGCACCTGGAACTTGGAGAAGCCGCTCTTCTTCAGCATATCGGCGAGAAGTTCGGATTTCTCGATGGAGGTGGTGCCGACGAGCATCGGCTGGCCGCGCTCATGTGCAGATTTGATCTCGTCGATGATCGCCTTGAATTTTTCGCCGACGGTGCGGTAGACCTCGTCGTCCTCGTCGACGCGCTTGATCGGCAGGTTGGTCGGCACCTCGAGAACTTCGAGGCCGTAGATGTTGCCGAATTCCTCCGCTTCCGTCGCAGCCGTACCGGTCATGCCGGCAAGCTTGTCGTACATGCGGAAATAGTTCTGGAAGGTGATCGAGGCGAGCGTCTGGTTCTCGGGCTGGATCTGCACCTTCTCCTTGGCTTCGAGCGCCTGGTGCTGGCCTTCGGAGTAGCGGCGACCGGGCATCATGCGGCCGGTAAACTCGTCGATGATGACGATCTCGCCGTTGCGTACGATGTAATCCTTGTCGCGGGTGAAGAGCTTGTGGGCCTTGAGCGCGTTGTTGACGTGGTGAACGATCGCCACGTTCTCGATGTCGTAGAGCGACTCGCCCTTCAGCAGGCCGGCCTCGCGCAGCATGTTCTCGAGCTTCTCGGTGCCTTCTTCCGAAAAATTGGCCGAGCGCTGCTTCTCGTCGATTTCATAGTCTTCCGGCGACAGGCGCGGAATGAACTCATTGATGGTGTTGTAGAGATCGGAGCGGTCGTCGAGCGGGCCGGAGATGATCAGCGGGGTGCGCGCCTCGTCCACCAGGATCGAGTCGACCTCGTCGACGATGGCGAAGAAGTGGCCGCGCTGCACCATCTGGGAGCGCTCGTACTTCATGTTGTCGCGCAGATAGTCGAAGCCGAGCTCGTTGTTCGTCGCATAGGTGACGTCGCAGGCATAGGCGTCGCGGCGCTGTTCGTCGGAGAGACCGTGGACGATGACGCCGGTGGTCATGCCGAGGAAGCCGTAGATGCGGCCCATCATGCCCGCATCGCGCTGGGCGAGGTAATCGTTGACGGTGACCACATGCACGCCCTTGCCGGCGAGCGCGTTGAGATAGACCGGCAGGGTGGCGACGAGCGTCTTGCCTTCGCCGGTCTTCATTTCCGCGATGGCCCGCTCATGCAGGATCATGCCGCCGATCAGCTGGACGTCGAAGGGGCGCAGCCCGAGGACGCGGAGCGCAGCCTCGCGCACGACCGCAAAGGCCGGCACGAGAATGTCGTCCAGGGTCTTGCCGCCGGCGAGCTCACTGCGAAATTCCGCCGTCTTCGCCGCCAGGGCCTCGTCGCTCAGCGCCTTCATTTCGGCTTCAAGAGCATTGATGGCGTCCACCCGGCCCTTGTAGCCGCGGACGCGGCGATCGTTGGCGGAACCAAACAACTTGCGGGCAAAGCCGCCGAGACTGACCATGCAAATGGTCCTTTCCTTATTTGTCGCCTGGTGTTTCAGGCGCGCGGTCGAAAACCACGTCACGCCGCGAAACGCCCGGAAACTGTTCTGGACGCGAGGTTGCGTGACAGATAAGAGGGGGGTCGGATTATGTCAACGCACTTGCACGGCCGGACGGCTACAGAACCGCCACATTCTGGTTGTTGTGCAGCCCCTGGGCCCGGAGGCAATCGCGCTGGCGGCCAATGGTGAAAGGTTAGAAACATGTCTAGATACAAGACCCTTGCGGCGGCACTGGTCGCGGTGATCGCGGCGGGTGTCGCCCGCGCCGAAGGGACCGACCCGGTCATTGCCAAAGTCGGGGACCAGGAAATCCACCAGTCGGAACTTGATCTCGCAATCACGAGCCTCGATCCGCAGCTCCAGCGGATGCCCGACGAGCAGAAGCGCGCAGCAGCACTTTCGGCCGTCATCGACGTGAAGCTTCTTTTGAAGGACGCCGAGAAGGAAGGGCTTCAGAACGACGAAGCGTTCAAGCAGCGCGTCGCATTCCTGACCGAACGCGAGTTGCACAACGCCTTCTTCAAGAAGCACGTGGTCGATGCCGTAACGGCGGAAGATGTGAAGGCGCGCTACGACAAGGAAGTCGCAGCAATTCCGCCGCAGGAAGAGGTCAAGGCCCGCCATATCCTCGTCAAGACCGAAGACGAGGCGAAGGACGTCATCAAGGAACTCGACGCGGGCAAGAACTTCGCCGACCTTGCCAAGGCCAAGTCCACCGACCCGAACAAAGAAGAGGGCGGCGATCTCGGCTACTTCACCAAGGGCCGCATGGTACCTGAATTCGAGACGGCCGCCTTCGCGCTGGAAAAGGGCGCCTATACGAAGACACCGGTCAAGACGCAGTTCGGCTTCCATGTGATCCTCATCGAGGACAAGCGTCCCCAGGCTCCGCCGACGCTCGAACAGGTCGAGCCGCAGGTTCGCCAGCTCGTCATGCGCGACAAGTACCTCGAGCTTCTGAATTCCGCCAAGGAGAGCACTGCCGTCGAAATCTCCGATCCGGCGCTCAAGAAGGCCTATGACGAGGCCGGCAAGCCGCAGGAAACCAAGTAATACGGCCGGGCGCCCTCTTAGGGAGGCGCGCCCCCGCGCGGAGGCTGAGGTCGCTCGCATTTGCTCCGCTCCGCCTTCAAAGATCCGGATGCCCGACGGCTGAATGCCGTTCGGGCATTTCGCACAACGTTCGAGGCTTCTGAAAAGCAGGTTCAATCCATGTCCGGTTCCGTCTCTCCGCTTGCTCCGAAAACCTTTGCCGAAATGCCGGCCCTTCGCGGCGTACGCATGGCGACCGCTGCCGCAGGGATCAAGTACAAGAACCGGACTGACGTGCTGATGATGCTCTTCGACCGGCCGGCATCCGTGGCCGGCGTGTTCACGCGGTCGAAGTGCCCCTCAGCTCCGGTCGACCATTGCCGGCAGAACCTGCCGGGCGGCATTGCGCGCGCCGTCGTCGTCAACTCCGGCAATGCCAACGCGTTCACCGGCAAGAAGGGCCGGGAGGCGACCAGGCTCACGGCCGAGGCCGCGGCAAAGGCCGTTGGCTGCAGCGAGGCGGAGGTCTTCCTGGCGTCGACGGGCGTCATCGGCGAGCCGCTCGACGCCACCAAGTTCGCCGGTGTTCTGGATAAACTTGCCGCGTCCGCCACCCAGGACTTCTGGTTCGAAGCGGCCAAAGCGATCATGACGACCGATACCTATCCGAAGGTTGCCACCCGCAGCGCCGAGATCGGCGGTGTCAGGGTCACGATCAACGGGATCGCCAAGGGCGCCGGGATGATCGCGCCCGACATGGCAACCATGCTCTCCTTCGTCGTCACCGATGCGGACATTGCGCCGGCGGCACTTCAGGCACTGCTTCAGGCAGGCGTCGAACCCACCTTCAATTCGGTGACGGTCGACAGCGACACGTCCACCTCCGACACGCTGATGATGTTTGCGACCGGTGCGGCGGCGGACGACGGCCAGGCTAAGGTCGAGGACGCGGCCGACCCGCGTCTCGACGGGTTCCGTGCCGCGCTCGACGATCTGCTGCGTGATCTGGCGCTGCAGGTCGTGCGCGACGGCGAGGGCGCGCGCAAGATGGTCGAGGTGACGGTCGAGGGCGCGGAAAACGATGCCGCCGCCAAACGCATCGCGCTTTCGATAGCCAATTCGCCGCTCGTCAAAACGGCGGTTGCGGGCGAGGACGCCAATTGGGGACGCGTCGTCATGGCCGTCGGCAAGTCGGGAGAGATGGCCGAGCGCGACCGGCTGGCGATCTGGTTCGGCGATATCCGAGTCGCAGTCGAGGGCGAGCGCGATCCGGCCTATTCGGAAGCGGCCGCGACTGCGGTCATGCAGGGCGAGACCATTCCGATCCGCGTCGATATCGGTCTGGGTTCGGGCCGCGCCACGGTCTATACCTGCGACCTGACCAAGGAATATGTCGAAATCAACGGCGATTACAGAAGCTGACACGGTTGAGGCGTTGAGAGCGGTTGCGGCCGGACGGCCGCGCGCTCTTCCCGGCCCCGCAGCATTCAAGGCTATGGACATGACAACGAACGGCAGAGAGCCGCCCGGCAACGGGGCGGGGAACGGGGAAACGGTCGCGGTCGATTTACCGAGCGTGCGGCGTCTGGAGGCCGTCGGTTTTCGCGCCTGGCCGGCCTCGTCGGTGCAATATGACGGCAGCTGGCTTATCCGTCTGACGGCGGGGCACCCTTCCAAGCGCCTGAATTCCGTCAACCCGCTGGATCCGTCCGACTATCGCGACATAGCCATCCGCCTGGAGAAGGCTCGCCGGCTTTTTGCGCAATCCGGGCGCCCCCTTACGGTTCGTCAGACGCCGCTTACGCCGCCGAAGATGATCGACCATATGGATGGCGAGGGCTGGACGTCGTTCGCGCACAGCCTGGTCCTGACGCTCGACCTGGCGGATCGCGATTTCAGCGAAGGCATCGACCATCTTCCGATCAAGGATATCGGCCGTTTCGTGGATGCCCGCATCCTGATCGGCGGGGATCCTCCGGAAGCCAAGCAGGCGCTGACCGGGATCATCAACGCCATCAAGCCCGAGTGCGGCCTGTTCCTGTTCGAGGACCGTAAGACCGGGCCGACGGCGGTGTCGCTCGTCGTCCACGACAATGATCTTGCCGGGATCATGCAGTTCGCGGTTTCCGAAGCGGTGCGCCGACGCGGCGTCGGCAGCGCTCTCCTCGACGCCTCGCTCCGTTGGGCACGTCTCAAGGGCGCAAAGAAGGCCTGGTTGCAGGTGGAGGCCGACAACCAGGCTGCGATCGAGCTCTATCGCAAGGCCGGTTTCACCGAGGTCTACCGCTATCTCTATCGAACGCCGAAGGTCTGACGGACATGCAGGGTAGGAAGATCGTGCTCGTTGCCGCCTGCGCGCTCGTCGATTCCGATGGACGCGTTCTGCTGGCGCAACGCCCGGAAGGCAAGCCTCTCGCGGGCCTGTGGGAGTTCCCGGGCGGTAAGGTCGAGAGTGGCGAGACCCCGGAGGAGACGTTGATCCGCGAGCTCGAAGAGGAGCTCGGCATCCGCACCAAAATCGCCTGCCTCGCGCCGCTCACATTCGCGAGCCACGGCTACGACGACTTTCACCTCCTGATGCCGCTTTACATCTGCCGCCGCTACGAGGGGTTTGCCGAAGGCCGCGAAGGCCAAGCTATCAAGTGGGTGCGCCCGAAGGCGTTGCGCGACTACGCCATGCCGCCCGCCGACGAGCCGCTGATCCCGTTCCTGATGGATTTGCTCTAAGAGCACTTGCGGGAAAAGTGTGTAACGGCTTTCCGTGCGGACGTGCGTAGCTTCGAAGTTGGAGCGTCAAGAACCCCGCTGTTGGTGCGCAATCCCGCGAAATTCGATAATTCGTTAATCGAACGTTTATCACCCTTGGGCAAGATGGGGTCGGTTCCGGCGCGCGTCACCTCGACGGCGCCGTTTTCGGGCAGGTGTGGTCAGGACGAGGCTTTGGGAAGGGTGCTTCGCCCGCCGCTCTTTACGTGTTGCATGAGGCTGGGATGGTGGACGAGGATTTCTGGAGGACGGTTCAGGACAAGGATCTGGTGACGAGCCAGTCCCGCCGGACAGGCGTGCTCAATCTGTCGCTGCTGTTCGGCACGGCGGTCATCGCGCTGACGCTCATCCTGACGCCGATGCTGTCGTCCAAGGGCGACAAGCGAATGCTTGCGAACACGCCGATCGACTACGACAACATCTCGACGGGCTCCATACCCTCGGGCGGTACGGCCAAGCGCTACACCGTTCGGCGCAGCGTGCTTCAGGAGATGCCGGGTGCCGTCTGCATCATCGACGCCGATGGCAGCAGGAGTGGATGCTGATCGCAGCGGAGCGCCGAAAGGCACCGCTTGCGGTTGACCTGTGGCGAGGCGACGCCTCGTTTGCCGTTGAAACGTTGCGTGCTTGCGTTGAAGCGCCGAAACGCCTCGACCTTTTGAAACGACGCACTTCGGACGGAAACCGTTATACGCTTTTCCGGCAAGTGCTCTGAGCGGCTGGAGGACCAATGGAGACGCTGAGACGCCTGTTTCGAGACCGCGACGGCGCTACGGCGGTTGAATACGGACTCCTGGCCGCGCTGATCTCGGTCGGCCTTCTCATCGGCCTGCAGAATTTCTCCGGCGCACTGCTCGGCATGCTGAGCTTCGTCACCAACACGATCGAGGCAGCCTGGACCTAGAGCATTTCAACGTGTTCATAGAAACACTCCAACCATTTGATCCAACGCACTTCCGGACGGAAGCGTTACGCACTTTTCCTGGAGGTTGCTCTAAGAGCTCAGATCACGGCTCGCCTTCATCCTTGAGTTTGTGCTCGCTCGCGCCAAGCGCGTCGGACAATCTCTGCTTCGCCGAGCCGGGTTTGAGCGGCTTCTGCTGACTCTCGTGCGGCGCCCAGCCCGAAAGATAAATGATCGAAAAGGTCGCGCGGATGCGCCCGTCCGGATCGGAGAAGCGCTGCGCGTAGATTTCTGCGGCTCTGAGAAAGAAGCGCCGCGGCATCGGCTTGCGGTTGCGCGACGCCAGCGGGTTCGTCATGCCCATTGCGCGCAAGTCGCGGATGAGGCCGAAGACCGAATCGTAGCGGACGGTGTACGTCTCGGTATCCGCCACCGGCAGGGCAAAGCCCGCCCGCTGCAGAAGGGCTCCCATGTCGCGCACGTCGGCGAAGGGGATTACCCGTGGGCTCGCCCCGCCCGTCAGTTCCGCCTCGGCTGCGAGAAGCGCCTCCCGCAGTTCCTGCAGCGTGCCACTGCCGGGTATAGCGGCAAGGAACAACCCGTCGGGCTTCAGCACGCGGCGCGCCTGGATGAAGACGCCGGGCGTATCGTTGGTAAGATGGAGCGACAGTGGCGACACGAGGAGACTGAGCGACGCCGGGTCGGCCGGGATACGCTCCAGAGGTGCTTCCGTCACCGGCTCGTCGACCGAACCGAAGGCGCTGTCGGTTTCCACCCGCTCGATCGCGCCGACCTTGCCGGTCGTGGAAAGGCTGCGTGCGGCGGCACCCGTATAGCCGTGCAGCTCCATGGCCGTTTCGAACTGCCGTTCGACGACGCTTACGCGCTCGGCAAGTTCCTGTGCGACGATGTCGAGCAGGAAGCCCGCCTTCTCGTCGCCCTGGCGCAGTGCGCGCCGGCGGTGCGCCTCGACGAGGCTCTGGTCAAAGATGATTTCCACGACAGTCTCTCCGAAATCGCGGGGTGCGACAGAAACCCTACAGCGCCGCGTGTCTTGTCGGACGCGCAGAGGCCGCGGCAACGCTTTAAAACTTGCTGCCCCCTTCGTCCTCTGCTCAGTTAGGGTCTAACGCGACAGACAGCAACACGAATCAAGTCAAGCGCATGAAACGGGGCGGGCAGGAAAACCAGGCGATGGATTGGGCGGGCATGCTCCGCCGGATTGCGGCCCAGGCGGTCGATCTCGTCTTTCCGCCCGTCTGCTCGGGATGCGGCCGGCTGACCGGCCATGCCCATGCCGTCTGCGCTTCCTGCTGGGCAGGCATGCCGCTCATCGAGCGGCCCTATTGCGAGGTTCTGGGCTTGCCCTTCGCCTATGATCCTGGCGAGGGCGCGGTTTCGCCCGAGGCCATCGCCAATCCTCCGGTCTTCGACAGGCTGCGCTCGGTGGCCATTCACGAAGGAATCGTCCGCGATCTCGTGCATGGCTTGAAATACCGTGATCGCACCGACCTTGCGCCCATGATGGCCGAGTGGATGATCCGCGCCGGCGACGGTGCCGTGGCAGCGGCGGACATGATCGTGCCGGTTCCGCTCCATGCGCTCCGCCTCTGGAGGCGCAAGTTCAATCAGGCGGCGGAGCTTGCACGCGTCATTGCCGAACGTTCCGCAAGAGCCTATCGACCGGAGGTCCTTCGCCGCACCAAGCGCACGAGCCGCCAGGTCGGGCTTGGCGCCAGGGCACGCGAGGAGAATGTCCGCGGCGCCTTCGCAGTCCCCGAAGGCGCGAAGCGGGAGCTCGCGGGCAAGCGCATCGTTCTCGTAGACGACGTCTATACGACCGGCGCGACCGTTGCCGCTGCGACACGCGCGCTGAAGCGTGCGGGCGCCGGAGACGTCACGGTTTTGACCTTTGCAAGGGCCATGTCCGGTCCTATATGACAAGAAATGTCCGGCGATCGATGCCGGTGAAGGAGCAGTTGGAGACCATGGCTTCGGTCGTCATTTATACGCGTCAGTTCTGCGGCTATTGCACGAGGGCGAAGAAACTTCTGGAAAGCAAAGGTGTCGACTTCACCGAGTATGACGCCACTTATGCGCCTGAACTTCGCCAGGAGATGATGGAAAAATCCAGGGGCGGCAGAACGTTCCCGCAAATCATCATCAATGATGTTCCCGTCGGCGGCTGCGACGAGTTGCATGCGCTCGATCGCGCCGGCAAGCTCGACGATATGCTCGCGGCCTGAAGTGGCATGTCACGACTGTCCTGCCCATCCGAAAAAGAGATGAGTGCTGCGATGCCGGATCGTTCTGATCCAGAGTTCCGCTTGGGAGAAAGAAAGCGATGACCTTCAAGGCAGCCGCCGTCCAGATGTGCTCCGGTGTCGATCCCGCAAGAAATGCGGAGACGATGGCGAAGCTGGTGCGCGAAGCCGCTTCGCGGGGTGCAACCTATGTCCAGACGCCGGAGATGACCGGAGCGGTCCAGCGCGACCGGACGGGTTTGCGGTCGGTGTTGAAGGATGGGGAGAACGACGTCGTCATTCGCGAGGCATCCCGACTTGCCCGCGAGCTCGGCCTCTACCTGCATGTCGGCTCGACGCCGATCGCGCGCGCGGATGGAAAGATTGCCAATCGCGGCTTCCTGTTCGGGCCTGACGGCGCGAAGATCTGTGACTACGACAAGATCCACATGTTCGACGTGGATCTGGAGAATGGCGAGAGCTGGCGCGAGAGCGCCGCCTATCATCCGGGTCATACCGCGCGTATCGCGGATCTCCCCTTCGGCAAACTCGGCTTTTCGATCTGCTACGATATCCGTTTCCCCGAGCTGTTTCGTCAGCAGGCCGTGGCCGGAGCCGAGATCATGACGGTGCCGGCTGCGTTCACGCGCCAGACCGGCGAAGCGCATTGGGAAATCCTGTTACGCGCTCGGGCCATCGAAAACGGGCTCTTCGTTATTGCCGCCGCTCAAGCGGGCACGCATGAGGATGGCCGGCAAACCTTCGGCCACTCGATGATCATCGATCCCTGGGGCAGGGTGCTGGCCGAAGCCGCTCCGACCGGCGAGGAAATCATCGTCGCCGAGATCGATGTGGCGGCGGTGCACGCGGCGCGCGAGAAGATTCCCAACCTCAGGAACGCGCGCAGCTTCGTGTTGGATGAGGTGGTTCCGGCGGGAAAAGGAGGCGCTGCAGCGTGATCCACTACAATCTTGCCTGTGACGAGGGCCACGACTTCGAAGGCTGGTTCTCCTCGAGCGACGATTTCGACCGGCAGGTCGAGCGGCGCCTGGTCGCCTGCCCCAGTTGCGGTTCCGTTTCCGTCAGCAAGAAACTGATGGCGCCCGCCGTCTCAACGGCGCGCAAGAAGGAGGCGCGCCGCGAGCTGGTGATGGATCAGGCGCAGAAGGAAGCGGTCGCCAAGCTCAAGGAACTGGTGAAATCGATCCGCGAGAACGCGGAAGACGTCGGTGAGCGCTTCCCGGACGAGGCGCGCAAGATACATTACGGCGAAGCCGACCAGCGCGGGCTGATCGGCAAGGCGACGGCGGAAGAGGCGATTGCCCTCATCGAGGAGGGAATCGAGATCGCCCCACTGCCGGTGCTGCCGGACGACACGAACTGACGATAACAGGGCTCAGATCGGCCGTTTCGCCACGATCATGTAATTGACGTCCATATCCCTCGACAGGTTCCACTGGTTGGCCAGCGGATTGAAGAAGACGCCGGTGCGGTCGGCAATCTCCATGCCGCTTGCGGCGAGAGGCTTTTCGAGCTCCTCCGGCCGCACCAGCTTTTCATATTGGTGGGTACCGCGCGGCAGCCAGCGCAACACGTTTTCGGCCGCGAAGATCGCGAGTGCTGCCGCTTTCAGCGTGCGGTTGATGGTTGCGACGAACATCAGGCCGCCCGGGCGCACCATATGCGCGCAGGTGGTCATGAAGAATTCGACGTCCGCGACATGCTCGACCACCTCCATGTTCAAAACGACGTCGAAGCTCTCGCCGGCTTCGGCAAGGGCCTCGGCCGTTACGGCGCGATAATCGACGCTGACGCCGCTGCCGGCCGCATGCGTTTTGGCGATGCCGATGTTCTTTTCCGAGGCGTCGGCCCCCACGACGTCCGCTCCCATCCGGGCCATCGGCTCGGAAAGAAGCCCGCCGCCGCAGCCGATATCGAGGACTCGCAGCCCTTCGAGCGGCTGCCGGCTCTTCGGATCGCGGCCGAAATGCTGCGAGACCCTGTCACGTATATAGGCGAGGCGCACGGGATTGAATTTGTGCAGCGGGCGGAACTTGCCGGTCGGATCCCACCATTCGGCCGCCATGGCCGAGAAGCGGTCCACCTCGCTCTGGTCGATCGTCGTGCGCGCCGTCTCGCTCATGAGAGCCTCCTTGCCTCGTTCTTTCGGTGCCGCGCGTCCTCATCGGGCGCGCAAAGCTCGCTGTAGCTCATCGATCCGATGCTGAAGTCGGACGATCGGCGGGGGATGTCAAGGGCCTGAGGCTCGCACCCGGCGAGCGTCGAGGCTCCAGGCGCCTGCGCCGGCGAAAACCAGATAGAGATAGATGAAGCTGAAGAGAATTGCGGCGCTGCCCATATTGTTGGCGGGCCACATGCTCATCGGCGCATGAAAGCCCCAATAGGCGACGGCCATCATGCCCGACAGGATGAAGGCCGCCGCGCGGGTGAAGAGCCCGACGAGCACCAAAGCGCCGCCGACGAGTTCCAGGATGCCGGCCACCAGGAGGATCGGCTTCATTTCCGGCGGCGGCAGCGGATGGGTCGATGCCGGGACGTTGAAGAGGAGCACCATGCCGGCATGAACGAAGAGCAGAGCGGTCACGATCCTGAGCAGGGCGAGCGCCTGCGGCGCATAGATGGAAAGACGGTTCTCCATAGCCTCCTCCTTCGCCGATCACGCCGGTTCCGGCCGGTAATGCAGGATGACGACACCGGACTTCAGCGGGCGGACATGAGTAAGCTCAAGCTTCGTCCGCTCGGCAACGTTTTGAAAGAGGGGCGTGCCCTTGCCGAGCAGCACCGGATTGATGCCGAGACGGTATTCATCGACGAGCCCTTGAGCGATCAGCGTCGAAGCGAAATCGGCGCTGCCGAAAATGAAGATTGCGCCGCCTTCGCGTTCTTTCAGGCGCCTGACCTCGTCGGCGGCCTCGCCGGAAACAAGGGTCGTGTTGTTCCAGTCGGCACTTCTGAGCGTCCTGGAGAAGACGTATTTCTCGACGCCGTTCATGAAGGCGGCGATATGATCCTCCGACGAGGGCCAATAGGCGGCCATGAGTTCGTAGGTGGTGCGGCCGAAGAGCAGCGTGCCGGCCTCGAACTGCGTCTCGCGGATATAGGCGTCGAGTTCGTCTTCGAAAACGAACCAGCCGATGTCATGCCCCGGCGCCTCGAAAAACCCGTCGACACTGACCATGTCCCACATGATGACTTTGCGCATTGTCCTTCCTCCCATTGGGCGGCCACCGCCCTGCGTCTGAAGTGAGATTGACAGAACCAGTATCGAAATGCAAGTAGTTTTGAATCGAAATCGGTTCCCCCTGGCCGAGAGTCATGCTCTTGGCCACCGCTTTGACGGCCATTGCACGCAGCCCGCTGATCCGCTAAGAGACGCCGCGACTTTCCGCTCCCCGAGGCGGTGACTGGCCGATGTCCGAGAAGTCTCCTTCAAGCTTTTTGATCGTCAGGCGCCGGCGGGGGCGTTTTCCTGTCGCGTCTACGGCGACGCGCGTCTTCTTGGACGCTCCAAGGTCGCCGCATCGGGCGCGCAAACATGGTGGTACGGTAGAGGCGAAATGGCACGCATCGTGATGAAATTCGGCGGGACCTCCGTCGCAGATTTGAACCGCATCCACAATGTCGCCCGCCATGTGAAACGCGAGGTCGATGCCGGCCACGAGGTTGCCGTCGTCGTTTCCGCCATGTCCGGCAAGACCAACGAGCTGGTCGGCTGGGTCGAAAACATGCCGAAGGTCGCGGGCTCGAACGCCCCGTTCTACGATGCGCGCGAATATGACGCGGTCGTCGCCTCAGGCGAACAGGTGACCTCCGGCCTGCTTGCGATCGCGCTGCAGTCGATGGGCATCAACGCCCGCTCGTGGCAGGGCTGGCAGTTGCCGATCAAGACCGACAACGCCCATGGTGCGGCCCGCATTCTCGAAATCGACGGCGCCGACGTCATCCGACGCATGGGCGAGGGTCAGGTGGCGGTCGTCGCCGGCTTCCAGGGTCTCGGTCCGGACAACCGCCTGGCGACGCTCGGCCGCGGCGGCTCGGACACCTCCGCCGTCGCGATCGCAGCCGCCGTCAAGGCCGATCGCTGCGACATCTACACCGACGTCGACGGCGTCTACACGACCGACCCGCGCATCGAGCCGAAGGCCCGGCGTTTGAAGAAGATCGCTTTCGAGGAAATGCTGGAAATGGCGTCTCTCGGCGCCAAGGTGCTGCAGGTACGCTCGGTCGAGCTCGCCATGGTGCACAAGGTACGCACATTCGTGCGTTCTTCTTTCGAGGACCCCGATGCGCCGGGCATGGGTGATCTCATGAACCCGCCCGGAACGCTGATTTGTGATGAGGATGAGATCGTGGAACAGGAAGTCGTAACCGGCATCGCCTATGCCAAGGATGAAGCACAGATCTCGCTGCGCCGCCTGGCCGACCGGCCGGGCGTTTCCGCCGCGATCTTCGGGCCGCTTGCGGAAGCCCATATCAATGTCGACATGATCGTCCAGAACATTTCGGAAGACGGCTCGAAGACCGACATGACCTTCACCGTGCCGTCCGGCGACGTCGACAAGGCCCTCAGGGTTCTGGGGGATAACAAGGAAAAGATCGGCTATGACGTCATTCAGTCGGAGTCGGGCCTCGTCAAGGTCTCGGTGATCGGCATCGGCATGCGCAGCCATGCGGGCGTCGCCGCTTCCGCGTTTCGGGCACTTGCCGACAAGGGGATCAACATCAAGGCGATCACCACCTCCGAAATCAAGATCTCCATCCTGATCGACGGACCTTACGCCGAATTGGCCGTTCGCACTTTGCATTCCGTCTACGGTCTGGATAAGAGTTAAACGGCAGGCATTTGATTTGGGATTCGCGACCCGGCGCCGCGCGTCTGAAAAGACACGGAAGACGTCGCTGTAGTGATTGGAACTGCTGCATGAACTTGTCCCCGGATCGATTTCGCTTCGAGGATGCATGCAGAGGCCGCGGCGTCCCGCATGGGCCCGACGTTTATTCTTATTCAGGAGACCCCACGCGATGAGAGACCTTTCCGCAGGTCCGCGCGTTCTCCTCAAGCGGTTGCGCGAGCTCATGGCGGAACCGCTCGAGCCGCAGGAGCGCCTTGACCGGATCGTGCGCCAGATAGCGCAGAACATGGTTGCGGAAGTGTGCTCGGTTTACGTGCTGCGCTCCGATGGCGTGCTCGAACTTTACGCGACCGAAGGTCTGAACAAGACGGCGGTGCACCTGGCGCAACTGAAGATGGGACAGGGTCTCGTCGGCACGATCGCGGCTTCGGCGCGGCCGCTCAATCTCTCCGATGCCCAGTCGCACCCGGCCTTCACCTACCTGCCCGAGACGGGCGAAGAGATTTATCACTCTTTCCTCGGCGTTCCGATCCTGCGCACCGGCCGCGCGCTCGGCGTCCTCGTCGTGCAGAACAAGGCGCAGCGCAACTATCGCGAGGACGAGGTCGAGGCGCTGGAAACGACCGCCATGGTGCTCGCCGAGATGGTTGCGACTGGCGAGCTCAAGAAGATCACCAAGCCCGGGCTCGAGCTCGATCTGTCCCGCCCGGTGACGATCGAGGGCAACAGCTACGGCGAAGGCATAGGGCTCGGATATGTCGTCCTGCATGAGCCTCGCATCGTCGTCACCAATCTGCTCAACGAGGACACGGAGCAGGAACTGCAGCGGCTTGCGGAAGCGCTCGGGTCGCTGCGCATCTCCATCGACGACATGCTGTCGCGCCGCGACGTCTCGATGGAGGGCGAGCACCGCGCGGTTCTCGAGACCTACCGCATGTTCGCCCACGACCGCGGCTGGGTGAGAAAGCTCGAGGAGGCGATCCGCAACGGCCTGACGGCGGAAGCGGCGGTGGAGCGGGTGCAGAGCGAGACCAAGGCGCGGATGATCCGGCTGACCGATCCGTATCTGCGCGAGCGGATGCACGATTTCGACGATCTTGCGAACCGGCTGTTGCGCCAGCTTTCGGGTTATGGCGCCAAGCTTTCGGCTGCCGATTTCCCCAATGACGCGATCGTCGTCGCGCGCGCCATGGGCGCTGCGGAGTTGCTCGACTATCCGCGCGAGAACGTGCGCGGTCTCGTGCTGGAGGAGGGGGCGGTCACCAGCCATGTGGTCATCGTCGCCCGCGCCATGGGCATTCCGGTGGTCGGCCAGGCGGCAGGGGCAGTGGCGCTCGCCGAAAACCGCGATGCGATCATCGTCGACGGCGACGATGCGAAGGTGCATCTGCGGCCGATGGCCGATCTGCAGCGCGCTTACGAGGAGAAAGTGCGCTTCCGTGCGCGCAGGCAGGCGCAGTTCCGCGCTCTCAGGGATGTCGAGCCTCTGACGAAGGACGGTAAGCGCATTACGTTGCAGATGAATGCCGGGCTGCTGGTCGACTTGCCCCATCTGAACGAGGCTGGTGCCGAAGGTATCGGTCTCTTCCGGACCGAACTGCAATTCATGATCGCTTCGACCATGCCCAAGGCCGAGGAGCAGGAAGCTTTCTACCGCAACGTCATGAAGCAGACGGCGGGGAAGCCGGTCACATTCCGGACGCTCGATATCGGCGGCGACAAGGTCGTTCCCTATTTCCGTGCCGCGGAAGAGGAGAACCCGGCGCTCGGCTGGCGCGCCATCAGGCTGTCGCTCGATCGGCCGGGTCTCCTGCGTACCCAGTTCCGGGCAATGCTGAGAGCGACGGTCGGCGCCGAGCTCAAGATGATGCTGCCGATGGTAACGGAAGTCGCGGAGCTGAAGAGCGCGCGAGAACTCCTGCAGAAGGAGATCGAGCGCCAATCGAAGCTCGGCGAACAACTGCCGCGCAAGCTGCAGTTCGGGGCGATGCTGGAAGTGCCGGCGCTGCTTTGGCAACTCGACGAACTGATGGCCGAAGTCGATTTCGTTTCGGTCGGCTCTAACGATCTCTTCCAGTTCGCCATGGCGGTCGACCGCGGTAATGCCCGTGTTTCCGAACGTTTCGACATTCTCGGCCGGCCGTTCCTGCGGATTCTCCGGGAGATCGTGCGGGCCGGCGAGCGCAACAACACGCCCGTGACGCTTTGCGGCGAGATGGCAAGCAAACCGCTTTCGGCCATGGCGCTGCTCGGGCTCGGCTTCCGGTCGGTTTCGATGTCGCCGACGGCTGTCGGGCCGGTCAAGGCAATGCTCCTGGCGCTGGATGCCGGCAGGCTCAACGAACTCCTTGAGGCGGCGCTCGACGACGTCAAGTCCGACACGTCGATCCGCCAGCTCCTGGTCGATTTCGCTGCGGCGAACGGCATACCGGTTTAGATTGAACAAGAGGGCTCTCGTCTCCGTCCGGACGCGGTCCGGGCGAGGCGAGTGCATTTGGAGTGAGATTTGGCAAAGCTTCCCGTTGAAAAGATGCGCGAACTGGAGCGGCGGTTCGGCGAAATCGAGGCGCGCATGTCCGCCGGCCCGTCGGCCGACGTTTACGTGAAGCTGGCCTCGGAATATTCCGAGCTGCAGCCGGTCGTGTCGAAGATTCGCGCCTATGAAAAGGCGACGGCCGAGCTTGCCGACATCGCAGCGATGCTTGCCGACCGGGCGACCGACAAGGAGATGCGCGACCTCGCGGAGATGGAAAAGCCCGAAGTCGAAGAGAAGATCGAAGCGCTTGAGCAGGAAATCCAGATCCTGCTCCTGCCGAAGGATGCGGCCGACGAAAAGAGCGCGATCCTCGAAATCCGGGCCGGTACGGGTGGCTCGGAAGCCGCCCTCTTCGCCGGCGATCTCTTCCGCATGTACGAGCGATACGCGGCGGGCAAGGGCTGGCGCGTCGAAGTGCTGTCCGCGAGCGAGGGCGAGGCCGGCGGCTACAAGGAAATCATCGCAACGGTATCGGGACGCGGTGTCTTCTCACGGTTGAAATTCGAGTCCGGCGTCCACCGGGTGCAGCGCGTGCCGGAGACGGAAGCCAGCGGCCGGATCCATACGTCGGCCGCGACGGTCGCGGTGTTGCCGGAGGCCGAAGAGATCGACATCGAGGTCCGCCCGGAGGATATCCGCGTCGATACGATGCGTTCCTCGGGAGCAGGCGGACAGCACGTCAACACGACCGATTCGGCCGTGCGCATAACCCATATTCCGACCGGCATCGTCGTCACCAGTTCGGAAAAGTCGCAGCATCAGAACCGTGCCAAGGCGATGCAGGTGCTGCGCTCCCGGCTCTATGACATGGAACGGCAGCGCGCCGACAGCGAGCGTTCGGCCGACCGCAGGAGCCAGGTAGGTTCCGGCGATCGTTCCGAGCGCATACGCACCTACAATTTCCCGCAGGGACGCCTGACCGACCACCGCATCAATCTCACGCTCTACAAGCTCGATCGAATGATGGAAGGTGAGATCGACGACGTGGTGGATGCGCTGCTCGCCGACCATCAGGCAAGCCAGCTCGCGCTGCTCGGCGAAAGGCAGAACTGAGTTTCAATGGCCCAAACCCTCGACAGCCTCCTAGCCGAGAGCCGCGACAGGCTGAAGGCCGCCGGCCTCGAATCGGCGGGGCTCGATGCACGCCACCTGATCTCCGGCCTGCTCGACCTTGCGCTAGCCGCGCTCCTGACGCGAGGAAGAGAGCTCGTCAGCGACGAGGATGCGGCTCGCATTCGTGCCGCAGTCGAGCGCCGCGCGGCGCATGAGCCGGTCTACCGGATCCTCGGCGAGCGGGAATTCTTCGGCATGAAGCTCAAGCTCTCGAAAGAGACGCTGGAGCCGCGTCCGGACACCGAGACCCTGGTCGACTGCCTGGTTCCCCATGCGCGGCGAATCGCTTCAAGCAAGGGGAGTTGTCGCATCGTCGACCTTGGAACGGGCACGGGTGCGATTTGTCTTGCTCTTCTCGCAGCGGTACTTGACGCGCACGGCCTCGGTACCGATATATCGGAAGACGCTCTGGCGACAGCACTTGAAAATGCGCGCAGGAATGGCTTGGCGGCGCGCTTCGGAGCCGTTCGAAGCAATTGGTTCGAGGCGGTGGATGGGCGGTTCGATATCATCGTCTCAAATCCGCCTTATATCCGGTCCAATGTAATACCGGAGCTTGAACCGGAAGTGAGATACCACGATCCGGTCGCCGCACTTGATGGCGGAGAGGATGGGCTTGATGCCTATCGTGCCATTGCTTCTCATGCTGGTCGCCATCTCGAAACAGACGGCGTAATAGGCTTGGAAATCGGTTTCGATCAAAAACGAGCGGTAACGGCGCTATTCGAAGCGCAGGGCTTTCGTTTGCTCTCTGCCGCGAAGGACCTCGGCGGCAACGATCGGGTCCTGATGTTCCAGCAGGATATTGAGCGCAGCAATAACCGTTGAAAAAATGCTGCACTCGCACTTCTCTTTTCCGGAAGAGCAAAGAAAGGGCTTGGAATCCCGAAGGAAGCGGGCTAGTTTCACCCCGCGCACTGGGCAGAAGGTCATGGACCAAGGATTCGTTCCAGTATGACCTGGCCACGGGGATTGCTCTCAAGAAAGAGTTGCTAGGGTTCGACAGTGCCTTGTGCGGGTACCTGTTAATTTAACGTTGACCGGCGCCGAGATCGCGAAGAGGCGATCTGTCATGGCGCATGTTTTCTCAGGTGCGGACTTTCCGCACCGAGAGCGGAACCACATGATCATCATTATCAAGAAAATTCAGGTGAATGGACTATGAGGCCAGGACAGCAAAACAAGCGCGGCCGTGGGCGGAATAACAACAACAGCGGAAACAACAACAACAACAATCGCAAGGGATCCAATCCCTTGACGCGGACCTACGACAGCTCCGGCCCGGATGTGAAGATTCGTGGTACCGCACAGCACATTGCCGAAAAATATGCGGCCCTTGCTCGCGACGCGCAGAGCTCCGGCGACCGCGTAATCGCCGAGAACTATCTGCAGCACGCCGAGCATTACAACCGCATCATCGCGGCTGCGCAGGCTCAGATGCAGGACCGGTTCCAGCGCGACGAACGCCAGGACTATCAGGAACGTGACTCTTCCGATCGCGATCAGGACGATCTGGATCAGGGCTATGCAGAGGAAATGCCGGCCGCTCCGGCGGCCGCAGCGGCTCCGGCCAACGAGCCTCAGCCGGTCATCGACGGTTCGGGTCCTCAGCCGGTGATCGAGGGCATGCCTGCCGAAGTCGCCATGGAAGAGGAAGCGCAGGGATCGGCCGGTCGCTCGGCCTCCCGTCGCCGCAGCACGAGCCGGCCTCGCCGGCAGCCGCGCCGCGGCGCGCAGGAAGAGGCAGGGGGCGATGCGCAGCCCGAAACCGACGGCAGCACCCCGGCGCTCGCCGCCTCGGAATAACCCTTCCGCAGCGATTCTCTTAAAGGCCCAGCCCGTAACGGCTGGGCTTTTTGCTTTCGCAAGATCTCGACGCCTGCCGCATCCACCGTGAGCGCATTCGCGCGCGATTGTCTCTGCTGCCTCCATTTGCCGCTCTTTAATTCCGAAGAGCGCTGCACCATATTTCGCTTCGAAGGCTTGCCGAATGCGGGAGCCTGATCCTGAAACGCCGGCCAGTGCCACGATGATGGGCTCGCCGGGCTATGGAGGTAGAGAATGGATATCGAAAAATATTCGGAACGCGTCCGCGGTTTCCTGCAGTCGGCGCAGACCTATGCACTGGCCGAAGGGCACCAGCAATTCACGCCGGAGCACGTCCTCAAAGTATTGCTCGACGACGATCAGGGCATGGCGGCTTCGCTTATCGAGCGCGCCGGCGGCAATGCGCGCGAAGCCAAGGTCGGTACGGCCGCAGCTTTGGCGAAGCTTCCCAAGGTGACCGGCGGCAACGGCTCCGTCTATCTGTCGCAGCCGCTCGCCAAGGTGTTCACCGCAGCGGAAGAGGCCGCCAAGAAGGCCGGCGACAGCTTTGTAACCGTGGAACGCCTGCTTCTGGCACTGGCGATCGAAAGCTCGGCCGCGACGGCGTCGATCCTCTCCAAGGCCGGCGTCACGCCGACGAAGCTCAACCAGGTCATCAACGAAATCCGCAAGGGCCGCACCGCCGACAGCGCCAATGCCGAACAGGGCTTCGATTCGCTCAAGAAGTACGCGCGAGATCTGACCGCCGAGGCGAGGGAAGGCAAGCTCGATCCGGTGATCGGCCGGGACGACGAGATCCGCCGAACGATCCAGGTGCTCTCGCGCCGGACGAAGAACAATCCCGTGCTGATCGGCGAGCCGGGCGTCGGCAAGACCGCGATCGCGGAAGGCCTGGCGCTGAGAATCGTCAACGGCGATGTGCCTGAAAGCCTGAAGGACAAGCGCCTGATGGCGCTCGACATGGGCGCGTTGATCGCCGGTGCGAAGTTCCGCGGTGAATTCGAAGAGCGGCTCAAGGCCGTGCTGAACGAAGTGCGCTCGGAAGGTGGCGAGATCATCCTCTTCATCGATGAAATGCATACGCTGGTCGGTGCAGGCAAGGCGGACGGGGCTATGGATGCCTCGAACCTCCTGAAGCCCGCGCTCGCCCGCGGCGAGCTGCACTGCGTCGGCGCGACGACGCTCGACGAATACCGCAAGCACGTCGAGAAGGACGCGGCCCTTGCCCGCCGGTTCCAGCCGGTCATGGTCGAGGAGCCGACGGTCGAAGATACGATCTCGATCCTGCGCGGCCTGAAGGAAAAATACGAGCAGCATCACAAGGTGCGGATCTCCGATTCCGCGCTGGTTGCGGCCGCGGCCCTTTCCAACCGCTACATCACCGATCGTTTCCTTCCCGACAAGGCGATCGACCTCATGGACGAGGCAGCCTCGCGTCTCAGGATGCAGGTCGATTCGAAGCCTGAGGAACTCGACGAACTCGACAGGCGCGTCATTCAGCTGAAGATCGAACGGGAAGCCTTGAAAAAGGAGACCGACGTTTCTTCCAAGGATCGCCTTGCCAAGCTCGAACTCGATCTGTCTTCGCTCGAAGAGGAGGCAGCCGCATTGACGGCGCGCTGGCAGGCCGAGAAGCAGAAGCTCGGGCAGGCAGCCGATCTCAAGAAGCAGCTCGACGAAGCGCGCAACGAGCTGCAGATCGCGCAGCGCAACGGCGAGTTCCAGCGGGCAGGGGAGCTTGCCTACGGCGTGATCCCGAATCTCGAAAAGGAACTGACGGAAGCGGAAAGCCAGGATGGCGCCAGCGCCAACCCGATGGTCCAGGAAGTCGTGACCCCCGACAACATCGCCCACATCGTATCTCGATGGACCGGCATTCCGGTCGACAAGATGTTGGAAGGCGAGCGCGACAAGCTGCTCAGGATGGAAGACGAGCTGGCGAAATGGGTCGTCGGTCAGGGTGATGCCGTGCAGGCCGTCTCGCGGGCGGTTCGCCGTTCGCGCGCAGGGCTTCAGGATCCGAACCGGCCGATCGGCTCCTTCATCTTCCTGGGTCCGACAGGGGTCGGCAAGACGGAGCTCACCAAGGCGCTTGCCCGCTTCCTCTTCGACGACGAGACCGCGCTGATGCGGATCGACATGTCCGAGTACATGGAGAAGCATTCGGTCGCCCGCCTGATCGGCGCGCCTCCCGGCTATGTCGGTTATGAGGAGGGTGGGGCGCTGACGGAATCCGTCCGCCGCCGGCCCTATCAGGTCGTGCTGTTCGACGAGATCGAGAAGGCGCATCCGGATGTCTTCAACGTTCTGCTGCAGGTGCTTGACGATGGGCGTCTGACCGACGGTCAGGGGCGCACGGTCGACTTCAAGAACACGATGATCATCATGACCTCGAACCTCGGTGCGGAATACCTGACCGCACTCGGCGAAAACGATGACAGCGATGCGGTTCGCGATCAGGTCATGGAAGTGGTGAGAGCCGCTTTCCGTCCGGAATTCCTGAACCGCGTCGACGAGATCATCCTGTTCCACCGGCTGCGCCGTTCGGAGATGGGCGCGATCGTCGACATTCAGCTCGAAAGGCTGCGCAAGCTCCTCGCGGATCGCAAGATCACGCTCGAGCTCGAGGACGATGCACGCGTTTTCCTGGCGGACAGGGGCTACGATCCGGCCTACGGCGCTCGCCCCCTGAAGCGGGCGATCCAGAAATACGTGCAGGATCCGCTGGCCGAAAAAGTGCTGCAGGGCGAGTTCCCGGATGGCTCGGTGATCAAGGTCGTTGCCGGTTCAGACCGTCTGAACTTCAAGCGCGGGGCGGGGGCGAACCAGGAAGCCGCGTAAGCCTCGCATTCCGACAGCCACGAAGGCCGCCCTCCGGGCGGCCTTTTTGTTGCAAGTTCGCGATACCGTCGATGGGTCGACTACTTGCTTGCGACCTCGTTCGCATCGTCGCCGAGAAGCTCGTCGATGCGTTCGCGTTCCTTCTCGAACTTCGCCAGCGCCTCGCCCCCGAGCGATTTTCCTCCCGGCAGCCGGATACGCAATGGATCCACCTTATTGCCGTTGACGATCAGTTCGTAGTGGAGGTGCGGGCCGGTGGAGAGGCCGGTCGTTCCGACCCAGCCGATCACCTGACCCTGGACGACCTTCGTTCCCGGCTTGACGCTTTTGGCGATCGCGCTCTGGTGATTGTAGGAGGACACATAGCCGTTGGCGTGGCGGATCAGCGTCTGGTTGCCGTAGCCGCCGGAGTCCCAGCCGGCCTTCTGCACGACGCCGTTTCCGGCCGCGATGATCGGAGTGCCGCGCGGAGCGGACCAGTCGACGCCGGTGTGCATGCGCGAGAAGCCGAGGATCGGGTGGCGGCGCATGCCGAAGCCGGAGCGGAAATGGCCGTTCGGAACGGGATTGCGCAGCAGGAACTGGCGAATGCTCTTGCCGTCCTTGTCGAAATAATCGATCGAATTGTCGTCCGGATCCTGAAAGCGGTAGAACCGCGTCTCGGCGTCGCCGAATTTGGCGTTGACGTAGAGCAGTTCCGAATCTTCCGTTGCCCTGCCGCTTTCATCGGCGACCGAGAAGAAGGCTTCGAGCGAATCCGTCGGCTTCAGCTGAGCCTGGAAGTCGACATTGCTCGCCAAAAGC